>NZ_CP060402.1:3117032-3475548 GCF_015040615.1 Microbacterium sp. YJN-G
GGCCGGGGCGGATGGCCCGCCCACAGCATCCGGAGCAGCGCCGCGGCACCGGCGATCGTGAGCGCCGCGCCGAACACGACGGCGACGACGAGCAGGGTGATGTCGGGCCAGACGATCGCGAGGATGCCGAACACGACGCCGGCGATTCCGGCGAGCGTCTCGGCGACGCGCCGGTCGAGCGGACGCTCGCGACCGAGCACCACGACGCTCACGCCGATCGCGCCGCGGACGATGAGGGTGACGCCCACGACGACGGCCAGCGCGCGGACGGTCAGGCCCGGCAGCACCAGCACAGCGACGCCGGTCGCGGCGAGCGCCGCGGCCAGCAGCATCCGGATGCGATCGCCGCGGGTGACCGGGAAGAGCAGCTCGAGAAGCCCCGCGAGAACGAGTCCGGCGCCGATCAGCAGCGCCAGCACGTCGAGGGCGGTGGTGGGGCGGATGACGAGCAGGATGCCGATCACGACGGCCACGCCGGCGAGCGCGGCGACGATCGGCCGGGGCAGTCGCCGCGCGAACCGGATCACCGCCGGGGTCGCCGAATCGTCGGGTTCCGTGGACTCGGGTGTCACGTTCGCCAGCCTACCCAGCGGGTGCCGGTCGCCCCGTGCACGCCGGAGTGCCATGCACCCCTCGACGCGGGGCCGATTTGGTTCTACGATGTGCCCCAGACGCTTCTCGGATGGGGATCCGCGGGGGGATGGAAGCGCGAGGGGATGGGGTTGCTGTGCGCGGTCTGGGGCAGTATCTGGTGTTGTCCGGCGCGGCTCGCGCCGAGGATATCCAACCGGCGATCGAGGAGTTCGGAGACGGCGAGGATCTTCCGCGCCGTCTCGTGCAGGAACGCCGGGTCACCGAGATGCAGGTGGCCGAGGCGGTGTCGCTGGCCACCGGGCATCGGTTCATCGATCTGTCGGAGTTCGAGTTCGAGCCCGAGGTGATCGCCCTCGTGCCCGAGGCGCTCTGCCGCCGCTACCGGCTGATGCCGCTGCGACTGGTGCAGGACCGCCTGACGGTGGGCATGCTCGATCCCACCGACATCATCGCGCTCGACGACGTCGCCAGCGTGAGCGATCTGCGGATCCTGCCGGTCGTGGTCGCGCAGGATGCGCTGAACCGTGCGTTCGAGCGCTTCCTGCGCTCGGACGACGAGCTGACCGACCTGTCGGAGCAGATCGGCGAGGCGTCGTCGTCATCGCAGCTGACCTTCACCGAGGATCTCGACGAGCAGGATGGCGACGCCCCGATCGTGAGGTTCGTGAACCTGCTCATCACGCAGGCGATCAACGATCGGGCCAGCGACATCCACATCGAGCCCGGCGAGCACCGCCTGACCGTGCGGTTCCGCATCGACGGGGTGCTGCATGAGATGCAGCGCGCCGACCGCAGCATCCAGGACGGGGTCATCTCGCGGCTGAAGATCATGTCGTCCATCGACATCGCCGAGAAGCGCGTGCCGCAGGACGGGCGCATCTCGGTGATCCACGACGGGCGCGGCGTGGATTTGCGCGTGGCGACGCTGCCGACGGTGTGGGGCGAGAAGATCGTCATGCGCATCCTCGACAACGGCGGCCAGAGCGCGACGATGGACGACCTGCTGTTCTCCACGGCGAACGAGAAGGCGTTCCGCGAGGCGATCACCCGCCCGCACGGCATGGTGCTGGTCACCGGGCCGACCGGCTCGGGCAAGTCGACGACGCTGTACACGGCGCTGCGCGAGGTGGCCAACCCCCGGGTGAACGTGATCACGGTCGAGGACCCGGTGGAGTACCGCATCCCCGACATCAATCAGATCCAGGTCAACCCGCGGGCCGGGCTCACCTTCGCGGCCGCGCTGCGATCGATCCTGCGGGCCGACCCCGACGTGGTGCTGGTCGGCGAGATCCGCGACCGCGAGACCGCGCTGATCTCGGTCGAGGCGGCGCTGACCGGTCACCTGGTCATGTCGACGCTGCACACCAACGACGCGCCGAGCGCTCTGACGCGGCTGGTCGAGATCGGCACGGAGCCGTTCCTGGTGGCGACCGCGCTGAGCGCCGTGGTCGCCCAGCGGCTGGCCCGCCGCCTGTGCACCCGCTGCCAGGAGCCGGTCGAGACCGACGCCGAGATGCTGGTGGCGATCGGGATGCCGCAGAAGCTGGCCGAGGGCGCGCGGGTGCACCGTGCGGTGGGCTGCTCGGCCTGCTCGAACACCGGCTACCGCGGCCGGGTGGCGCTGCACGAGGTCATGAACGTGACCGAGGAGATCGAGCTCGCGCTGGTGTCACGCGCGACCGGTGGCCGGATCCGCGAGCTCGCCCTGTCGCAGGGCATGGTGCCGCTGCGCGACGACGGCTGGTCGAAGGTCGCCTACGGCATCACCACGATGGAGGAGATCCTCCGCGTCACGGTGTGAGACGCCCCCGGCGGCCGGTGTGCTCCCCGGTCGCCGGGCCGGCTGAAGGGTCTCCAGCGTCAGCAAGGTCGTCCGTCTTGAACAGGGGCCACGCTCCCCCGAGGCTCCGAGGCTCCGGACGGCGCGCAGCGACGACCGGAGTGGGGCGTGGAGATGCTTCGACAGGCTCAGCAACCCATTCCTGGCTGGGTCCCTGAGGCTCTCGAAGGGCCGCAGGCTCAGCAAGCGCGACTCACCCTGCTGGGTCCCTGAGGCTCTCGAAGGGCCCCAGGCTCAGCAACCCGCTCCCTATTAATGCGCGCTACTGCTTGGCCATGTCTCCGTAGAGCGTGAAGATCGGCATGTACAGCGAGATCACCATGCCGCCGATGATGATGCCCAGGCCGACGATGAGCACGGGCTCGATGAGCGAAGACAGCTGCTCGGTGGCCGTCTCGACCTCGTCCTCGTAGAAGTCGGCGATGCTGCCGAGCATCTCGGCGAGCGTGCCCGATTCCTCTCCGACGGCGACCATCTGCGCCACCATCGGCGGGAACACCGCAGCCTTCGACAGCGGCGCGGCGAACGAGCGCCCCGCGCGGATCGACTCCTGGATCTCGCGGACGGTCTGCTCGATCTTCCAGTTGTTCGACGCCTGGCCGACGATCGCGAGCGCCTGGATGATCGGCACGCCCGCGTCGAGCATCATCGACAGGTTCCGCGTGAAGCGGGCGACGGCCATCTTCGTGGTCAGCGGACCGAAGATCGGCAGCCGCAGCACCAGCGGGTCGACGACGCGGCGGTAGGCATCCGTGTACCTGTTGCGCGACCACCACGCCCACACGACGATCACGGCGACCGCGAGCGCCGGCAGCACCCAGATCATGTTCTCCGACAGGGTGACCAGGATCTGCGTCGGCAGCGGCAGCGCCCCGCCCAGCCCGGCGAACATGTTCTTGAACACCGGTACGACGAAGGTGATCATCGCGAGCACGCCGATGATGGCGATGATGAGCACCACGAGCGGGTAGGTGGTCGCCGCGCGGATCTTGCTGTGCAGCTCGGACTGCTTCTGATAGTTCTCGGCGATCGACTCGAGCGCCTGACCGAGGAAACCGCCAGACTCACCCACGCGCACGATCGAGATCATCAGCGGAGGGAAGAAATGCGGATGCCGTGCCAGCGACGCCGACAGCGATGAGCCGCCCTCCACGTCGGACTGCACGGCCAGCAGCACGCTCTGCAGCCGCTTGTCCTCGGCCTGCTCGGCGAGCACCGTCAGCGTGCGCAGCAGCGGCAGGCCGGCGTTGACCAGTGCTGCCATCTGGCGCGAGAACACCGCCAGGGTCTGCGCGGGCACGCCCTTGCGCAGCCGCGGCAGCGCGATCTCGCGGCGCAGCCCGGTTCTCGAGACCAGCCCCACGTGCAGCGGGGTGAGCCCCTGCGCGCGCAGCTTCGCGGCGACGGCCGAGTCGCTCGCGGCATCCATCGTCCCCTTGACGGGACGGGCGTTGCCGGGGTCGAGCGCCTGGTATTCGTACTCCTGGACGATGGCCATCATGAACCCCATTCCGTGAGCTGCGCGCCGCCGGCGAAGGTCGACCACGACTCGGCGTCGAGGTCGGAGGGCCGCACGTGCACGCCCTCGATCGACTTCGGGTCGGCGGCGAAGGTGCGGGCGACGGCGGCGGCGACCGTGCCGTCGCCGACGAGGCGGCGCAGGTCCTGGTCGAGCGTGTGCATGCCGACGGACTGGCCGGCCTGCATGGCGGTGTACAGCTGCGACACCTGGCCCTCGCGGATGAGGTTGGCCACGGCGGGCGTGTTGATCAGCACCTCGGTGGCGATCACCCGCCCCTTCGACTGCGCGCGCGGCAGCAGGGTCTGACTGATGATGCCCTGCAGTGTGTCGCCCAGCTGACTGCGGATCTGCGCCTGCTGATCGGCAGGGAAGGCGTCGACGAGACGGTTGATCGACTTCGCCGCACCCTGCGTGTGCAGTGTGGACAGCACGAGGTGGCCGGTCTCGGCCGCCGACAGGGCCGTCGAGATCGACTCGCGGTCGCGCAGCTCGCCGACCAGGATGACATCCGGGTCCTGCCGCAGCACGCGGCGCAGCGCCTCGGCGAAGGATGCCGTGTCACTGCCGATCTCGCGCTGGTGGATGAGCGCGCGCTTGGACTCGTGGTGGAACTCGATCGGGTCCTCGATGGTGACCACGTGCACGGGCCGGGTGCCGTTGATGACGTCGACCATCGCGGTCAGCGTCGTCGACTTGCCCGAGCCCGTGGGTCCCGTCAGCAGCACGAGGCCACGGGGGCGCAGGGCGAGCTCGTGCGCCACGGCCGGCGCGCCCAGCTCTTCGATCGTGAAGACCTCACCCGGGATGAACCGCAGCGCCATCGCGATCTCGCCCTGCTGGCGGAACACGTTGATGCGGAAGCGTCCCGTCCCGGGCGACGCGTGCGCGAGGTCGACCTCGTGGCGCGTCGCGAACTCGGCGCGCTGGCCGTCGCTCATCAACGCCAGTGCTGCAGCATCCGCCCATTCCCGGCCGATGCGCTCGCTGTACCCCGGGACGGGCACGAGGTCGCCGTCGAGACGCATGAGCGGCGCCGCCCCGGCGGTGACGTGCACATCGGATGCTCCCAGGCGCGCGGCCGTGTCGAGCAGGTCGGTCAGCTGGTTGAGGACCATCACAGTCTCCCGTCGGTGCGCATGAAGGTGAGGGCCTCGAGCTGGATGCCGAACCCGTCGGTGCCCTCGGTGACGGTCACCTTGTCGACGGCGAGCAGCCGTGCGTCTCCGCGCAGCCCGTCGAGGAAGGCCTGCACGGCCTCCATCGTGTAGGCCTTCGCGCTGACGGTGATCGGCACCTGCTGCCGGTCGGTCGCAGCCGCCGCGCCCGCTGCCGAGTCGGCGGCGGCCGGGTCGGCGGGGGTGGCGGCGTCGGCGGGTGCCGCCGGGGCAGCGCCGGATGCGGCATCCGCATCCGTCGCCACGGCATCCGCCTGCGCCTCCCCAGTGACCGCGGGATCCCCTCCCGCGGCGTCCGCACCCGCCGCCGGCGCGGCGGACGGGTCGTACTGCGCCATGACCAGCCCCGCGCGCTCAGGCTCGGGACGCGGCGCGAACGCGGCGAGCTCGCCGCGGGTGATGCTGTCGATGCGCACCCCGGCGGCCGAGGCGGACGCGTCGATGATCGCGAAGACCTGGTCGACGAGCGGCGCGGCCGGGATCTGCGTGCGCAGGGCCGCGAGCTCGGCCTCGATCTGCGGCATCCGCTGCTTCTGCTCCTCGAGCGCGTCGATCTGCGAGGAGTAGACGGCGTTGGTGTTGCGGGCCTGATCGGTCTGGTCGAGCGCGGTGAGCCCGCGGCCGACGAGGGGCAGCACGCCGAGCATGACGCCCAGCGCGACCACGGTGACCGTGATGAGCGCCCCGATGAGGGTGATGAGCTGCCTGGTCACTTCTCGGCCTCCTCGGATGCGGTGAAGCTGCGGGAGTACACGGTCTGATCGAACGTGATGTCGATCGTGTACACGTAGGCGTCCGAGGTGGCGTTGCTCGTAGCCGTCGCGTTCGCGTCGGCCGTGGCGATGCCCTCGACGCCGCGCAAGGCGCGCACGTACGGAGCCATCTCGCGCGGTGTCGCGCTGGAGACGGTGATCGTCCCGGTCAGCCCGACCGCGGCGGTGGCGGCTGCGGCCGCATCCGTCGCGCCGGCGCTCGCCGCCCCGGCGGCGGGCACCGCACCGGGGGTGAGGTCGAACCCGGTCAGGGTGACGTCACCGGGGAGCGCACCACGGATCCTGCTGAGGATGCCGGACCACGCGAGGTCGGATCCCATCGCCTCCGCCCGGTAGGAGACGAGGTCGCGTTCGGTCTGCAGCGCGTTGCTGACGTCGGCGAGCGCGCCGACCTCGCCGATCAGGGCGGTGGTGCGCGACTGCTCGGCGGCCAGGGTCTGCTGTGCGAATCCGCTCCAGGCGAAGCCCGCGCCGATCAGCGCGACGGTGAACGCCAGCGCGGCGACGACGACCCGCGCCCAGATGCCGGTCAGGCGCTCACGGGCGCGACGCTCCACCTCGGATCCGGGCAGCAGGTTGACGCGCGGGACGCCGACGGTGAGGGATGCTGCGCGAGACATCATCGTCCCCTTCCGAGCGCGAGGCCGAGCGTGCTGACGAGGTTGAGCCCGAACTCGCCGGCCGGCGGCGCGCCGCGCACGACCGCGACATCGGCGAGCGAGATCTGCCGGATCGGTACGACCAAGGCTTCGGCGAGGCCGGAGGCGACGCCGTCGACCGCCGAGCCGGCCCCGCACAGCAGCACCTGCTGCACGGATGCCGCGCTCGGCCGGTTCAGATAGAAGGAGAGTGTGCTGCGGATGCGGCCGATCAGGTCGGCGACGGGACGCTGGCCGACATCGCCGCGCAGCGCACCGCGCACCGTGACACCCGCGGAGATCGCCCCACTCGCCTCGCCACGCGCGTTCAGCGCGCTGGCCGCCGCGTGCGCGGGATCGAGCACGGCCACCTGCTCGGGCCGACGGACGGCGACGCCCTCTGCCGGGGCCAGCCTGGCGCGGCGCAGCACCGCAGAGGTCTCGAGGTCGACCGGTGTGATGCGGACGAACTCTGGTGCACCGTCGTTGAGGATGACGATCTGCGTGGTGTGGTCGCCGATGTGCACGACGGCGACGGTGCCCTGCGGCGCGAGCAATGCGGCCGCCCTGGCGAGGCCGAACGCCGTCAGGTCGACGTTGACGATGCGCAGCTTGGAGCGGTCGAAGGCCGAGATCATCCCCTCGACGGTCTCGGCGACGGCCGCGACCAGCAGTCCGTGCAGCTGATCACCCTCCTGCGAGGTCGGGTAGTAGTCGAGCACCGCCTGGTTCACCGGCACGGGCAGCAGGTCCTGCACCTGGAACGGCAGGGTCTGGCGCAGCAGGTCTGGCGCCATGGTGGTCGTGGTGTACTCGCGCACGAGCACCCGCCGGCTGGCCACCCCCAGAGTCGCGGATCTCGCCTTGATGCGGGCGCCGTTCCACAGCTGGCGGATCGCGATCGCGACCGCGCCCTCGTCGAGCACCTCGGAATCGCGTGCGGCATCCGGCGGCAGCGGCACCTCGCCGTAGGCGAGCACCTGCGGGGTGCGCTCGAGCGTCACCTCCACGGCCCGGACGCTCTCTTCGGTGATCTCCACACCGACATGACTCTTCGACATATCCCCTTCTCCCCTCTCCTTGCCCCTCAGCTCTTCATGTCTTTGCTCTTCGCCGGCTGCCGGTCAGGCCAGCAGCCCGAGATACCAGCGGCCCAGTGGCTCGCCGAACACGATGCCCAGCCACGCCCCGGCGAGCATCCACGGTCCGAACGGGATGGCGCTGCGGCGCTGCGCGCGCCCGGTCGCGATCAGCGCCAGTCCGAAGACGCCGGCGAGCACGAACGCGGCGAACGCGCCGACGACCAGCGACGACCAGCCGAACCATCCGAGCACCGTGCCGACGAGCCCCGCGAGCTTCACGTCGCCGCCGCCCATGCCCCGCGGGCTGATCAACCGCACCACGTAATAGAAGAGGTACAGCGCGGCTCCTCCCGCGAGCGCGGTGAGCAGCGGCATCCACGTCATCTGGGTCCCTGCGCTCACCGCCTGGGTCCCTGAGCCCACCACCTGGGCCGCTGAGCCCACCACCTGAGCCCCTGAGCCTGTCGAAGGGCCGATCGCCAGCACTTCCGTCGACGACTCGATCCCCGCCCACACCGTGGTGATGGCGAACAGCGCCGCCACCGCCGCCCACCCGGGCAGCACGATGGCGCTCGGCAGGCGCCGTGTGTCGAGGTCGATGATCGCGAGCACGATGCTCAGCGCCGCGAACACCTCGAGTGTGAGCAGCACGCCCCAGAATTCGGCGGTGCCGAACCACTGCGCACCGTCCACCGGCCGCAGATCGAAGGGGCGGGCGAGGATCACTCCGGCCGCCACGGCCGAGAACACCACCCCGGTCACGAGTTCGACCAGCGGATAGCGGATGCTGATGCCGCCGCGGCACCGTGCGCAGCGCCCGCGCAGGGCGAGCCAGCCGATCACCGGGACGTTCTGCCACCACCGGATCGGCTCGTCGCAGCGCGGGCAGCGGCTCTCGCGAGTGAGCGGGATGCCGGCGGGCACGCGGTACGCGACGACGTTGAGGAACGATCCGATGACCAGTCCGAACACTCCGGCCCAGACGGTGACGAAGATCGCGGCGGGAGGCATGTCATCCCTCCGCCTGATAGGCGCGCGTGCCGAGCGAGACGGTCGTGCGGGTCGGGTCGAAGATGCCGCCGCTGCCCTTCACACCGCAGCTGAGGTTCTTGAACGCGGGCGACCAGCCCATCGGCGCGCAGGTGAAGGTGCCGCCGTTGAGGTGCAGGCCGTCGTTGCCCATGTAGAGCTGGCCGGTCATCGTCAGGGCGATGGTGTTGTTGATGCCGCACGCCGTGTAGATCATCGTGCGCACGCCGATCGCGCTGCCCACGGCGAGCTTGTCTGCGCCCGAGGCGCAGGTGGGCACGCCGTCGGCGAGGTTGCTGTCGCCGTGCATGATGATCAGCTGTGGGTCTGCAGCACCGGCGCTGATCGTGCCGCTGAGGTCGAGGTCCATGCCGGAGCCGGCCGGGAAGTACACGACCGCGTCGCGCTGCAGCGTGAACGATCCGGGCTTGAACGTCGATGACGAGCATCCGGTCAGGTCGATCATCACCCGGTCGCCGGTGGTCTCCAGCTCGGCGCGGATGTCGGCATTGCTGCACTTGCCGGTCACCGGCACCGTGCCCCAGTCGAGCGTGCGGTCGAGCTCCAACCATGCGGTCGCCTCGTAGACGGCATCCAGCGGGGGTTCGATGACGGGCGTCGGCTGACCCGGCATCGGGACGATCGGCGTTCCGTCCGTGCGCGTCCAACCGGTCGGCAGCGGGTTCGTGATCGTTCCCGTGGCTTTGATCGTGGTGCCGACGGTTCCGCTCTTGGAGAGGATGACGTTGCGGCCGGAGTAGATCTCGCCGCCGACCTTCACTCCGTCTGCCGCGAGATCGATGTCGCCGACCTCGGTGATGATGTCACCGCCGACGATGAAGTTCTTGTTCACCACCGAGATCACGCCGTAGGCGTAGATGCTGCCTGTCACGTGGCAGTCGCCGGTCACGTCGATACCGGCATCGGTGACCCAGAGATCGCCCTTGATCTCGTTGCCCGCGCCGTTGTTGCACTCGTAGTCCTCGGTGCCGCGGATGACGAGGTCGCCGGCGTAGGTCGACTTGGTCGCCTTGAACTCGCCGTCGAAGTACGCCAGCGTGCCGGCGGGTCGGGTGTCGGGCGAGACTGTCCACGGGTAGGCGGCATCCACGGTGCTGGTCTTCGCGTCGGCGGTGCCGACCGAGTGGATGACCACCCAGTTCGAGGTCGCAGTGGGGCAGGTGCTGTACTCGGATGCCCCCGAGGCGACCGAGGACCAGTCGGCGGGAACGTCCGCCGAGGTCGCCCAGCGCACCGACGCCGCGTACTGGAGCCCTGCCACCGAGCTGCCGGGCACGGCGACGCCGCCGGCCGGGCACGAGAGCGTGCCGTCGGTGATGCGATCGTTCACGGCGGCGACCGCGGCGTCGCGGCCCGATTCGGCGGCGATGAACGCCTGCGTGACGATGCGGTTGCTCGCGTTGGCCCGGATGGTGAAGAGCACAGTGGCCGCGATGGTCGCGGCGATGATGAAGCCGACCAGCATGACGACGATGACGGCGACGAGCATGGCGCCGGTGTCATCGGTGCGGACATGTTCGGGGCGCGTGCCGCGGGTGGCGCGGGCGCGGTCGAGCATCCTGCGGATCACAGACATGGCGAGCCTCCTGCGGCGAATGCGTTGCGGACGGCGATCTCGCCCTGGAAGACGACCGGCGCCGACTCGGTCGCGATCTGGAATCCGTACGTCACGGTGGTGGCGTCGAGTGTGAAGTAAGCGGGTCCGATCGGTGACACCTTCTCGGTGATCCACGCGCCCGGCCAGGTCAGCGGCGCGGCTCCGGTGGCGAAGAAGCCGGCGTCGCCGGTGAGCGGCTCGGTTGCCGGGTCGGCGTCGGCGGGCACGAACCGGAAGGCGCGGCAGTCGACGACGCCGCCGATGCGGGTGCGCACCTGCAGCACGTCGCCGCTGACCGAGACGGCCTCGGCATTGCGCACCGCGCGCTCGATGCTCGACGCGAAGACCTGGCCCTCGTTCGTAGCGGCTGTCGTGGTGGTGACGTCCTGCTGGGTGGTCCAGGAGTTCACGAGGATCATCACGACCACCCCGCTCAGGATGCCGGTGAGCACCATCGCCACGATGAGCTCGATGAGCGAGAGTCCCGCGTCGTCGGGCTCTCGCACGGATGCTGCGCTGCTCATGGGATGTACACCTCCGCTCGCACGACCGTGAGGACCGTGGTGCCCCGCGCGGCCTCGAGCGTGATCGGCACGGCGCTGCCCGCGGTGCACGAGTAGGTCACGCCGGACGGGACGCGCACCTCGAATTCGGCGGCGGTGCCGGCGTGCAGCGTCTTGGTGGCGGCCGCACTGTCGAGTGCGGCGCAGGTCTGACCGTCGCGGGCCTGCTCGATGAGAGCGTTCAGCTCGCGGGTCGCGGTCGCCGTCGCGGATTGGCGGGACGACTGCTGGATGCCGCTCCACAGCACGGGCAGGATCGCCACGGCGACGATCCCCAGAAGGAACATCGCGATGACGACCTCGACGAGGCCGAAGCCGTCTTCGTCTCGGGTATGCGACGACATGAGTGGTCCTCGGGTAGAGACCGGTGCGGGGGCCCGTTCGGGCGGGCCCCCTCGGGTGGTGACCGGTGCCGAGATCCGTTCGGGCGGATCCCGTCAGGTCTGTGACCGGTGCGGAGGCCCGTTCGGGCGGGCCTCGTCAGGTCTGTGACCGGTGCGGAGGCCCGTTCGGGCGGGCCTCCACGTAGTCAGGTGCGGCGTGCCGGATCAGCAGCCGGGGCCGGCTGTAGCCGTCTTGGTCCCGTCGGACGCCGACACGCACACATCGCTAACGGTGGTGTTCTTGCCAGTGACGGGAGTGACCGTGATCTTGGGGGGAGTCCCCGCAGATGCGGCGGCAGCCGCGACGGTGACACCACCATCTGGGTCAGCGAGTGCGGCAGCAACAGCAGTCGCACCGTTCGCGGCGGCCGCATCGACGGCGTTCTGGGCTGCACGGTCCTGAATGTTGGTGAACATCGGCACGGCGATCGCCACCAGGATGCCCAGGATGACGACGACGATGATGAGCTCGATGAGCGAGAAGCCGGCTTCGCCGTTCTCTTCGCGCTCGGCCTTCTTGGCCTCGATGAGGCGTCGGATGGTACGCATGACGGGGTCACACTCTCCGGGATGACGAAGACGGGTTCCCTGTGTTGGGCGTCGTCTTCGACGGCCTCGAGTACTGCTTTCCCCAACCCCAGAGTTCGGAACCGCCGTCACCCCTCAGTTGTTGCGGCTCCTGGGCACTCATCCTGGACCTGTTACCCGGGTTACACAAGAGCCGATTATCACGTTTCGGTAACGGCATCGGCGCGTCGACTTGCCGATGTTGGATCGTCTTGTTATGCGAACATCAACCGTTCAAGTTGGACACGCAGAGCTTCGGGTTGAGGCCACACGCCGACCGGCCGGCACGCCACGCACACGGGTGGTGGAGCTTGATGCCGCTGCCCGACTCGTTGACCGATTTTTCCCACGCGAACAGGTTTTCATCGTGTTCACGCTAGAGTTCAACGCCCTCCGCCCGCCGAATCCTCAGCCCAGCCAGACGATGTCGATCGCTTCCGCTGAGGCGAGAACAATTCGCCGCAATCTACGAATCTCGCGAGCGGCGGCGGAAGCCGCGTAGACAACGTCGAGGCGCAGCATCCGACCGCTCCGTCTCCGCCACGGCAGCACGCGCCGCGATCCGCGCGGCCTTCCGGCGGGCGTGCCAGGCGACCACCTCGGCATCGATGTCGCGCGTCTTCGTGACCACCGGCGGACCGCCGAGCAGCTGCCGCCGCGCCTCGATCACGCGGCGGTTGAAGTTCTCCAGCACCGTGCGCACATCCTCCTCGCGTCCGAGCCGGTCGAGCTCGCCGTCGAGTTCCCGGTCCTCGACGCGCAGCATGAGGGCAGGCGGGCCGAGGCCGGAGAGGTTCTCGCGCTCGATCTTGCGGCGGATCCACCAGTCGGGGTCGTGCCCCCGACCCGAGCCCCTCGAGCGGTTTGCCCGCGCCGGGCAGATCGTCGAAGTCGCCGCGGCGGATGGCGACCTGGATCGCAGCCTCGACGTACTCCGCAGCATTCTGCGCGGTGAGCGCACTCTGCCGCTCACCGTCGCCCTCCGCTTCCGCCGGTGCGCTCTCACCGGCATCGCGGTGCGCGCGATACCGCGCCGCGTCGCTCATCGCGTCGGACATCGGATCACCCCCCGGTCGTTCCAGGCTACGCGCGGACCCGGGTCGGTGGGCGGCGGTACGGTGAGATGGTTCGGATCTAATGTGTAGTGATGTTCGAAACTTGGTCACCCTTGTGCGAACCAATTTCGAACAAATACTTGACTCAAGAGCCTGCCGCCCATAGTCTGGATACATGGCAGCTCCCCTGACGAAACTGCACGAGGCCGTGTCGGCCATCGATGCGGCGTGGTCGGATGCCGACGAGCTGCCGCGCCACGCGCTGATCTCCCTCAACGCCGCGATCGGGTCGGCGAAGCGGGTGCTCGACGCCATGCAGGCGCGCATCGCCGCCGAGATCGCGCACGAATCCCGGCCCGAACTGGGGCCGGACTCACTGGCGAAGCAGCAGGGATTCCGCAGCCCGGCGCAGCTCATCGCCGCGACCACAGGAGTCTCTGCGGGCGACGCCGCCCGGCTCGTGCAGGTCGGCGAGGCCGTCGCCCCGCGCACCGATCTGGTGGGCGACCCGATGCCTGCCAGGTATCCCGCCGTGCAGGACGCGCTCGCCGCCGGAGATCTGGCAGCTCAGTCCGCCGCGCTGATCATCGCCTTCCTCGATCGGGCGCGTGTGGGCGTCGACCGTGATCTGGTCGCCGATACCGAGCGGCGTCTCGTCGAGCGCGCTGTCGGACTGTCGCTGGATGATGTGCGGCGGCTGGTCAAGCGCGCCGAGGCGGTGCTCGAAGCCGACAGGCTCGAGCATCGCGAAGAGGAGCGCCGCGGGCAGCGAACGGTGGCGATGTTCGAGCGCGACGGAATGTTTCACCTGAATCTGGTCACCCCGGTCGAAGAGGGCGCGCCGATCCGCACGGCCGTCGACGCCTACGTCACCGCGCAGTTCCAGGCGCGTAAGGACGCCCTCGACGCGGGTGGGGTGGATGCCGATCAGCGCACCGTCGCGATGATGCGCGCCGACGCACTCTCGGTGGTCTGCGCGCATGTGCTCGGCTGCGAGAGCGAGCGGATGCCGATGGCCGGCGCCACCGTCATCGTGCGTGTGGACGCCGCCGATCTCGAGGCAGGCACCGGGGCGGGCACGATCGACGGGTTCGACCAGCCGATCAGCATCACCGCGGTGCGCCGGATGGCCGCGGGAGCGGGTGTGATCCCGTGCGTACTCGACTCGGCCGGGGACATCCTCGATTGGGGCAGGGAAAGGCGCTTCTTCTCGAAGACGCAGAAGCTCGCCCTCGCCGAACGCGACGGCGGATGCGCGATGTGCGGGCTGCCGCCGAGCATGACTAAGGCGCACCACATCCGCTGGTGGACCCGAGATCGAGGGCCGACGGATCTCGCCAACGGGGTTCTGCTCTGCGAGACCTGTCATCATCGGATCCACGACAACGGCTGGGATATCCGCATCGACGGCACGGGAACCAAGGGACGAGTCTGGTTCATCCCGCCGCCCTCCGTCGACCCCGCCCGCGCCCCGCGACTCGGCGGCCGGGCCAGGTACGACATCGCAGCCTGACCGGGAACAGCCCGGCCATGCCCACCGTCGTGCGCTGCCCGCCGTGCACTGCCTCCGCGTTCAGCCGTGCCCACCCCCTGCCCGGGCCGACCTGACCGCACCGTTCAGCCGCACCCGCGCCCTGCCCACACCATTCAGCCGTCCCCGCCCCCAGCCCGGGCCGCCCTGCCCGCACCGTTCAGCCGCACCCGCCGTCTTGCCCGCCCGCCACACCCTAGGCTCGTGAGGTGGCCTCCCCCGCATCCCCGGCGCCCTCGGCATCCGGCGCACCCCTGACGCTGAACCGCGAGATCCTGCGCCTCGCCGTGCCCGCGCTCGGCGCACTGGTCGCCGAGCCGGCATTCCTCATCCTCGACGCGGTCATGGTCGGCCACCTCGGCACCGTCCCGCTCGCGGGCCTGGGAATCGCCGGCGCCGTGCTGCAGACGATCGTCGGGCTGATGATCTTCCTCGCCTACTCCACGACACCCGCCGTCGCGCGGAGGTTCGGGGCCGGCCAGCCCGGCGACGCGGTCTCGGTCGGCATCGACGGCATGTGGCTCGCCCTCGGTCTCGGCGCCGTGCTCGCCATCCTCGGCGCGGTCGGCACCCCAGCGATGATCGCCCTGTTCGGCCCCGACGCGGCCGTCGCCACCGAAGCGCGCACCTACCTGATGATCTCGATGTGGGGCCTGCCCGCCATGCTCATCGTGTTCGCCGCCACCGGCCTGCTGCGCGGCATGCAGGACACGATGACCCCGCTGTGGATCGCCGGGCTCGGCTTCGGCGCGAACGCGCTGCTGAACTGGATCTTCATCTACGGGCTCGGCTGGGGCATCGCCGGCTCGGCCTTCGGCACCGTCACCGCACAGTGGGGCATGGTCGCCGCCTACGTCGTCGTCATCCGCCGCCTCGCCCGCCGCCACGGCGCCTCGATGCGTGCGCAGCGCGCCGGCATCCGCGGCACCGCCCGCTCGGGCGGCTGGCTGTTCCTGCGCACCGTCAGCCTGCGCGTCGCCCTGCTCGTCACCGTCGGCGTCGCAACGGGCATCGGCACCCGCGAGCTCGCCGGATGGCAGATCGCCTACACGATCTTCTCCACCGCGGCCTTCGCCCTCGACGCCCTCGCGATCGCCGCCCAGGCACTCATCGGCAAGAGTCTCGGCGCCGGTGATCTGGCGCAGGTGCACCGCGTGCTGCGGCGCACCGTCGCCTGGGGACTGTGGTTCGGCGTGCTCGTCGGCGCCGCGATCGCCGCGCTCTCGGGCGTGCTCGGCACCCTGTTCACCGGCGACGCCGCGGTGGGCGCGCTCGTGCAGCCCGCCTTCATCGTGCTCGCCCTCGCCCAGCCCGTCGCCGGCATCGTCTTCGTGCTCGACGGCGTGCTGATGGGCGCCAACGACGCCCGCTACCTCGCGATCGCGGGCCTGCTCAACCTCGTGCCGTTCCTGCCCGCGCTGTGGATCATCTCGGCGACCGGCATCGACGGCAGCCTCGGCCTGCTCTGGCTCGCCATCGCCTTCTTCGGCGTCTACCTGCTGGCACGCTTGTTCACCCTCGGCTGGCGCGTGCGCACCGACGAGTGGACCAGAGTGGATGCATGAGCTGGTTCCGGCCCGAGCCCGACACGGGTGCCAAGCGGCAGGTCCGGGCGGCCCGGCCCGGTCACGCCGCGGCCTGACCCCTCCCCGACACACCGACTGCGGACATCGATACCCCGGGGTGTGGACGACAGCACGGGGTGCCGACACGTCCCCTTTGGCTATGCTGACGGAAAGCGTGGGGAGGCGACATGGGGAACAGCCGACGACGCAGACGCGGCTCAACCGTTGCTGAGCGCATCATCGGCCTGCTCGTGGTGGGCGCGGTCACCTTCGGCGTCTGGACCTACAACGGACAGCCAGACCTCATCGCGATGTTCGCCTCGCACATCACCTCGCCGGCGAAGGCGCTTACGAAACAGACACCCAGCGTTTCGACCAGTGCGCCACCCACCGATGCGTCCCGTACCTGGACGTGCGTCTGGGACCCCACAGTCAATGACAACTGGCACGACGACGTCGAGTGCTTCGACGGCAGCATCCGCTTCCGCCCGGAGCTACTCACCGAGATCGAACGCGTGAGCGAGACGCAGATCCGCACCGCCGCCCAGGAGTACGAAGACTACCTGAATGCCGGCGGTGAGCCCGACATCCGCTGAGTCAGGCGATCTCGCCGGCCGCCACGGTCTCGGCGAGCATGTGCACGCGCGGCAGGTGATGGGCGCCGTAGAAGTCGGCGGACACCAGCCGTGCGGCATCCGTCTCGTCCTGCGTCTCGTGCGCGAGCACCGCGACGACCGCGAGCGCGTGCATCCAGCCTCCCGCGAGGGTGCCGAGCAGCATCAGGTACGGCACGCTGACCCCGTACACGTCACGGCTCGGCCCGAAACCGAGAACGGATGCCGTCGCCGCGCGCGCCGCCGCGATCGCGCGCTCGAGTCGCTCGGCGGTGCGGGCGGCCACCGCGTGATCCAGCCCGCGCAGCGCGGCGACCGTCTCGCCGATCGAAGAGAACAGCGCCTCGGCGGTCGCCCCGCCGTCCCGGAGCACCTTGCGTCCGATCAGATCGTTCGACTGGATCGCGGTGGTGCCCTCGTAGATCGGCATGATCCGAGCGTCGCGGTAGTGCTGCGCGACCCCGGTCTCTTCGATGAAGCCCATGCCGCCGTGCACCTGGATCGCGTCGCTCGTGAGCGCGACGGCATCCTCGGTGGCCCAGCCCTTCAGCACCGGCACGAAGAACTCGGCGAGCGCTCCGGTGCCGTCGCTCTCGGCGCGGTCGAAGAGGTCGCCGAGGTACACGCCCAGCGCGCGCATCGCGAAGATCCGGCTCTGCATCGACAGCAGCATCCGCCGCACGTCGGGATGCTCGGCGATCGGCGCGCCGGCGGGGCGGTCGAGCACCGCGCCCTGACGTCGGTCGCTCGCGTAGGCGCGGGCCTGCTGGTAGGCGCGGTCCGAGATGCCGGTGGCCTGGAAGCCCATGCCCGCACGCGCGGAGTTCATCATCACGAACATGCCCGCGAGCCCGCCGCCGACCTCGCCTACGAGGTAGCCCGTGGCGTCCTCGTAGGCGAGCACGCACGTGGGGCTGCCGTGGATGCCGAGCTTGTGCTCGAGAGCCACGGTGGTGACCGCGTTGCGCTCCCCGGGCACGCCGGACGCGTCGGGCAGGAACTTCGGCACGACGAACAGCGACAGCCCCCTCGCCCCCGCCGGCGCGTCGGGGGTGCGAGCCAGCACGAGGTGCACGATGTTCTCAGCGACGTCGTGGTCACCCCAGGTGATGAAGATCTTCTGCCCGCTGACGCCCCACGAGCCGTCCGCGCGCGGCGTCGCCATCGTGCGGATCGCACCGAGATCGGTGCCGGCGTCGGGCTCGGTGAGGTTCATGGTGCCGGTCCACTCGCCCGAGACCAGGCGGGTGAGGTAGGTCTCTCGGATCTCATCGGATGCCACGGCATCCAGGGCGTGGATCTGCCCGGCCGTCAGCAGCCAGCACAGCGCGAACGCGGCGTTCGATCCGTTCCAGATCTCGCCGAGACCGGCGCGGATCGAACCAGGCAGCCCGTCGCCGCCCGCGGACTCCGGCGCCTCGGCACTGACCCAGCCGGCCTCGGTGAACGCCCGGTACGCCTCGGCGAATCCCTCCGGCAGACGCACCTGCCCGTCCTCCAGACGGGCGCCGGTGCGGTCGCCGACGCCCTCGAGGGGCGCCAGGACGGATGCTGCGAACTCGCCGGCACCCGCGATGATCTCGGTGGCGTCATCGGCGCTGAGCGCACCCGCGGTGCCGCGCGCCACGAGGTCGAGCCCGAACGCCTCGCCGTAGAGGAAGGCGTAATCCGCGACAGGGGGGATGTAGTCGGATGCCATCGGGGACTCCATTCTGCGACGCCGCATTGATGAGACTGAGAATCAGTGTACGCGACACTGCGTGTCAGCAATACTCAGGTTCCCAGCGGTGCGGCGTCTTCAGCGGGCGACGAGTCGCGGAACGGTGCGGCTCCGCGCGCGCATCGCGTACGCCCAGGTCGCCAGCCCGAGCAGCGGGCCCCACAGCCAGAACGGCAGCACGAGCGCCATGACCACGGCATCCGTGGGCCACGAGGCCGACGCGACCACCAGCTCCAGCCCGCCGAAGGTGAAGAGCACGGCGACGAGCGTCGCAGGGAGCACTGCCAGCAGCGGCGGCACGCGCCGACCGCCGACGCCCGCCATCCATCGCGGGAACCGCTCGCCCCACGGCAGCACCAGGCCCAGCGTCAGGATCGCGCCGGTGAGCATCCCGAGCCCCAGCATCAGGCCCGTCAGCTGCACCATCGGCGCAGCGGCGAGAGCATCGGCCCCAGGGCTGAACAGCGGCCACGGCGTCAGCCAGCTGGCCCGGGCGATGACGTACGGGGCGGCGCACAGCGCGGCGGCGACCGTGATGGCGACACGGTGGCGCAGCACGAACCGGGCGAAGGCGCCGCGATGCACGGCATCCCGCTGCCCGCTGTCGCCCCCGCTGCCCGCAACCAGCATCCAGGCGACCAGCGCGGCGGCCGTGATCAGATGTGCGAGCGCCGTCAGCATGGTCGGGGCGATGGGTCCGAAGGAGATCAGGATGCGGCCCAGCAGCACCGCCCCGTCGTTGCGCAGCACCGCCCAGACGACGACGCCGGCGATCGCGATCGCCACGATCAGGCCGGCCCAGGGGCGGCGCAGCGCCAGCAGGACCGTCAGCACGACGATCCCGGCCAGCACCAGCATGGCGAACGTGTAGCCGGCGGCGGCGATGATCCCGCCGGGGGTCGCCAGGGCGACCAGCGCCGCGGATGCGAGCGCGATGACGCGCAGCATCCGGTGGATGCGGGGCCGCCCGCTGTCGCGACCGGACTCGCCGAACCGCAGCAGCACGATCGCGGCCAGCACCCCCAGCGCTCCGGCGAAGCCGATGACCATCTCCGCGGTGGCGACGCCGAGCGCGTCGATGCCGAGGATCCCGCCGACCCCGGTGATCAGGCCGGAGGGGAGGTCGGCGAGCGGACCGATCGCGCCGGGCAGGATCAGGCGGAGGGCGCAGATCACGGCAACGATCGCGGCGGCGGATGCAGCCGTGAACAGCAGTGCAGTGCGAAGTCGAGTGTTCATGCACCCAGACTCCGGCCGGGGCGGCCTGCGCGGCATCGCCCGCGAGGGGCATCCGCTCACCCCCACGGGTGAGATCGCCGACCCGACCGCGGCCCGCTCTCAGCCCCCCGGGCGCAGCACGCCGTTCTCGTACGCCCAGATCACCACGTGCACGCGATCGGGCAGTCCGAGCTTGGCGAGCACGGCCTTCACGTGCGTCTTCACTGTGTTCTCCGAGAGGAACAACCGCCGCGCGATCTGCTCGTTCGACGCCCCGGTCGCCAGCGCGCGGGCGATCTCCTGCTCGCGCGGACTGAGCGCGTTCAGCGCCGCCGCCGGGTCGGCGGGCGCGGCACCGCCCCGCACGAAGCCCAGCAGCGCGCGCGTGGCGCTCTCGGACATCGCCGAATTCCCCTCGGCGACCGCGACCACGGCATCCGCGAGGTCGGCGGGCGCGATGTCCTTGGTGAGAAAGCCGCTCGCACCGGCCCGGATCGCGTCGTACACGTACTCGTCGAGATCGAACGTCGTCAGCACGACGACCTTGACCCCGGGCCGCATCCGCATCACCTCGCGGGTCGCCGCGATGCCGTCGAGCCCCGGCATCCGGATGTCCATCAGCACCACATCGACGCCGTGCGCCCGCACGTACTCGACGGCCTCGGCGCCGCCGGCGACGGCGTCGACCCCGGCGATGCGCTCCTCACGGCCGAGGGTCAGCGCGATCGCATCGCGGAACAGCTCCTGATCGTCGACGATCAGCACTCGCAAGCCCATCAGCGCTCCTTCCCTGCGGGCAGCCGCACCGTCAGCGCCCAGCCACGCGGCTCGAGAGGAGCGGCCGACAGCGTGCCGCCGACCGACTCGACCCGCTCAGCCAGCCCCGTCAGGCCCGTCCCGGTGCCTAGCCCTGCCGTGGCGGCGCCGGCGCCGCCGTCGTCACTCACGGTCGCCCGCACCTCGGCATCCGACCATTCCAGCCGCACCACGATGCGCACCGGATGCCGGGTATGCCGCACCGCGTTCGCGAGGCCTTCGCGCACCGCACGGTGCAGCGCCAGCACCACCGGCGCCGCCAGGGGCCGGCGCGTGCCGTGCTCTTCGAACTCCGCCTCGCACACCGGGCTGCGCACGGCGTCCACGAGCGCAGGAAGGTCGTCGATGGTGGGGGCCGGGCTGCGCACGGCATCCGGTTCCGCACGCACCACCGCGCGCATGTCGTGCAGGGCCGCACGTCCGGTGGTGACGACGGTGCCGACGGCCCGGTCGGCGAGGTCGGGATCGTCGCGCAGCACCGCGCGCGCGGCGTCGGCCTGCGCGATCATCACGGTCATGGAGTGCGCGATCACGTCGTGCAGGTCGCGGCTGATCCGCATCCGCTCCTCGGCGACGGCCTGCCGCAGGCCGGCCTGCTCGCGCTCCTCGGCGCGGATGCGACGCGCGCGCTGCAGCATCCCCACGGCGGCGGCCGCGGTGACGGCGGCGGCGAGCCCGGCGAATGCGCCCAGGCGGAGCCCCGTGCCGGCAGGGTCGGCCGCCGTCAGCTCGGGGGCGGTGAGCGCGATCAGCGCCGCACCGAACACCCCGCTGGCCCAGCCCGCGAGGGTCCAGGTCCACGATGAGCGCGCGGCGAGCTGGCCGAGACACAGCAGATAGCCGACGCCGGACGGGTACAGCGCGGCCGAGACCGAGATGGCGACGGGCAGCAGCGCGAGGGCGGCCATGGCGCCGGTCGCCATGGCGAACCCGGCGAGCGGATGCCGTGCGGCGAGCAGCGGCGACCCGAGCACCACCGTACACAGCAGCGCGAGGACGGCGGTCTCGGCCGGGCCGATCGTCGCCCGCTGCTGGCTGAGCACCCCGATGCTCGCGGGCAGCATCACCACGGTCAGTCCGAGCGAGGCGAGCACGTCGGGGCGCGACCAGTACGCCCACCCGGGTGCGGAGCCGGCGTGCGTGTGCTGGGTCGACATCGCCCTCATGCTCTCACGCGCCCCCGACTGACGGATCACCCGGATGGGTGAGGTGCTGTGGTGCAGAGAAGTGACACGAGTCATGATGGAGGGATGCTGACCATGAACGAACCGCAGGTATGGACGCTCATCGGCGTCTTCGCCGCAGGGCTGTTCGGCATGCTCACCTTGATGTCGACCATGTTCGTGCGGATCATCCGCACGGAGATCCGGGGCGTACACCGCAGACTGGACCGCATCGACGGCGACATCAACGCGCTGATGAAGCACACCTTCGGCATCCAGCGCGACTGAGACGAGCCGTCGACGGCGATTCAGGCGTACCGGCGGCACCACTCGTACATGACGACAGCCGCGGCGGCGCTGGCGTTGATGGATCGCGTCGAGCCGTACTGCGTGATCTCGATGTGACCCGACGCCGCGGCGAGCGCCTCGGACGACAGGCCCGGCCCCTCCTGCCCGAACAGCAGCGCGCAGCGCTGCGGCAGTTCGGCGCGGTCGACGGGAACCGCCTCGCCGACGTTGTCGACCGCGATGATCGGGATGCCCTCGGCAGCCGCCCACGACGCGAAAGACTCCACGTCGGGGTGGTGCACGACGTGCTGGTAGCGGTCGGTGACCATGGCGCCGCGCTTGTTCCAGCGCCGACGCCCGATGATGTGCACGGTGTCGGCGAGGAACGCGTTGGCGCTGCGCACGATCGAGCCGATGTTCATGTCGTGCTGCCAGTTCTCGATCGCGACGTGGAACGGATGCCGCTGCAGGTCGAGGTCGGCGACGATGGCCTCCATGCGCCAGTAGCGGTAGCGATCGATCACGTTGCGGGTGTCGCCGTGGGCGAGCAGCTCGGGGTCGTAGTGATCCTCCGCGGGCCACTCCCCCTGCCACGGGCCGACCCCGTGTGTGGTGCGCTCGGGGGTCGCCTCGGGGGTCTGCTCGTCCATTCCGTTCAGCGTAGCCGCGGTTCCCGCCGGGGCCCTTCGTGAGCCTCAGGGACCCAGCCCGGCGAGGCAGCACACCCGGCTGTGCCGTTCGACCCAGCCGGTAGGCTCGATGCATGCCCACCGCCCCCGCCAGGAAGCACCGCGACGACTCCGAGGCGCGCCGCTCCGTGCGCCTCGCGACTGCCTTCGCGCTCGTCGCGGCGGCACTCGGCGTGCTGCTGGTCGCCATGCCGAAGCTGCTGCCGGCGGGCGGCCCGTGGGTGCAGCTGGGGCTGGGCGCGCTGGCGCTGTTCTTCGGCTTCCGCGCCCGTGCGCTGGGAGTGCGCGGCGTGAACGACTACGACGGCCGGCTGTCGCTGCTGGCCGTGATGGCCGGCTTCGCGACGCTGTTCTTCGCCGGCGGCGAGGCCTTCCGCCTGCTCGCCGCCCTGGGAGGCTGACGATGCCCTCCCCCGCCTTCGACGACTATCTGAAGACGGTCTACTCGCACACCGAGTGGCAGGACTCGCCGATCATGCCCTCGCAGCTCGCGGCCGCGCTGAGCATCGCGCCGTCGAGCGTCACCGAGATGGTCAAGAAGCTCGCCGCAGCGGGTCTCATCTCGCACGTGCCCTACGGCGCCGTGCGGCTGACGGATGCCGGACGCGACCGCGCCCTGCAGATGCTGCGCCGGCACCGGCTGATCGAGACGTGGCTGGTGCGCGAGTTCGGCTACGCCTGGCACGAGGTGCACGACGAGGCCGAGGTGCTCGAGCACACCATCAGCGACCGGCTGCTGGACGCCATCGACGAGCGGCTCGGACGCCCGCGGTTCGACCCGCACGGCGACGCGATCCCGGATGCGGAGGGCGGGGTGCAGCGCGAGCCGTTCGTGCTGCTCGCCGACGCCCCAGCCGGTCACACCGGCCGCGTGCTGCGTGTGAGCGACCGCGACCCCGAGCTGCTGCAGGCCCTCGAGGACGCGGGTGTGAGCGTCGGCTGCGAGATCGCGGTGACCGGCGCCGACGGCATCCTGCTCGACGGCCGGCCGGCCGATCTCCCCGACGGGGCGGCCGGGATCGTCTGGCTGAGCGCCTGAGCCGCGCTCACCCGCACCCAGCCGCGCCCGTAGGCTGTGCCGCGCACCGTAAGCTGTGCGCATCCCGACGAACCGACCGCGGAGGCCCGATGACCCAGCAGGATCTGCTCTTCCTGGTGACGGCTCTGATCATCCTCTCGGCGCTGTCGCTGCTCGTGTACCAGCTGCTCAAGCCGCGCAGGCGCGACGACGGTGGCGAGTGGTATGAGGGTCCCTGGAACGACGAGGATCGTCCGCGGGGCCCGCGCCCCTGACCACCAGCCCGATGTCCCAGCCCCGATGTCCCAGCCCCGATGTCCCAGCCCCGTCGTAGGCTGAGCCGGAACACGGACGGGGGCCACGGGTGGGAGCACTGGACGACGGCGAGCAGGTGACCGCCGCGGATGCCGCAGGCTGGCGCGCCTGGCTCGAAGAGCACTACGCGAGCGCCGCCGGCGTCTGGCTGCTGAACGTGCGCGGCGCGTCCGCCGATGGCATCGGCTACGAGGATGCCGTCCGCCACGCACTCTGCTTCGGATGGATCGACGGCCCGGTGCGCACCTTCGCCGAGGGATCGGTGGGCCAGTGGTTCTCGCCTCGACGCCGTGGCAGCGGCTGGGCGGCGACGAACAAGGCGCGCCTGGCCGAGCTCGAGGCGGCGGGGCTGCTCGCCCCGGCCGGCATTCGCGTGATCGAGGCGGCGAAGGCCGACGGCTCGTGGACCATGCTCGACGGCCCAGAGGCCGGCATCGAGCCGGCCGAGCTCACCGCCGCGCTGGATGCCGTGCCCGCCGCTCGCGCGGCGTGGGACGGGTTCCCGAAGTCGGTGCGCAAGCTCGGCCTCACGCACATCGCCACGGCCAAGCGCGCCGAGACGCGCTCGGCGCGGATCGCGAAGATCGTGGCGGATGCCTCGGTAGGCAAGCGCCCCTGACGGCATCCGCCCCTGAGCCAGGCTTACTGCGGGTCGAGGCCCAGGTCGTCGAGGTCGAACGCGGCCAGCCACTGCAGGCCCTCGGCCTCGATGGCGGCCTGCGCACCGGTCTTGCGGTCGACGATCACGGCGACGGCGACGACCTCGGCGCCCTCGCGGCGCAGCACCTCGACGGCCTTCAGCGCCGACTGCCCGGTGGTCGAGGTGTCTTCGAGCACGACGACGCGCCTGCCGGCGACGTCGGCGCCCTCGACCTGGCGGCCGCGGCCGTGGTCCTTGGGCTCCTTGCGCACGACGAACGCGTCCAGCGGCCGGTCGGTGCCTGCCGAGGCGTGCATCACTGCGTTCGCGATGGGGTCTGCCCCCAGGGTGAGCCCGCCGACCGCGGCGACGTCGTGCTCCTTGATGAGATCGCGCATGATGCGGCCGATGGCCGGGGCGGCGCGGTGGTCGAGGGTGAGCTTGCGCATGTCGACGTAGTACGTCGCCTTCTTGCCGCTCGAGAGGGTGAAGTCGCCGTGGAACACCGCCTCGGCGGTGATGAGGTCGAGCAGGGCCTGGCGGTCAGCGGCGAGATCGGTCACGGCATCCAGTGTATTCGCGCAGGGTGCTGACTCCGAGGCCGCGGCTGGCTAGCGTGGGGACAGGAGGTTCGACACATGTTCTCGCACGATCCCTACGCCGCCCTCGCAGAGCTGCGACCGGTGGCACCGCTCGAGCTGACCAGCCTCGACTTCGCCGCCGGCGGCCCGCTGCCGGGTTTCGCGTGGTCGTCGAACCGGTCCGGTGAGGACCGGCATCCGACCCTGGAGTGGTCGGATCCGCCGGCCGGTACGCTCAGCTTCGCGATCTCGTGCCTCGACCCGGATGCGCCGACCGGCTCGGGCTACTGGCACTGGGCGGCGTACAACCTGCCGGCCGATCTGCGTCGCCTCGACAGCGGCGACGGCACAGCGCAGAGCCTGCCGGACGGCAGCGTCGTGCTGCCCAACGAGGCTCGGCTGGAGCGCTACCTCGGTGCCGCCCCGCCCGCCGGCACCGGCGTGCACCGGTACTTCTTCGTCGTCGACGCGCTCGACGTCGCGACCCTCGACCTCGACGCCGGCGCGACTCCGGGCGTGCTGGGCTTCAACCGGCACTTCCACACCCTCGCCCGCGGCATCCTGATCGGCACGGGAGACCCCGCCGAGCGGTGAGCGACGTCGGCGGTCGCCCGTAGGCTGGACGCATGCGTCTGGCCACCTGGAACATCAACTCGATCCGCACGCGCGTGGGCCGTGCCGTGGACTTCGCGGTGCGCGAGGACATCGACGTGCTCGCCTTCCAGGAGATCAAGTGCAAGCCCGAGCAGTTCCCCTACGAGGCCTTCGAAGAGGCGGGGTACCAGGTCGAGGCGCATGGCCTGAACCAGTGGAACGGCGTCGCGATCGCCAGCCGCCTGCCGATGACCGACGTGCGCACCTCGTTCGCGGGGCAGCCCGGCTTCGCGAAGGGGCATGAGGGCCCGGATGCTCCGCTCGAGGCACGCGCGCTGGGCGTGATGGTCGACGGCGTGCGGGTGTGGAGCCTGTACGTGCCCAACGGCCGCGCGCTCGGCGACGAGCACTACGACTACAAGCTGCACTGGCTCGAGGCGCTGCGCACGGCCACCGCAGCCGAGCTCGCCGCCGACCCCGACCTGCCGCTCGCACTGGTCGGCGACTTCAACATCATCCCCTTCGACCACGACAACGGCGACCCCGACATCGTCGTGGGCCGCTCGACGCACGTCTCGCCGCCCGAGCGCGACGCGTTCTTCGCACTCGAATCGGCCGGGGTGCGCGACGTGGTGCGTCCGCTGATCCCCGAGGGCTTCACCTACTGGGACTACCAGCGCCTGAAGTTCCCCCGCAACGAGGGCGTGCGCATCGACTTCGTGCTGGGTTCGAAGAGCTTCGCGGATGCCGTGACCGCAGCCGCCATCCACCGCAACGAGCGCAAGGGCGAGCAGCCCAGCGATCACGTGCCGGTGGCGGTCGAGCTGGACTTCGGCGCCGAGGACGACGGCGACCTGCCGATGATCTTCGCGTGACCCTGCCGCGGGTTCAGGGGCCCAGCGGCATCCGCCTCATCGCCACAGATCTCGACGGGACGCTGCTCGACGTCTCCGGCCGGGTGTCGGCCCGCACGCGCGCCGCACTGGATGCCGCCCGCGCCGCCGGGATCGTCACCGTGCCGGTGACCGCGCGGCAGCCGATCGGCGTGCGCCCGATCGCGGAGCAGGCCGGATTCGACGAATGGGCGCTGTGCGGCAACGGTGCATACGGCGTGCACCTGACCACCGGCGAGCACCTGTTCGCCGAGGAGATCCCGGCGGATGTGCAGCAGCAGCTGGCCGAGGCGCTGCGCGCCGTGCTGCCCGATCTGGTCTTCGCGAGCGTGCGCGACGCCGGTGAGGGGTTCATCGCGCAGGAGGGCTACGCGGCGCTCGCGCAGCTGAGCGATCACAAGCGCGACCCCGCGACGATGCGCGGCGTACCGCTGGCCGATGTGCTCGCCGCCCCGAGCCTGAAGCTCGTGATCCGGCACGCATCCGTGCCGATCCCCGAGATCTTCGCGGCGCTGCAGGCGCTGGGGCTCACCGGCTTCGAGGCGACCCTGTCGGGGGCGCCGTTCGTCGAGGTGATGGCGCAGGATGTGACCAAGGCGACCGGACTGGCGCAGCTCTGCGAGCATCTGGGCATCGGCCGCGACGAGGTGCTCGCCTTCGGCGATGCCCTCAACGACCTGGAGATGCTCGAGTGGGCGGGCCACGGCGTCGCCGTCGCCAACGCGATCGACGTCGTGCGCGATGCCGCCGACGAGGTCGCCGCGTCGAACGCCGACGACGGCGTCGCGCAGGTGATCGAGCGGATGCTGGGCTAGGAGCCCATCGTGCCGGTGCGCACCTCGCCCGGCTCGGGGGCGTAGCGCAGCAGCAGCGCGCCGCCGTCGCCGGTCTCGGCGCTCAGCAGCCGCATGTTGTGCGGGGCAGCGCCGTCGGGGAACACCTTCTTGCCCTGGCCGAGCACGACCGGGTACACCCACAGCTGCAGTTCGTCGTACAGCTGTGCGGCGAGCAGGGTCTGCACGAGGTCGACGCTGCCGATCACGTGCACATCCTGGTGCTTCTCGCGCAGCGCGGCGACCTCGGCGGCGAGGTCGCCGCCGACGCGGACCGCGCCCTCCCAGTCGAGCGTGATCCCGGCATCCCGTGAGGCGACGTACTTCGGAACCCGGTTGAACAGCCGCCCGATCTCGCCCTCCGGGCCGTCGGTGTGGTGCGGCCAGTACGCGGCGAAGATGTCGTAGGTGCGCCGCCCGAGCAGCAGCGCGTCGAGGGTCTGCATCCCGGCCATGACGCTCTCGCCGACCGCGGCGCTCGGGTACCCTGCCTGCCACCCGCCGTACGGGAACCCGCCGTCGGCGTCCTCGTCGGGGCCGCCTGGTGCCTGGGCGACGCCGTCGAGCGTGGTGAACAGGTCGATGATGATGCGTCCGGTCATGATGTGCTCCCTTGCGGATGCCCTCCGTGTGTCGATGTGTCGATACTCGCAATTGACGACTCCACTTGTCCACGGCAGTCGCGCGAGATCCGCCGGACGGCGGATGTGCCGGCGCCGGCTGCCGTCCTACGGTGGAAGGATGCCGGAGCCCATCGCCTTCACGCGCACGCCGACCGCGCGCGATCTGCGCCAGGATCTGCTGCTGGCGGGGGTGATCCTCGTCGGCGGTGTCATCAGCGCGGGCCTCTCGACGATCGCCCAGGTGTACGGCGAGGAGCAGGCGCCGATGTGGGCCGCGCTGCTGGTGGTCGCAGGCGTCTGCGCCCCGCTGACCGTGCGGCGCCGCTGGCCGGCCGCCGTCGCGATCGTGATCGCACTGGTGTTCTTCGTGAGCGTCACCCTGAAGGTGCCCGAGGTGTACGTGCTGAACATCACGATGTTCATCGCGCTGTACACGGTGGGTGCGTGGATGAACGACCGCCGCGCGGCGATGCTGGTGCGGGTCGGGATCATCGTCGGCATGTTCATCTGGCTCGTGGTCGTGATGTACCGCGACGCGATCGACGGCGCCGAGGATGCGGATCTGGCAGCAGGGATGTTCTCGCCGTACGTGGCGTTCATGATGATCCAGCTGCTGCTGAACGGGCTCTACTTCGGCGGCGCCTACTACTTCGGCGAGCGCTCCTGGCTCGCCGCCGGCCAGCGTTCCGCGCTCGAGCAGCGCACCCGTGAGCTCGAGGCCGAGCGCGAGGTCACCGCCGCGCAGGCGGTCGCCCTCGACCGCGTGCGCATCGCCCGCGAGCTGCATGACGTCGTCGCGCACCACGTGTCGGTCATGGGGGTGCAGGCCGGCGCCGCACGGCTGGTCGTCGACAGCGACCCGGCCGAGGCGAAGCGGATGCTGGCGGGCATCGAGGATTCCTCCCGCGAGGCGATCGGCGACTTCCGGCAGCTGCTGGTGACGCTGCGCGACCCGGGCGACGGCGACGACGACGAGGGCTCGTCGGCGTTCGGGGTCGGCGACATCGCACGCCTGGTCGAGGCTTCGCGCGATGCCGGGCTGCCGACCGCGTTCGCCGTGATCGGCGAGGCCGTTCCGGTCTCGAGCACCACCGGGGTGAACCTGTACCGCATCGCCCAGGAGGCGCTGACCAACGCCCGCCGCCACGCGGGTGCCGGCGCCGAGGCCGACGTGCGGGTGCGCTACGACCCGGATGCCGTGGAGCTCGAGGTCGTCAACACGGGCCGCGTGATCGGCCCGCCGCGTCCCGGCCTCGGCCAGCTCGGCATGCGCGAACGCGCCCTGGCCTCCGGCGGCACGATCGACCTCGGACCACGCCCGCAGGGCGGGTTCCGCGTGCGGGCGCGCGTGCCCGTCGGACAGGGGGCCACGCGATGATCCGGGTGCTGCTCGTGGACGACCACGCGATGCTGCGCGCGGGCTTCCGCACGATCCTGGGCACGCAGCCCGACATCGAGATCGTCGGCGAGGCGGCGACCGGAGCGGATGCGGTGGCCCTGGCCGTCCGGCTGCAGCCGGACGTCATCACGATGGACGTGCAGATGCCCGACATGGACGGCATCGAGGCGACCCGGCGGATCGTCGCGGACCCGGCGGTGAAGGCATCCGTCGGCATCGTGACCACCTTCGATCGCGACGACTACCTGTTCCAGGCGCTGGATGCCGGGGCCGGCGGCTTCCTGCTCAAGAACGCCGGGCCGGAAGAGCTGATCACGGCGGTGCGGGCGCTGGCCGCCGGCGACGGCATCCTCGCCCCCGAGGTCACCCGCCGCGTGCTCGCCCGCTTCACGGCATCCGCCCCTCGCGCCGCCGGCCGGGTCCCTGAGACTCCCGGCTGCGTCCCTGAGGCTCTCGAAGGGCCCCAGCCGCCGACCACCTGGGTCCCTGAGGCTCTCGAAGGGCCCCAGCCGCCGACCACCTGGGTCCCTGAGGCTCTCGAAGGGCCCCAGCCGCCGACCACCTGGGTCCCTGAGGCTCTCGAAGGGCCCCAGCCACCGACGCGAACCGTCCCCCGCATCCTCGCCGAACCCCTCACCGAGCGCGAGGGCGAGGTGCTCGCCCTGATGGCTGATGCCCATAGCAACGCCGAGATCGCCGCGGCGCTGTTCATCGGCGAGGCCACCGTGAAGACGCACGTGTCACGGGTGCTGCAGAAGCTCGGTGCGCGCGACCGGGTGCAGGCGATCGTGCTCGCCCACCGGCACGGACTGACCTGACCCGCACGCGTCGCCACACACGCAGAGACGACGGATGCCCCGGGCCGCAGGGCGCCGGGGCATCCGATTTAGCGATCTGAGGAGATCGGGTCCTTGTCCGATCAGGCGGCGTGACGGCGAGCGGTCTCGACGCGCGTGATGAGGTTGAGGAACGACTGCAGGTAGAAGCCGAGGAACTCGCGGGTGCTCTCCACGGTGATGCTGCCGTCGGCGTCGATGAGGCCGGGGGTCAGCTGGATGAAGCCCTCGGGCTGGCCCATGGTGGTGGCGTTGAAGTGGCCGAGGATGGCGCGCAGGTGCTGCTGCGCGGCCGCGGTCGCGATGCCGCCGCCCGAGGCGCCGATGACGGCGGTGGGCTTGTGGTCGAACGAGTTCTGGCCGTAGGGGCGCGACGACCAGTCGAGGGCGTTCTTCAGCACGCCGGGGATCGAGCGGCTGTACTCGGGGGTCACGATGATCACGCCGTCGACGTCGGCGAGGGCCTGCTTGAAGTCGCGGGCGACCTGCGGGAAGTCGGCGTCGTGGTCGGGCGAGTAGAACGGCAGGTCCTTGATCGGGATCTCGACGAACTCCACGCCCTCCGGCGCGAGCTTCGCCAGCGCGGTGGCGAGGGTGCGGTTGATGGAGGTGCTGGAGATGCTGCCGACGATGTAGCCGATGGTGGTCATGTGAGTCCTTGTCGTGTGAAACGGATGACAGCGGGGTTCAACCCGCCGATCAACAACTCTATTCCCGTGCATGTAAAAATCCGGTGTGAGCTCCCGCTACGCTCGGAGGGCCCGCCTCGATGAGGAGACGATGACAGACACCGCCCGCACCTCCCTCTCCCGGCCGATCACCGCCGGGATCGTGACCGCGCTGGTCGGATTCACGAGCTCGTTCGTCGTGGTGCTCACCGGGCTGGATGCCGTCGGCGCGACACCCACGCAGGCCGCGAGCGGCCTGCTGATCCTCAGCCTCACGATGGGCGCCGCCTGCATCGTGCTCGCCTGGCGGTACCGGATGCCGATCACCTCGGCGTGGTCGACACCGGGCGCCGCGCTGCTGGCCGCAGTGAGCGCCGTCGATGGCGGGTGGCCCGCCGCGGTCGGGGCCTTCCTGGTGGTCGCGGCGCTCATCTTGCTCACCGCGCTGGCGCCTCGCCTGGGCATGCTCATCGCCGCCATCCCGCCGTCCATCGCACAGGCGATGCTGGCAGGTGTGCTGCTGCCGCTGTGCCTCGCCCCCATCACCGGCCTGGTCGAGAATCCCTGGGGCGTGGCACCCGTCGTGATCGCGTGGCTCATCGTCGTCCGGCTCGCGCCACGGTGGGCGGTGCCGGCGGCGTTCGCGGCGGCGACGATCGTGGTGATCGCCGGAATCGCGGCGGCAGGCGTCGAGGTCGATCCGGGCGTGCTGCTGCCCACCCTGCAGTTCACGGCGCCCGCCTTCACCGTCGGGTCGATCGTCGGCGTCGCCCTGCCGCTGTTCATCGTCACGATGGCGTCGCAGAACGTGCCGGGGGTGGCCGTGATGCGCAGCTTCGGCTACGAGGTGCCGTGGCGCCCGGCGATGCTCGTCACGGGCATCGGCTCGGCTATCGGTGCGCCCTTCGGCGGGCACGCCATCAACCTCGCGGCGATCAGCGCGGCCCTCGCCGCCGCACCGGATGCCGATCCCGACCCGCGCCGCCGCTGGGTGGCCGGGGTGTCAACCGGGGTCTCGTACCTCGTATTGGGCGGCATGTCGGCCGTGTTCGCGGCGCTCGTGCTGCTCGCCCCCGCCGCGGTCATCCCGGCCGTCGCCGGCCTCGCCCTGTTCGGCGCGTTCGGCTCGGCCGTGCAACAGGCCATCGACGACCCGGGCGAGCGGATGCCGGCCGTCGTCACCTTCCTCGTCGCGGCATCCGGCGTCGCTCTGCTGGGCATCAGCGCGGCGTTCTGGGCGCTGGTCGCCGGGCTGCTGGTGCGCGGCATTCTGCACCTCGGGCGGCGCTGACTCCACCGCGAGGCGGATCAGGTGGAGCAGGGCGGATCCGGCTCGATCCGCACCGATCCGCACTGATCCGTCGCCGGGGGGATGCCGGCGGGCGCCCGGCTTCGTAGCGTGGAGTCATGCGACGCGCCGAACCGCGCCGTACAGGACGGAGTGAGACCAGATGACCACGGGCAGGCTGCATCTCGACGGCATCACCAAGAGCTACGGTTCACGGGTCGTGCTCGACGGCATCCGCTTCGATGTCGAACCCGGCCGGCTGACCGGTTTCGTGGGCGGCAACGGCGCGGGCAAGACGACCACCATGCGGATCATCCTCGGCGTGCTCGCCGCCGACGCCGGCACCGTGACCCTCGCCGGCGCTCCGGTGACGACCGCCGACCGGCGGCGATTCGGGTACATGCCGGAGGAGCGCGGGCTGTACCCGAAGATGAAGGTGCTCGAGCAGGTGGTCTACCTCGCGCGGCTGCACGGGTTCGGCAAGGCGGATGCCACGGTGCGTGCCACCGCGCTGCTCGAGGAGCTCGGACTCGGCGAGCGACTGAACGACACGATCGAGTCGCTGTCGCTGGGCAATCAGCAGCGGGCGCAGATCGCCGCGGCGCTCGTGCACGACCCCGAGGTGCTCATCCTCGACGAGCCGTTCTCGGGGCTGGATCCGCTCGCCGTCGACGTCGTCGCCGAGGTGCTGCAGCGCCGCGCCGCGATGGGCGTGTCGATCCTGTTCTCGTCGCACCAGCTCGACGTGGTCGAGCGGCTGTGCGACGACCTGATCATCATCGCCGGCGGCACGATCCGCGCCGCCGGCTCCCGCGACGAGCTGCGCACCCGGCACTCCACGCTGCGGTACCAGCTCGACTCCGCCGCAGACACGGGCTGGCTGCGCGCCGAGCCGGGCGTCTCGGTGGTCGACTTCGAGGGCGGCTCGGCGCTGTTCGAGGTCGATGCCCCCGCCACCGCCCAGCGCGTGCTGCGGCAGGCCGTCGACCGCGGCGACGTCGCGGGCTTCGCACCACGGCATCCCTCCCTCGCCCAGATCTTCAAGGAGGTCATCCAGTGATCCCCCGTCCTGCTTCGGAATCGACCGCGACCGCCCAGGCGGTCTGGCTCGTCGCCGAGCGCGAGATCGGCTCGAAGCTGCGCAGCAAGGCCTTCATGATCTCCACCGGCATCCTGCTGCTGATCGCCCTCGCCGGGGTGCTCATCGGCGGTTTCGCGAGCGCATCGCCGACACCGGATGCCGTGGCCGCGACCGCGCAGACGGCATCCGCGGTCGAGGCACTGCCGAACGTCGAGGTGACCGAGGTCGCCGACCGTGATGCGGCGGAGCAGCTCGTGCTCACCGACGAGGTGATTGCGGCGGTGGTGCCCGGCGACGGCGGTGTGGTCATCCTCGCCAAGGAGAATGCGCCGACGAGCCTGGTGATGGGGCTGTCGCAGACACCGGCCGTCGAGATCCTGCGGCCGGCGGGCACCGACCCGTTCGTGCGGTACCTCGTCGCCATCGGCTTCGGGATCGTGTTCCTGATGGCCGCCTCGACCTTCGGCGGCACGATCGCGCAGAGCGTTGTGGAGGAGAAGCAGACCCGCGTGGTCGAGCTGCTCATCTCGGCGATCCCTGCCCGGGCGCTGCTGGCGGGCAAGGTGATCGGCAACACCGTGCTGGCCATGGCCCAGATCGTGCTGCTGGTGGCCATCGCCGTGATCGGGCTGATCGTGACGGGGCAGAACGCGCTGCTGGCGGGGATCGGGGCGCCGGTGCTGTGGTTCGCGGTGTTCTTCCTGCTCGGCTTCGTGCTGCTGGCCGCGCTCTATGCCGCGGCGGCCGCGATGGTGTCGCGCCAGGAGGACATCGGCTCGACCACGATGCCGCTGATGATGCTGGTGATGGCGCCGTACTTCCTGGTGATCTTCTTCAACGACAACGACCTGGTGCTCACGATCATGTCGTACGTGCCGTTCTCGGCGCCGGTGGCGATGCCGGTGCGACTGTTCGTGGGCGAGGCGCAGTGGTGGGAGCCGCTGCTGTCGCTCGTGATCCTGGTCGTGACGTGCCTCGGTGCGATCCTGGTGGGCGCGAAGATCTACGAGAACTCGCTGCTGCGCATGGGGGCGCGCGTGAAGCTCGCCGACGCGCTGCGGGGGTGAGTCGCCGGGCGGCGGGTGCAGATCCGTGCGCGCGATGAGGAATATGCGGGTGAATAGAATGGTTGGAAGCGTCAGGACGACGGGGTCCGGATCAGTCCGCCCCGACCGGAAGGCCCGCCCTCATGAGCACCACCGTCCTCGACCGCACCGCCCCCACCGAGCACCCCGTTCTCGACGTGCTCGCCGAGCGGTGGAGCCCCCGCGCGTTCGACCCGGCCACGCCGATCGATGAGGCCAAGTTCGCCTCGGCCCTCGAAGCCGCCCGGTGGGCGCCGAGTTCGGGCAACTCGCAGCCCTGGCGCTTCATCGTCGCCCGCCGCGGGAGCGCGCTGCACCACGGCATCCACTCCGCCCTGATGGGCTTCAACCAGGCGTGGGCCGGCGACGCCGCGGTGCTGCTGGTCGCCGTCGCCGAGACGGCCACCGACGAGGGCACGCCCATCCACCACGCCGCCTACGACCTCGGCCAGGCTGTCGCGCACCTTTCGGTGCAGGCCCACCACGACGGCCTCGTCGTGCACCAGATGGGTGGGTTCGTCGCCCAGCGCATCCGCGAGATCGCCGGCCTCGACGAGCGGTTCGCGCCGATGACCGTCCTTGCCATCGGCGAACTCGGCGACCCGGCTTCGCTGCCCGAGCCGCTGCAGCAGCGCGAGGTCGCGCCGCGCGTGCGCCGCCCGATCGACGCGACGGTGCTGCTCAGCGCCTGACCCCGACTGCCCGCGCTGAGCGTCCCCCCAGCTCAGCGCGGGCGCAGCTCGGCGCGCGTCAGGGCGTCCGCCGCGCGCACCAGCGCGAGGTGCGAGAACGCCTGCGGGGTGTTGCCGATCTGGCGTCGCGCGACCGGGTCGTACTCCTCCGACAGCATCCCGACGTCGTTGGTCAGCGCGCACAGCCGCGCCATCAGCGCCTCGGCCTCGTCGAGCCGCCCGGTCGCCGCATACTGCTCGACGAGCCAGAACGAGCAGGCCAGGAACGGACTCTCGTCGCCCTTGATGCCGTCGACGCCGGTCTCGGTGCGGTAGCGCAACACGAGTCCGTCGTGCAGCAGCGTCTGCTCGATCTGCTCGACGGTGGCGAGCATCCGCGGGTCGTCGGGCGTGCAGAAGCCGACCTCGGCGAGCAGCAGCAGTGAGGCGTCCACGGCGGTGGTGCCGTAGTGCTGCGTGAAGTGCCCGTTGGTCACGCCGTCGCGGTCGATCTCCTCCCGCATCCGATCCCGCAGCGCGCGCCACTCGTCGACCGGACCGTCCAGCCCGCGCTCCTCGACCGCGCGCACGCCGCGGTCGAACGCCGCCCAGATCATCGCGCGCGAGTGCGTGAACATGTGCGGATCGCCACGGATCTCCCACAGCCCGTGGTCGGGCCGGTCGATCTGCTCGGCGGCGAACCGCAGCAGCTGCCGCTCCAGCGGCCACGAGAACGCGGTCTCCTCGAGGCCGGCGTCACGGGCGGCCGAGAGGGTGACGAGCACCTCGCCCACGACATCCGCCTGGTACTGCGAGGCGGCGCCGTTGCCGACCCGCACCGGCCCCGATCCCTCGTAGCCGGGAAGCGCGGCGAGGATCCACTCCGTCAGGCTGCGCTCCCCCGCGAGCCCGTACATGATCTGCAGCTCGGCGGGATCCCCCGCCACCGCGCGCAGCAGCCATTCCCGCCAGCGCTCGGCGAGCCCGACGAAGCCGTGGTCGAGCAGCGCCTCGAGCGTGAGTGCGGCATCCCGCAGCCACACGTAGCGGTAGTCCCAGTTGCGCTCCCCGCCGATCTCCTCGGGCAGGGCCATGGTCGCCGCGGCCGCGATGCCGCCGGTCTCGTGGTTCGTGAGGGCGCGCAGGATCAGCAGCGACCGCACGACCTTCTCGTGGTGCGGACCACTGTGCTCGATGCGGTCGGCCCAGGTCTGCCACCACTGCTTGGTGCGCTCGAGCTGCTCGTCGACGTCCAGCGGATCGGGCACCGGGCGGTACGACGGGAACCACGTCAGATGCAGGTCGCGCTGCTCGCCGGCCGCCACCGTGAGGTCGCCGTGATGCCGGTGGCCGCCGGCCTTCAATGCGGCGCCGCGCAGCACCAGCGCATCCGGCCCCGCCATGGCGACCACCTCGGGCTCACTCGCCGTCCCGGTCTGCCGCACCCACGGCATCGCGCGCGAATAGTCGAATCGGATGCTGATCCGCTGCTCGAACCGCATCGTCCCCTGCACGCCGACGACGCGGCGGATCACATCCGAGCGGCGGATGTCGACACGGGGATTCGGGTCTATCGGCATGAAGTCGTGCACCTCGGCGACGGCATCCGCGCTCTCCCACCGGGTGATCAGCACGAAGGTGTCGTCGTCGTAGTGCCGCGTGGCAACGGCATCCGGATCGGCGGGGCGCACCTCCCACCGGCCGTGATCCTCGTCGCCCAGCAGCGCTGCGAACGTGCTGGGCGAGTCCAGTCGCGGCAGGCAGAGCCAGTCGATGCTGCCCACCAGTGACACGAGTGCGGCGGTGCGGCAGTTGCTGAGCAGGGCGTAGTCCTCGATGCGCGAAGCCATTCTCGGGAGTCTTCCACCCGCACCGCGCCGGCGCCAGGACCCTTGCTTTCTGCCCCAGCACGACTATTGTCTGCCCCATGCCGACAACCACCCTGTTCATCCTGGGCGCCACCGGCGACCTCACCTCGCGCCTGCTGCTGCCATCACTGGCCGCGCAGCTGCACAAGAATCCCGAGCGGCGGGTGATCCTGCGCGGGTCGGGCACCGAGGACTGGGATGCTGCGACCTGGCGCGCCACCGTCGAGCAGGCCTTCGCCGGCACTCCCGGCGCGATCGAGCAGGTCGAGCTCGCCGACTACCGGCAGGCCGATGTCACCGACCCGTCCGCGGTCTCGGCGCTGGTCGCGGGGATGACGCCGTCGACCGTGCTGTACTTCGCCCTTCCGCCCGCGGTCACACGGGCGGCGATCGACGCGATGAAGGGTCTCACCCTGCCCGAGGGCACGGTGCTGGCGATGGAGAAGCCGTTCGGCGAAGACGAGGCCAGTGCGAGGCTGCTCAACGAGAAGCTGCTGGCGCTGGTGCCCGAGCGGCGGATCTTCCGGGTCGATCATTTCCTGGGCCGCTCGACGCTGCTGAACCTGCTCGGGGTGCGGCTGGCGAACCGGATCTGGGAGCCGGTCTGGTCGGCCGAGCACGTCGAGCAGGTGCTGATCCGCTTCGACGAGAGCGTCGCCCTCGAGGGCCGCGCCCGCTACTACGACCACGCCGGTGCGATGATCGACATGATCCAGAGCCACCTGCTGCAGGTGCTCGCCCTGGTCGCGATGGATCCGCCCGCCACCCTCGACGAGCGCGATCTGCGCGATGCGAAGGCGGCGGTGCTGCGCGCCACGCGGGTGCGCGACGGCGACGCCGAGCGCTGGTCGCGCCGGGCGCGGTACACCGCCGGCAGGATCGGCGATCGCGAACTGCCCTCGTACGCCGACGAAGAGGGGGTGGATGCCGAGGCGCAGACCGAGACCCTCGCCGAGGTCGTGTTCGAGATCGGCAGCGATCGCTGGGCGGGCGTGCCGTTCGTGCTGCGCTCGGGCAAGGCCATGGAGCGCAAGTGGTCGGAGATCGTCGTGACCTTCAAGCCCGTGCGGCACGTGCCGCCAGGGCTTGCGGGCACGCCCGAGGACGGCGGCCGGCTGACGTTCTCACTCGGCCCCGACGAGATGCACCTGCGCCTGCACGTGACCGGCGGCGACGATCCGTTCACGCTGCGGCATGAGGACCTCGTCGCCGATCTCGGCGAAGGCCAGCGGCGGTCGTACGAAGAGGTGCTCGACGAGTTGCTCGACGGCGAGGTCGCCCTGTCGGTGCGCGCGGACGAGGCCGAGGAGAGCTGGCGGATCATCCAGCCGGTGCGGGATGCCTGGGCCCGTCGCGCCGTGCCCCTGGAGGAATACCCCGCCGGCTCACTCGGCCCCGAGCACTGGCACACCTCCCACCCCACCCCCTGACCCCGCGCCCCCCGGCTCCGCGCCCCCCGCTCTCTCCGTCTATTTGTCACGAAGTGCCGGAAAACTCGGGCGGTAGCGAGACTTCGTGACAAATAGACGGGGGGCGGGGCACGGGGGCGGGTCAGGGCTGGGTGGTGAGGGCCAGGCCCGTGCCGTCGGCGGCGACGTCGACGCGCACCGTGTCGCCGTCGTGCACGTTGCCCGACAGCAGCGCGGTCGCGAGCCGGTTCTGCACCTCGGCCTGGATGAGCCGGCGCAGCGGACGCGCACCGAACACCGGGTCGTAGCCGCGCTCCGCCAGCCACGACCGGGCGTCGGGCGTGACGGCCAGCGTGAGCCGGCGGTCGTGCAGGCGCCGCTGCAGGTGGTCGACCGAGAGCTCGACGATCTGCGCGAGGTCGTCCTCGCTGAGCGCGGAGAACATCACGATGTCATCCAGGCGGTTCAGGAACTCGGGCCGGAACGACTGCCGCACCAGCCCCATCACCGCGTCGCGCTTCTCGTCGGCCGACATGACCGGGTCGATGAGGATCGGCGAGCCGATGTTCGAGGTGAGGATCAGGATGACGTTCGAGAAGTCGACCGTGCGCCCCTGGCCGTCGGTGAGCCGCCCGTCGTCGAGCACCTGCAGCAGCACGTCGAACACCTCGGGGTGCGCCTTCTCGACCTCGTCGAGCAGCACGACGCTGTAGGGGCGACGACGCACGGCCTCGGTGAGCTGACCGCCCTGCTCGTAGCCGATGTAGCCGGGAGGGGCGCCGACCAGCCGCGAGACGGAGTGCTTCTCGCCGTACTCCGACATGTCGATGCGCACCATGGCGTGCTCGTCGTCGAAGAGGAACTCGGCGAGCGCTTTGGCCAGCTCGGTCTTGCCGACGCCGGTGGGGCCGAGGAACAGGAACGAACCGGTCGGGCGCCCCGGGTCGCTGATCCCGGCGCGCGAGCGCCGGACGGCATCCGACACCGCCCTGACCGCCTCCTTCTGGCCGATCAGGCGCCTCCCCAGCTCGTTCTCGAGGTGCAGCAGCTTCTCACTCTCGCCCTGCAGCAGCCGGCCCACGGGGATGCCGGTCCACGCGGCGATCACCGCCGCGATGTCTTCGTCGGTGACCTGTTCGTTGACCATCCGGCCCTCGGATGCCGTGGCGGCCTCGGCCTGCTCGGCCTCGGCGATGTCGCGCTCGAGGCGCTTGATGGTCTCGTACTCGAGCTTGGACGCCGTCGTGTAGTCGGCGTTGCGCATCGCGAGGTCGCGCTGGGTGACGGCGTCGTCGAGCTGCTTCTTCAGCTCGCCGACGCGGTTCAGGCCCTGCCGCTCGCGCGCCCAGCGCTCCTGCAGCCCGGCGAGCTCGCGCTCCATCTCGGTCAGCTGCTCGCGCAGGGTCGCCAGGCGCTCCTTGGAGGCATCGTCCTTCTCCTTCTTCAACGCCAGCTCTTCGAGCTTCATGCGGTCGACCTGGCGCTTGAGCTCGTCGATCTCGACCGGCGACGAGTCGATCTCCATCTTCAGCCGCGACATGGCCTCGTCGATCAGGTCGATGGCCTTGTCGGGCAGCTGGCGGGCCGGCAGGTACCGGTTCGACAGGGCGGCGGCGGCGACCAGCGCGCTGTCGGAGATCGTCACCCCGTGGTGCGCCTCGTAGCGGCCCTTCAGCCCGCGGAGGATGGCGATCGTGTCCTCGACCGAGGGCTCGCCGACGTACACCTGCTGGAAGCGGCGCTCGAGGGCGGCATCCTTCTCGATGAACTCCCGGTACTCGTTGAGGGTGGTGGCGCCGATCATGCGCAGCTCGCCGCGGGCGAGCATGGGCTTGAGCATGTTGGATGCCGCGACCGACCCCTCGCCGCCACCCGCGCCCATGAGCACGTGCAGCTCGTCGATGAAGGTGATGACCTTGCCGTCGGACTCGGTGATCTCCTTGAGCACGCTCTTCAGCCGCTCCTCGAACTGGCCGCGGTACATGGCGCCGGCGACGAGGGCCGAGATGTCCAGCGAGACGAGCTCTTTGTCCTTGAGGGATTCGGCGACGTCTCCCGCGACGATGCGCTGAGCGAGCCCCTCGACCACGGCGGTCTTGCCGACGCCGGGCTCACCGATCAGCACGGGGTTGTTCTTCGTGCGACGGGTGAGCACCTGGCTCACACGCCGGATCTCGCTGTCGCGGCCGATCACCGGATCGAGCTTGCCCTGCCGGGCGCGATCGGTCAGGTTGATGCCGAACTGCTCGAGGGCGCTCTGCTGCCCGTCCTGCCCATCGGTGTTCTGTGCGGGGTTGGTCATCCGGTCCTCCTGAGAGACTCCCATCAAAGTTGAGTGGTGATGACTCAACTTTATCTCACGGCCCGATCCGGAGCAACATCTTCGCCGCCTCAGTAGGATCACGGCGTGACGAACCCCGACGAGCGACTGCGCGAGCTGCAGGAGGCGGCGCGCGTGGGCGAGCGCTGGGCCGCCGCGACCGCCGAGCTGCGTGCCGCGTTCCTGCAGGAGGACGCGTGGCAGCCGCTGCAGTTGCTGGCCGAACTGCTCGCCGATCTCACCGGTGCGGCGCTGGTCGCCGTGCTGCGCCCGGCCGAGCAGGGGGCGGTGCGCCTGGCGACGGTGCGCGGCGACGACCTCGCCCGGCAGCTCGAGGGCGTGGTGCTGCCCACCTTCCACCAGGTGTCACGCCAGCTGCTGGCCACCGCGCGCGGCGGCTTCACCCAGACCACGATCCACACCTTCACCGGCGACAGCCTGACCTTCGGCACCGGGTTCACGCTGCGGGTGGCAGGCCCCGACGGATCGGACATCGGCGTGCTGCTGGCCCGCCGGCTGCGCGACCGCGACTTCACCGACGACGAGATCCTGCGCAGCGAGCGGCTGATCTCCGACGCGAACGACGCCAAGGAACTCACCCGCGCCCGCAACGACCGGCACCGCCTCGCGCTGTTCGAGGAGCGCAGCCGCATCGCACGCGACCTGCACGATCACGTCATCCAGCGCCTGTTCGCCACCGGGATGCAGCTGCAGCTGGTCGGCGCGCAGACGCAGGATGCGCAGGTGACCGAGCGGCTGAACGAGCAGATCGACGCGCTCGATGAGGCGATCGCCGAGATCCGCACCGCGATCTTCGCCCTGCACGACCCCGAGGACGACCAGACCGCCCTGCGCGATCGCATCGTCGACGTGGTCGCCGAGTACCGCACCCTGCTGCCCGCAGCCCCTCGTATGGTCTTCCGGGGGCCCGTGGACCACGAGATCGGGGCGGCGCTGGCATCCGAGATCTCGGCCGTGGTGCGCGAGTGCCTGTCGAACGTCGTGCGGCACGCCCGCGCCCGCGAGGTCGCCGTCCGCGTGAGCGTGCACGAGGGGCAGGTCATCGTGCGCGTGGTGGACGACGGCACCGGCGTCGACCCCGCGCGGCGCCGCCGCAGCGGCATGCACAACCTGCAGGTGCGGGCAGGGACCCGCGGCGGCTTCTTCACCCTGACGCCACGGCCCGGCGGGGGGACGATCGCGGAGTGGCGGGTGCCACTCGACGATCAGGGGCCGGATGCCGCAGGGCCGGATGCCGCGGGACCGGATGCCGCGGGACCGGATGCCGTGGGAAGGGAGCATCCATGATCCGCGTGCTGGTCCTGGACGACCATGAGCTGGTCCGCCGGGGCGTCGTCGGCCTGATCGATTCGGCGCCCGACATGGAGGTCGTCGGCGAGGCCGCCGATGCACGCCAGGCGCTCACCCGCACGGCGGCGCTGCTGCCCGACGTCGCCGTGCTCGACATGCGCCTGCCCGACGGCGACGGCATCGACGTGTGCCGCGACATCCGCTCCGCGCACCCGCAGGTGGCGTGCCTGATCCTCACCGCGTTCGACGACGACCGCGCGGCGGAGGCGGCCGTGCTGGCGGGCGCCTCCGGGTACGTGCTGAAGGACATCAAGGCGAACGGTCTGCTGGACGGCATCCGTGCGGTGGCCGCCGGCCGCACTCTGCACGGAGCCCGCGCCGCCGAGCGGATCCGCGAGCGCGGTCACGACCCGGTGCGCGCCAAGCTGACGCCGCGTGAGCGGCAGATCCTCGATCTGATCGCCGACGGGCTCACCAATCGCGAGATCGGCGAGCGGCTGAACCTGGTCGAGAAGACCGTCAAGAACTACGTGTCCGCGCTGCTGCGCAAGCTCGGCATGACCCGGCGCACCCAGGCCGCCGTGTACCGTGTCTCGCAGCGGCGCGACTGACCGCGAAACGACGGATGCCGCCCCGCGCACAGGGCGCGGGGCGGCATCCGGCTCGGTTCAGATCAGCCAGCGGTTCTTCTGCACGAGCGGCAGACGGGCCCACCAGGCGCCGAGGCCCCAGGTGGCTCCGGCGCCGACCGCGGCGACGGCGATCAGGGCGAGCGCGTAGACGATGTGGTAGTCGACGAGCGGGTTGGTGCTGCCGGCATTCGCGACGAACGGCCACTCGGCGAGGTACATCAGCAGCATCATCGTGGTGCCGGCGACCGCGGCGACCCGGGTGCCGATGCCGAGGATGACGGCGGTGCCGACGGCGAGCAGACCGACCATGAACAGCACGTCGGTGAGCGGGGTGGCCAGCGAGCGGAAGAACGCCTCGAACGGGCCCTTGATCATCGGGCTGTTCAGGAAGCCCTGGGCGGGCGAGCCTCCGTTGACCCAGGCGGCCTCGGCGGGTGTCGCGAATCCCAGGCCGAACGTCTTGTCGAGGAACGGCCACAGGAAGATGAACCCGACCGCGAGCCGCAGCACGGCGAGGGCGCGACGAGCGGTGAGCGACAGGCTCGCCGTGACGGCGGCCGGGGTGCTCTTCGCTGCGGAGGCGCCGGCCGTGCGGGTCGTTCCGGCGACGCGGGTCGTTCCGGTGACGAGGGGGATCGTGGCGGTCATGCTGGACAAGGGGTGCTCCTTCTTCCGTACCCGCGGTGCGGGATCCGATGAATCCAGCCTTCCGGGTGGGAAGAGGGCGCAATAGAGGCTTTGGCCTCTGATCCGGAGCTCTGATCCCTAACCCAGGCTCTGGGCGATCACATCCCAGATGTCGTCGGCGACGTCGCGCTTCGAACCCGCCGCCCTGGCGAGCACCGCTCCACCCTCGCCGATCACCTGCACGGCGTTCTCGAGAGCCTCGAAGCCGCGATCCCAGCCGACCTCGTTCACGACCAGCAGATCGACGCCCTTGCGCTCGCGCTTACGGCGCGCGCGGGCGAGCATCTCCTCGCCGTCCTGCGGGGTCTCGGCGGCGAAGGCGACGACGATCTGACCCGGATGCCGTCGTGCGGCCAGCGACGCGACGATGTCCTCGTTCTGCACGAGCTCGATGCTCTCCAGCAGCCCCGACTCCTTGCTGAGCTTGCCCTCGGCGACCTCGGCGGGCCGGTAGTCGGCGACGGCCGCGGCCATCACGATCACGGCGGCGTCCTCGGACGCCGCCCGCATCGCGTCGCCGAGTTCGGCCGCCGTCCCGGCGCGTTCGACGGTGATGAGCGGATGCCGCGCGGCTCCCGCCAGCACGGCATCCTCGATGTTCGCGGCCACGAGCACGACCTCCGCTCCCCGATCCGCTGCGGCCAGCGCCAGGGCGACGCCCTGCCGTCCGCTGGAGCGGTTGCCGAGGAAGCGCACCGGGTCGAGAGGTTCGCGGGTGCCCCCGGCCGACACCGCGACGCGCAGGCCGTCGAGGTCGCGCTCGGCGAGCAGCCCGAGGGCGGCATCCATGATCTGCTCGGGCTCGAGCATCCGTCCGGGGCCGGAGTCTCCCCCGGTCAGCTCGCCCTCCGCGGGTCCGAGGATCGCGACGCCGCGCTCGTGCAGGGTCGCGATGTTGGCCTGGGTGGCCGGATGCCGCCACATCTCGGTGTGCATCGCCGGGGCGACCGCGACCGGCGCGGTCGTGGCGAGCAGCGTGGTGCCGAGCAGGTCGTCGGCCAGGCCCGCGACCATCCTGGCAATGGTGTTGGCGGTGGCGGGGGCGACGATCACGAGCTCGGCCGCCTGGCCGAGGGCGACGTGCCGGACCCGCGCGACGTCCTCGTGCACGCTGGTGGTGACGGCGTTGCGGCTGATCGACTCCCAGGTGGGCAGGCCGACGAAGCGCAGCGCATCCTCAGTGGGGATCACCGTCACCTCGTGCCCGGCCTTGATGAGCAGGCGCACCAGGTGCACCGTCTTGTACGCGGCGATGCCGCCCGTGACTCCGACGACGATGTTCACGGTTCGATTCTGCCCCAGACCGCCCCGCGGCCGGCACACCTGCACGACCCGGGAACAGTTGCACGGTCAGAACGCCCGGTCGGTCGTGCAGGTGTTCCCGGGTCGTGCATCCGTACCTGCGTGGCCCGGAAGCGCGGATGCCGCACCGCGCCCGGCCCCGCGGAACGCACCTAGACTCGTGCTCGTGTGCACCGTGGTGATCGACGTCACAGACGACGGGGCGCGGCTGCTGGCCGTGCGCGATGAGGATCCGCAGCGCGCCTGGGATGACCTGGGCGAATGGTGGCCCGAGCGCTACCCCGGCGCGATCGGCGTGCACGACCGCCGTGCGGGCGGCGCCTGGCTGGCACTGAATCCTGAGGCCGGCCGCCTGGCCGTGCTGCTGAACCGCGCGGACGTGCTCGACCCGGCGCCCGAGGGGCTGCTCTCGCGCGGCTCCCTCGCACTCGAATCGGTCGAGGGGCGCTCACCGCAGCCCGGCCGGATGCCGATGCACGGCTTCAACCTGCTCGAGGTGACGCCGCAGGGCTCGCGCGTGCTGTCGTGGGACGGCGACGAGCTGCGCGAGACGCCGGTGCCGCACGGGGTGCACATGATCGCGCACGACGATCTCGACGACCCGCGCACCGCCCGCATCGACGCGTGGCTCCCGCAGTTCGCCGCCGCCCGCCCCGAAGACGACGGCTGGGCGGACCGCTGGGTCGAGGTGCTCGCTGAGAGCACGGCGCTCTCGCCCGAGGACGACCGGGCGATCATCCGCGACAACAACCCGCACGGCTACCCGACGATGTCGCTGCTGTTCTGCACGGCCGAGGTGTCGGCCGAGGGCACCTCGGCCCGCTCGCACGTCCTGTCAGAGCCCGGCCGCTGGGCCTGATCCCGGTCGCACGAGCCCGCTGACACCGGGTCAGACCGCGGCCATGACCTCGTCGCGGCACGAGAAGCGGGCGCGATAGGCGGTCGGCGTCGTCCCGAGCACCCGCGCGAAGCTCTGCCGCAGGACTCCAGCCGACCCGAAGCCGCACTCCTCGGCGATGCGGTCGAGGCCGTAGTCGGTGCGCTCCAGCATCCGCTGCGCCTGGATCACCCGCTGCCGGGTCAGCCACGATGCCGGTGTCGCACCGAACTCCGACTTGAAGCGCCGGGCGAAGGTGCGCGGCGACATGTGGGCGTGACCGGCGAGCAGGTCGACCGACAGCTCGTCGCGGATGTTCTGCACCGCCCAGTCGGCGACGGATGCCAGTGATCCGCTCGCCTCGATCGGAATGGGGCGATCGACGTACTGCGCCTGCCCGCCGTCGCGCTGGGGAGGGACGACCATGCGCTTGGCGATGCGGTTCGCCAACTCGGCGCCCAGCTCGATGCGCAGCAGGTGCAGGCAGGCGTCGATGCCTGCCGCGGTGCCGGCGCTGGTGATGATGCGCCCGTCCTGCACGTACAGCACGTCGGGGTCGATCTGCACCTGCGGGTACATGGCTGCCATCTCGTGCGCGTACATCCAGTGGGTCGTGGCGCGCCTGCCGTCGAGCACGCCGGCGGCCGCGAGCACGAACGAGCCGCTGCAGACGCTCATGACCCAGGCATCGCGGGCGGCGGCGTCGCGGGCGAGGTCGATCAGCCGCGGATCGACGCGGGTCCAGGTCGCGCGCGGCAGGGGGCAGAAGATGACGAGGTCGGCCTCGTACGCGAAGGAGAGGTCGTGCTCGACGTTGATCGTGAAGCCGAGCTTGGAGCGCACCGGCCCCGGGTCGGCTGAGACGATGCGGAAGTCGAAGTTCGGCACACCGTCGTCGCTGCGGTCGAGTCCGAACGCCTCGCAGGCGACACCGAACTCGAACGGGGCGAACCCGTCATCGATCACGCAGGCGACGGTCTTCATGCGGCGCTCCTCATCGACTCGGCAGAAATCGAGTTGGCAGAAATCGAGTGAATGCTGTCAACTCTGGCACTCGTGTCATTCTAACGCGGAACGTAGCGTTTCTGCCATGTCCATTCTTCTCATCCTCGCCGCCCTGGCACTGTGGGGCCTCGTCGCCGCGCTCGTGGAGCTGCGTCGCGACGGTCACCGTGCGCTGCCGACCGACTGGTCGCGCGTCGCCGAGCACGATCTCGTCGCATGCGCCACGCGGGCCACTGCCCACCGTTGAGCACCCACCCACGGACGGCGAGCCGTTAGGCTCAGCCGCATGAGCGACTCCCCGCAGCCGTCCGCATCCCAGCCCGAGCAGCCTCACCAGCCGCAGCCCGGGCAGCCCCAGCCCGAGCATCCCCAGCATCCCGAGCTGCCGCCGTACGCGCCGCAGCCACCGCAGCCCGGTTACGCTCCGTCGGGCTACGGACAGCCCGGAGATCCCCAGTACGCACAGCCCGGCTACGCTCAGCCCGCCTACTCTCAGCCCGGATACGGCGCCGCCCCGGCCGGCGGCACACTCGGCCGCACGGCGCTGATCATCGCGGCGGTCGCGCTCGCGACCGGCGTGATCTTCTCACTCCTCACCCCGGCTCTGATCTCCGGCGCCTACACGAATCCGTGGCTGTTCCAGACGATCTCCTCGGTGCGGGCGATCGTCGGGATGCTGCTCGCCGCAGCCGGCCTGATCCTCGGCATCCTGGCCGTGCGCCGTCGCTCCCAGCCGGTGCTCGGCGGCATCGCGATCGGCATCGGGGCCGCCGAGATCCTCGGCACGCTCGCCGCGTTCCTGTCGAGCTTCCTCTACGCCGTGCTGTGACCTCTGCCGTCGCGCGCCCGCGCGGCGGCACGCCGTCGCGTGACGCGACGGGGGGTCACTGCGGCAGCGGTTCGCCGCGGTAGAGCGCCTCGAAGGTGTCGAGGGTGCGGTTGATGTCGTGCACTGCCACGCCGTCGAGCGAGGCGCGCTGCATCCGCTCGTAGTCGGCGGGCGCCGCGGTCAGCACGCGGGTCAGCCGATCGGCGAGCTCGTCGACGTTCCCCGGCTCGAACAGGTAGCCGTTCTCGCCGTCGTGCACGAGGTGCGGCAGGGCGACGGCATCCGCTCCGACGACCGGCAGGGCGGAGGCCATCGCCTCCATCGTGACGATCGACTGCAGCTCGGCGATCGACGCGATCGCGAAGACCGACGACCGTGAATACAGCTCGCGCAGCTGCTCGTCGGTGACCCGGCCGTGGAAGGTCACGCGGTCGCCGATGCCCAGCTGGTGGGCCAGCGCCTCGAGGGCCTTGCGCTGGTCGCCGCCTCCGGCGATGTCGAAGTGCACGTCGAGCGCCGGGTCGATCTTCGTCACCGCGCGCAGCACCACGTCGACCTGCTTCTCGCCCGTCAGGCGCCCGACGAACAGGATGCGGTTCTTCTCCCGCGGCCCGATCACGGGGGTGTAGTTGCGGCGGTCGATGCCGCACGAGATCGGGATGACGCCCTCGATGTCGATCGTGTGCTCGAGGAAGTCGGCGGCCTTGCGCGTGGGCGTGGTGACCGCGCGGGTCATGCCGAAGGTGCGCTCGGCGTCGGCCCAGGCGAGCTTGAGCACCGGCCGGTTGATGAAGTCGGGCATGGAGGTGTGGTCGAGGATGTTCTCGGCCATCACGTGGTTCGTGGCGACGACGGGGATGCCGCGCTGGTGCGCGATGCGGGTGAGTCCGCGGCCGATGACGATGTGCGACTGGATGTGCACGATGTCGGGCTGCACGGCATCCAGCACCTTGCGTGCGTAGTGCTTCGAACGCCACGGCCAGATGAACCGCAGCCAGTCGTGCGGCAGCCACCGCACCGCCGGCAGGCGGTGCAGGGTCATCGGCTCGCCCTCGATGACCTCGGTGTGGGCGGGCGAGTGACGGTAGGCGGTGTTGGGCGCGACGACGTGCACGTCGTGTCCACGCTGCACGAGTCCGGCGGCGAGGCGCTCGGCGAAACGAGCGGCTCCGTTGATGTCCGGCGCGAAGGTGTCGCATCCGATGAGGATCTTCAGGGGACGTCCGGAAGTCACGGAAGAAGGCCGCCTATCTTGAGCTCGGGGGCGGCGGCGTCGTGGGCCGTCCTGCCTGGGCGCAGGCAACTCTACCTGAGCGTGCTGAGCCGGACGGTGAGGCTGGCCGCTCTCAGCGGCCGCCCTGTCGCAGCCCCTACCGTGGGTGTATGCGCCTGATCTCGTCCGCCGACCCGTCGCTGTGGATCCCCGTCACCGGCTCGCTCGGATGGAAGGGCCGCCGGCACCGCAAGGCGGCACTGCGGATGCTGCTCGGCCAGGCAGGCGCAGGCATCGACCGCCCGAGCCTGCCGGGCGCGCGCGTGGGCACCTGGCTGGCCAGCCAGGCCATCCCGTTCGCGATGCGCCGCGCGGACGGCCGTGTGCTGGCGTGGACGTGGAAGGCCGAGCCCGAGCTGGTCGTCGCGATGGCCACCGTGCAGGAGCTCACCCCGCAGCTGCGTATGGCGCGGGCGAACATGCCGATCGAGTACGACGACACCGAGGACTTCCGCACGGCGCTCGGATCGGGCGAGAAGCTCGTGATGCCCGACCCGCCCGGGCCTGGTGCGATGCCCTTCGTGACCTACACCTGGGACACGGGCACGCACCTCATCTCGCTGAGCGCGCTGTGCAGCGACCGCGAGCGGTTCGGCACGCTGATCCCCGCGCTGGATGACCTGGCCCGCAGCATCCGTATCGCCCAGGATCTGCTCGGCGGCGAGGCCGGCGACGTCCTGCGCCTGCCCCCCGCCTGATCCCTCGGTCTCTCCCGTCTATTTGTCACAAGATGCTGAAATCGGACGGCGATAGCGGTACTTCGTGACATATAGACGCGGGGAGGCGACGCGCTTGGGCTCAGGCGCCGGCTGAGCGGCGGGCTTGGCGGATGCGGCGGACGGCCTCGCCCGGGTTGCGGAAGACGTGCTCAGAGGTGAGGCGCACCGGGTTCCACCCGGCCTCGGCATAGGCCTGGTACTTGTCGATGTCGCGGCGCAACTGCTCCTGGGAGAGATGGCCGTCACTCTCGTACTCGAACGCGACTCGCAGCTCGGGGTATGCGAGTTCGCTGCAGCCCAGGAAACGCCCGTACTCGTCGTACACATCGTGGTCGAGCACGGGCTCGGGGAGTCCGGCATCCCGGATCAGCAGGCGGATGCGGGTCTCGGGCGGGGATGCCGCACCGGTTCGCGCCTGCTCCAGGGCGCGGCGCAGGCGCGGGGCGCCCGGGCGCCCCTTGCGTTCCGCGAACCAGCTCAGCTCCTCGCGAGTCGCGAGAGGGCGCTCGTCCAGCCGTCGGAACCCTCCGGGCATTCGCGGGATGCGGATGACCCGGTCGGCTGCGACGATCAGATCGTCTTCGGTCAGCAGCCCGCCCAGCGTCGCCCAGGTGCTCGCGGCGTCGGTCACGAGCATCCCGTCGACCTCCACGACGCGCACGTATCCAGCGGAATGCTGATGTCCCACGACACCAGGGCGCCGCGGCGCGCGCGACGGTCTCGGCACCCCGACGTGCAGGTCGGACCAGTCGCGTGGCGGCAATGGGATGCCCCAGATGAAAGCGGCGGACGGTCCGCAGAAATAGCCGTCGACCGGGATCACGGGAAGGTACTCGCGCATCCCCCTGAGATGCCACTCCCGCACCGTGTTCCAGTGTCGCTCGCGCTCGGTCAGGCCCTCGGCCGTCGCCTCCGGCACGCCGAGGGCTCGAACTCCGCGATGCGGGCTGGCGAGGTCGTCGCGGTACAGCCGGCCTCGCGGGATGCCGCGTGCGACGGCATCCGACACCGTGAACACGGCCGGTGTATCCGCCGGCAGCCTCGCGAGTCGTCGCCCCATCCCCTCAATCTGCCCGAGCGGCGCATTCCGCCGCCGGCGTTATCCACAGCCCCCGTCTATATGTCACGAAGTCCCGATATCCGGGGCGAATATCGGGACTTCGTGACAAATAGACGCGTGGGGGCGCGGGGCGGCGCGTGGGGCGGCGCGCGCCGCGGTCAGACCGTGACGTCGCCGACCAGGTTGACCTTGATGCCGAGGCCATCGAACATGGCGGCCTTGGCGATCAGCGCCTTGTCTGCCGTGTCGGCGTCGGGCGCGTAGACGACCTGGGCGTGGTTGGCCTTGTGGCGGGCCATGAACTGGTCGCGGCTCTGGCCGTGCAGCACGACGTGCGCGATCGGCCACTCGGGGTTCGTGGCATCCTTGCGGCGCTGCGTCTCGGCATCCGGCAGCTCGACGACCGAGCCGCGGAAGATGTCGGCCTGCAGGATGCCGTCGGCGATGAACACGCGGCTGATGACGACCTCGCCGGGCTTGGAGACGCCGTTGATCGTGGCGCCGCCGGCCGGGAAGAACACGTGGCCCTGACGCCATCCCTCTGCCTTGTCCCAGCCGCCCAGGTGCGACGCCGGCACCGAACCCGAGATCTCGTACACCCAGACGAACTCGCCGTCGTGCTCATCGCCCCAGCGCACGTCGTGCAGGGTGTTGTCGGGCACGAGTCCCATCGCGCGCCACACGCGGTCGGTGATCAGCGCGTCGACCGCGACACCCTCGTCGGCCTCGTTGAAGTGCGGGAAGGCACGGCCCTCGTGCAGCACCCGCGAGCCGTCGCGGCTGGTCACCGGAGGACGCTCGGTGGAGTTCAGGATGCCCTCGGCGAGGTCGGACGCCGGCACGAGATCCTTGAGTCCCTGCTGGTACTGGATGCCGACGGCGTCGAGCCCGAAGTCATCCGCAATGCGCAGGGCCGCGATGTACATCTTCAGCTGCCACTGCACCTGGTCGCGGGTCAGCTCGGTGGCCGGGTCCTCGCCGAAGCGGAAGGTCATGCCGTGCTCGATCAGCCAGTCGAAGGCCGCGTCGGCCTCGGCATCCGTCACCTCGAGCATCTCGGCGTACAGCGCCGACTGCGACAGGCGCTCCTTGTAGATGCCGGTGTGGTTGAGCAGCTCGTCGTCGAAGATCGCGTTGTACATGCCCATGCAGCCCTCGTCGAACACACCGATGATGGCCTTGTCGGCGAGCAGTTCGGCGGCGAGCGCCTGACCCAGCTGCTTCTCGGGGCTGTCGGGAAGCTCGGGCAGCGCGCGCACGTGCGAGGCGTCGTGGGTGATGCGCCCGGTCTCGGTCCATTCGCGGATGCCGTCCTTGAACCAGTCGTCGGCGAAGTCGACCGACCAGGTGGTGGCGTACTCCTTGCCCATCTTGGTCAGGCCGGCGTTCAGGCCGAGCAGGCCGACCAGGCCCGGCCAGTCGCCGGCGAAGTTGGCGACGGTGAGGATCGGTCCCTGGTGGCTGCGCAGGCCCGCGAGCACGTGGTGCGAGTACTGCCAGTTGGCGATCGCGACCACGAGCGGGGCGTCGACCGGGATGCTCTTGAAGATCTCCATGCCCATGCGCTGGCTGGAGATGAAGCCGTGCCCGGTGGCCGGGTCGACGCCGAACGGGCGGATGACGCTCCAGCCGAGACCCTCGAGCACGCCGGTCACGCCGGCCTCGAGCTCGACCTGGGTGGGCCAACCGGCGACGTTCGCGGACTCGCGCAGGTCGCCGGAGGTGATCAGGTAGGCGGTGTTCGGTGCGCTCTGCGGCCGGGTGACCGGGGCGGGGAGGGTGTAGCTCATCATTTCTCCGATGGGTGGGTGGTTCAGGGATTCTTCTGCTGTGCGGCGAGCTCGTGCACGACCTCGGCGGTGCCGGCGTACAGCCGCAGATACCGGTCGAACAGCTCGTCGTAACCGGCGCGCGCGCCGGGGTCGGGTTCGATGCGGAAGGCGACGGGGTTCCAGTCCTCGATCCGCGGCGGGTCGCCATCGGCCGAGACGGCGGATGCCGCCAGGAAGGCCGCCCCGTAGCTGGCGCCGATCGTGGTTCCTGGCACCTCCTGCACGAGGCCGGTGACGTCGGAGACGATCTGCAGCCACAGCCGGCCCTGGGTTCCGCCGCCGACAGCGACGATGCGGCGGATATCGGCGCCTGCGGCACGCATGGTCTCGACGTTGTGGCGCACGCCGAGCGCGGTGGCCTCGAGCGCAGCGCGGTAGAGGTCTCCGCGACCGTGGCGCAGGGTGAGGCCGGCGATCACGCCGCGGGCATCCGGGTCCTGGATGGGCGTGCGCTCCCCCGCGAAGTACGGCAGCATCAGCAGCCCGCGGGCCCCGGGGCCGGATGCTTCCGCTTCGGCGAGCAGCTGCGGGTAGTCGGCGTCGGTGAGGTCCTTCAGCCAGGCGGTCAGCGCGCCGGATGTCGACATCCCGCCGGCGAGGTTGCGCGTGCCGGCGAAGGCACCGGCCGTGGTCCACATCGAAGGGGTGCGCAGGGTCTGCTCGGTCGTGGCGACGAGGAACATCGTCGTGCCGTACATGAGCATGAGGTCGCCGACGCCGTGCGCGCCGACGCTGACAGCCTCGGTCCAGGCGTCGATCGTCCCGGCGATCACGGGGGTGCCCGCCGGGATGCCGGTGAGCGCGGCGGCCTCGGCGGTGACGGTGCCGGCGATGTCGCCCGCCCAGGCGAGCGGCGGCTGTTCGACGGTGCCGGCGTAGCGCGTCCACCACGGCTCGTGCCAGCGCTCGTTCTCGATGTCGTAGAGCGGTGAGACCTGGCTGGCCGACTGGTGGTCGAGCACGTAGTCGCCGGTCAGCTTGCGGGCCAGCCACGATGCCGGCATGAACAGGCGCTTCGCCCGGGCGAAGACCTCGGGCTCCTCGTCGGCGATCCAGGCGATCTTGGCGCCGCCGGCCTGCGAGGTGAGGGCCGAGCCGCCGATGCGGGTGATCTCGTCAGCGCCGAGCTCGTCGGTCATCCGCGCGATCTGATCGGTGGAGCGGGTGTCGACGCCGTACAGGATCGCGGGGCGCACCGGCTCGTCGTGTTCATCGGTGAGCAGGATGCACGGCCCCATGCCGCTCACGCCGACCGCGACGACCTCGATCGGCCCCTGGGTCCCTGAGCCTGTCGAAGGGTCGAGCAGCTCCCGCGCGATGTCGGCGAACTCGTCCCACCAGACGCGGCCATCCATCTCGACCCAGCCGGTGCGGGGCCGGTCGACGTCGTGCGCGCGCGTGGCGGTGCCGAGGATCGAGCCGTCCTCGGCGACGAGCACGCCCTTGCTGCTCGATGTGCCGATGTCCACCCCGAGGGTGCAGCGCATGGTCGTCCTCCTCGGCCGATGACTCGCGTCCCACCAGAGTACGCGAAATCGATTTCAAGCCGCAACCGACTGGCCCTCCACGTCCTGCGATTCCGTCGACTTCTCCCCAATCGTCGTCGATCGACGATCGCCCGCGGCCTGGATGGCAGATCCCGGTGACATCGTGGGTGCCACAGGAGAGAATGGAGGCATGGAGATGAACGATCCGCAGGTGTGGACGCTCATCGGCGTGTTCGCGGCCGTGATGCTGGGTGGCATGACCCTGATGACCACGCAGTTCAGCCGTGTGATCAGGGCCGAGATCGGCGGTCTGCGCGGCGAGATGCGGGGTGAGATCGGGGGCCTGCGCGGCGAGGTCAGAGCCGAGATCGGTGGCCTGCGCGGCGAGATGAATGCGCGGTTCGAAGCGCAGGACGCGCGGATCGAGGCACTGCGGACCGAGATGAACGCCCGCTTCGAGGCTCAGGATGTGAAGTTCGTCGCGCTCGACAAGGAGGTAGCGAGCCTCGCCACCCGGCTGTGGGGTTCGGACCCGCGCTGACGCGCGGTTCCCGGCGGGTCACCGTGTGGCGGCGCGCACCTCGTTGCGCAGCACGACCGTGCGTGCCGGCTGATCGTCGCCGCGGATGCGCTCCAGCAGCATCCGGGCCGCGGTGACGCCCATGTGCCGCGCCGGCAGCCGCACGATCGTGACGGCGCTGGGCGAGAGCGTCGTGAACGGCAGCCCGCCGATGACGGCTACGCCCACCTGCGGCGGGGTCAGGCCGTGCTCGGAGAGCACCTGGATCGCGCCGACGCCGATCAGGTTGTTGCCGGCGACGACGGCATCCGGTGGTTCGGGCAGCGCGAGCAGCTCCTCCATCGCCTCGCGCCCGCCCTCCACCCGGAACGACGAGAAGCGCAGCAGGTCGAGGGGCGCCTCGACGCCCGCGGCGCGGTGCGCGAGACGCCAGCCCTCGGCGCGATCCGCGGCGGTCTCGATGAGCTCGGGTCCGCCGATGTACGCCACTCGGCGGTGGTCGTTCAGCAGGTGCTCGGTCGCGATGCGACCGGCATCCCGGTTCGCCATCACCACGCCGTCGATGTCGTGACCGGTACTGCGGTCGACCGCTACGACAGGACGCCCGGTCGCGAGGATCTCGTCGAGATTCGTGTGATCGGATGCCGCGGCCAGGATCACCCCCGACATGTGCTCCGCGATCGCGATGCGCAGGTACGTCGACTCCTTCTCTATCTGCGAGTCGGAGTTGCACAGCACCACCGAGTACCCGGCCTCGCTCGCGACGTCTTCGACGCCCCGCGCCATCTCGGTGAAGTACGGGTTCTCGATGTCGGGGATGATCAAGGCGATCACCTCGGAGCTCTGCCGGCGCAGCGTGCGCGCCGCGCGATTGGGGGTGAAGTTCAGCTGCGCGGCGGCCGCGCGCACCGCCTCGACCTTCGCCGGCGACACGCTCGTGCCGTTGAACACGCGCGACACCGTCGCCGGAGAGACGCCGGCCAGTGCCGCCACGTCGTAGATCGTCGCCACTTCTCCCCCTGCGCTGTTGCGGTCACGCACAGATTACCGCTCGGAGAAATCGATTGCAGTGATCGTCAGGCGTATTCGCGCACCACTCGCGCGACGTCGGCGCGCTCGGCCTCCGTCGGCTCATCCAGTGCCATCCGGCAGTGCGCGTCGGTCACCCCGAGCACCCGGTAGCCCTCCTTCATGCGCGCCATGTCGCCGCCGATGAGCGAGACGACCTCGTCGACGGCGGACTGCGCGGCCGCGAGAGCGTCGTCATCACCCGAGCGACCGGCATCCGCGAGGGCGCGGAACGGCTTTGGCGTGACGGACGAAACCCCCGAGACGACCCCCTGGGCACCGACCTCGACGGCGGCGATCAGGTCGCGATCCGCCCCGGTGTACAGCTCGAAGTCCGCGGGCACCGCCGCGCGGTACGCCGCGAGCTCGTCCAGCGACAGCTCGCTCACCTTCGCGCCGACGATGTTCGGCAGCTCCGCCAGGCGGACGAGCAGCTCGGGCGAGACCGGGTTGCCGCTGCGCGCCGGGTACACGTACACGTACAGGCGGCCGTCGCCGACGGCATCCGACACCTGACGGAAGTAGTCGAGCACCGCGTCGTCCGAGGAGCGCAGGTAGTACGGGGTCAGCGCGGCGAACTCCGTCGCGCCGAGCTCCCGGGCGATGCGCACCAGGCGCACGGCCTCGAAGGCGCTCGGCCGGCCCACGTGCACGACGACCCGCATCCGGTCCTTCAGCTCGTCGAGCGCGGCGCCCACCAGCGCGGTGAACTCTTCGACGTCGACGGCGGGGAACTCGCCCGTCGTGCCGAGCACGAAGGCGCCCTCGTTGCCGGACTCGCCGACGTAGCGGAAGATCGCGCGCGACCCCTCCAGATCGAGCGATCCGTCGCGCCGGAAGGCGGTGGGGATCGCGGTGAGGATGTCGTAGCGGGTCACTTCTCGTTCTCCTTCTGGGTGCGGCGCGCTCGACGCGCACCCTTCTTCTCGATGCTGCGCACGGTCGACGTCAGCAGGTCGGGGTCCTGTGCCAGCTCCTCGCGGGCATGCGCGATCTGCACGATGGTCTCGGTCGGCAGCACCGAATCCTCCAGCGCCGCCCGCTTGTCACGCGGCTTGCGTGCGGCGCGCACCGCCGGCATCACGACCGACAGCACGGCGAGCAGCAGCAGCACGATGGCGATGGGGCTGACCACCTCGAAGAACGGCTTGGTCGGCAGGATCGCGAGGGTGCGGGCCAGGTTCTCCTCGGCGAGCGGGCCGAGCAGCAGGCCGAGCACCACGGGGCCGGCCGGCACCTGCATGCGCTTGAGCAGCACGCCCACCACGCCGAACACGAGCATGGTGACGACCGTCGACAGGCTGTTCGAGGTGGCGTAGGTGCCGATGACGCAGAAGATCAGGATGCCGCTCCACAGGTACGGCTGCGGCACGTCGAGCAGCTTGACCATGCCCTTCATGCGCACCAGGCTGAGCGCCAGCGAGAGCAGGGTGGCGACCAGCATGATGGCCGCGATCGAGACGACGAGATCGGGACGGTTCGAGAACAGGGTCGGACCGGGCGTGATGCCCCAGATGATCATCGAGCCGATCATCACGGCCATGACCGAGTCGCCCGGGATGCCGAGCGCCATGGTGGTCGTCAGCGATCCGCCGAGGGTCGCGCTGGAGGCGGTGTCGGCCGCCGCGACGCCCTCGACCGTGCCCTTGCCGAACTCCTCGGGGTGCCGCGACACCTTGCGGGCGCGCTCCCAGCCGATCAGGCCGGCGATGTCGCCGCCGGCGGCGGGGATGAGGCCGACTCCGAGCCCGACAGCGCCGCCGACGGCGGTGGCGCGGCCGCTCTGCCTGAGCTCGGCGCGGTTGGGCCACCAGCGGCCCAGGCTCGAGATCGGGCGGACCTTGGTCCGGCGGTGGGTGAGCAGCTGGTCGAAGAGTTCCGCGATGCCGAACAGCCCGATGATGACGGCGATGAAGTTGACGCCCTCGACCAGTTCGAGCAGACCGAAGGTGAAGCGCTGGTCGGCGGTGGCGGCGTAGGTGCCGACGGTGCCCAGCATGAGCCCGAAGAGACCGGCGAGGATGCCCTTGAGCATCGACTTCGACGAGATGCCGATCATGATCGCGATGCCGAAGACGACCAGCGCGAACAGCTCGGGAGAGCGGAAGTAGTCGCGTGCGAAGTTCGCGATCGGCACGGCGGCGACCGAGAACAGCACGAGCGAGGCGAGGATGCCGACGGCCGAGACGATCGCCGAGATCGTCAGCGCGAGCCCTGCCCTGCCCTGCTTGGCCATCGGGTAGCCGTCGAGCGTGGTCGCGATGGATGCCGGGGTGCCGGGGGTGTTGATGAGGATCGACGGCACGCGGTCACCGAAGTTGGCGGCGACGTAGATGGTCAGCAGCACCGCGAGACCCTGCACGGGCTCGAGCGTCATGGTGAAACCGGCCGCCAGGGCGACGGCCATGGTAGCGGTGATGCCAGGGAAGGCGCCGACCATGAAGCCGAGCACGAGGCCGACGCCCATGTAGAGCAGCATCGACACGTCCAGCAGGGAGTTGATTCCCTCGACGAAGGGGTTCACAGCGGGATCCTGAGGAGCATGCCGAACACGACGTAGACGAACGCGGTGACGGCGGCGGAGTAGATGATCAGGCTCAGCCAGCGGCGGTGACCGTAGACGAGCATGAGCGAGGCCATGAGCAGGCCCGCGGCGATGGGGAAGACCTCGATGCGGTAGCCGAACAGGATCACCGATCCCAGCGACCACAAGGCCGTGAAGATGGAGGCGATCGCGATCGTGAGCAGCATCCGCAGTCGCCCGCCGGGCTGGATGCGCTCGACGTCCTCACGGGTGGGTGCGGGTCGTGTGATCGCGATGACCAGCAGGATGACGGCGACGGCGACCGCCGCCGCTCCGAGGACGGTCGGCCAGAACCGGGCGTCGAGCTGTCCGGGCGCCGCCACGCGGCGCAGCGGGATCTGCACCGCGAGTGCCAGGAAGCCCGCCGAGAAGGCGAGAGCCGCGGCGGCGAAGAGGATCTCGATCCGGCGCGACGGTGCGGCGCCCTGATACTCGTCCTCGACGGGTGTGTCGATGCTCGACATGGCTTTCCTCTCGAGAGATCAGGGGCCGCGCCCCTTGGCGCGGCCCCTGAGAGCCTCTCAGCCCAGCAGATCCTTGAACAGCGCGAACTGGTCCTCGACGAACGAGGTCCACTCGGCGGAGTCGCGGTAGACGACGAGGTTGCCTGCGTCCTTCTGGAACGACTGGTACGAGTCCGACTCGACGGCCTCCTTCACCGCCGACTCGAGCGTCTCCCTGACGTCATCCGGCAGGCCGTCGGGTGCGTAGATTCCGCCCCAGCCACCGAACTCGACCTTCTCGCCCACGGCCTCTTCGACGGTGGGCACATCGGCGGCATCGGGGTGACGCTCGTCGTGCATCACGGCGAGGATCTTCACGGCGTCGCCCTGGGCGAGCGCCTCGCCCAGACCCGAGACGGCAGCGACCGTCTCACCGGATGCTGCGGCGCCGACGGCGGTCGCACCGCCGTCGTACGGCACGGGCGTGAACTGCGCGCCGGTGGCGTCGGCGAGGCCGAGGGTCGCGGCCTCCCAGATCGAGCCCGCGCCGGAGTTCGCGACGGTGACCGCGCTGGATCCGGCCTGCTCGACGAGCGCCTCGAGCGAGTCGATGCCGCTGTCCGCGCCGACCGTGATCACGCCGGGGGCGAGCATGATCTGACCCAGCAGATCGTAGTTCTCGGGCAGGACGTTCGCGCCCTGCGTGGTGTTGAGCATCGCGATCTCGACGGGGGCGAAGCCGATGACGTAGCCGTCGGCGTCCTGGTTGCCGACGTACTCCATCGCGAGTGCGCCGGCTGCGCCGGGCATGTTCTCGGGGATGACGCTGACGTCGAGGATCTTCTCGAGCTCGGTGGCGAGGGCGCGCGACGAGAGGTCGGATCCGCCGCCCGGGTTGGCCTGGATGATCAGGCGGATGTCCTTCTCGGGGAACGTCGATTCCGGCGCTCCCTCTTCGACCTTGGTGCAGCCGGCCAGGACGAGCGCGGTTGCGGTGACGGCGACGATGACTGCGGCCGCTCGGGACATGCGGATGCGGGGCATCTTTGCTCCTCGGTGCTGGTCGACCGTGTTGTCGACTCCGCGAGCGTACCAGTGTTTACTGTTAACAGTCAACACCGACACTGATGACCGACCGATCCTCCCGCCGCCCGGTCAGGGGTGCGTGAGCTCGCTGAGCATCCGATCCCGTGCGCCGTCGAGGTGCGCGGTCAGCACGTCGGCGGCCCTGGCGCCGTCGCCACTGCGCATGACGTCCATGAGCATGACGTGGTCGTGCGCCGAGTCGTGCAGGTCGTCGTCGTGGTTGATCGTCACGTCCAGCAGCGCCGTGAAGGTGGGCAGGTACTGACGCCACGCGCCCTCCAGGCGCGGGTGGTCGGCGAGCGCGTAGATCTGCGAGTGGAAGTCGAGATCGGCCTGCACGAAGGCGGCGTGGTCACGGGCGTCGGCGGCATCCACCATCCGCTGCACGGCATCCGCCATCGTCCGCCACCGTGCGTCGTCGTCGACGCGGATGGCGCGGGACAGCGCGAGCTGCTCGAGCGCTCCACGCAGGCTGTAGAGCTGGTCGACGTCGTCGCCGGTCAGCCCGACGACGAACACGCCGCGCGGGCGCTGGATGCGCACCAGCTTCTCGAAGCTCAGCTGGGTGAGCGCGTCGCGCACCGGGCCACGACTGACGGCGAACTCCTCGGCGAGCGCCTCTTCGGTGATGCGCTCGCCTGGTTCGAGTTCTCCGCGGACGATGCGCTGACGCAGCACGTTCGCGACCTGAGCACCCAGCGATTCGCCTCGTATGACCGTCTCTGTCACGTCACTCCCCTTGTTGACTGTTGACAGAGTACATCCACCGGAGGCGGCTAGAATCGTCGCGTAGTCCCCAGAGCATCCGGAAGCGAGGTGGTTCATCATGTCCAGTGACAGTCACAGTCGCAGACACGTCATCCCCTCCGCTTCCGCACCGCTCGGCTGAGCCGCCCCGGGGGCGTCCGCTGCGACGCACGCCCCTCGCGCTTCTGCCCTCCGCCCACGCCCGTCAGGCGTCCGGCTGAGCGGTGCCCCGAAAGGCACGCTCATGACTCCCGCTCAGCTTCAGAACGTCTCCGAGGCCGCCGACGCGATCGGCCGTCTCATCGCCCAGGGCGACCTGGTCGGCGCGTCCGCCGCGCTGACGCCGCTCGCGGTGCCCGAGATCGTCGAACTCGTCGACCGGCTGCGCATCGAGGATGCCGCCGTCGTCTACCGACTGCTCGCCAAAGCGCGGGCGGTCGAGGTCTTCGAGGCGCTCTCGCCCGGTGCGCGCGGTGACCTCGTGCAGGCGCTGCGCAACGCCGAGGTGACCACGCTGTTCGCAGAGATGGACCCCGACGACCGGGTGTGGCTGCTCGATGAGCTGCCCGCGTCGGTCGCCCCGCAGCTGCTGCGCGGCCTGACCCGTCAGGACCGCGAGCTGACCTCGAGCATGCTCGGCTACCCGCAGGACTCGATCGGTCGGCGGATGAGCCCCGAGTTCGTCACCACGCACCCGGGCATGACGGTGGCCGAGACGCTCACGCGGATCCGCGCGGCGCTCGACCACGCCGAGACCGTGTACACCCTTCCCGTGACCGATCACGGACGGCGCGTGGTGGGCGTGGTCAGCCTGCGCGACCTCATGGCGGCCGACGAGGATGCCGCGGTCGCCGACCTCATGCACGACGCGCACGTCGCCGAGGTCGACGAGGATGCCGAGGCGGCCGCCCGCCGCGCCACCGACTTCGGGCTGCTCGCGCTGCCCGTGGTCGACAGCGAGCAGCGGCTGGTCGGCATCCTCACGATCGACGATGCGGCGCGCATCCTCAAGCAGGAGGAGAGCGAGGATGCCGCGCGCCAGGGCGGTGTCGAGCCGCTGCGCCGCTCGTACCTTTCCACGCCCATCCAGCGACTGGTGCGCTCGAGGGTGGTGTGGCTGCTCGTGCTGGCGGTCGGGGCGACGCTGACCGTGCAGGTGCTGGATGCGTTCGAGGCGACGCTCGCGCAGCTGACCGCGCTCGCGCTGTTCGTGCCGCTGCTGATCGGCACCGGCGGCAACACCGGCAACCAGGCGGCGACCACCGTGACGCGCTCGCTGGCGCTCGGCGAGGTCACGCCGCGGGATGCCCTGAAGGTGCTCTCGCGCGAGGTGCGCGTGGGCTTCAGCCTCGGGCTGCTGCTCGGGGCGCTCGGATTCGGCCTGGCCGGGCTGATCTACGACTGGCACATCGGCCTGGTGATCGGGCTCACCCTCGTGGCGGTGTGCACGGTGGCGGCCTCGATCGGCGGCGTCATGCCACTGGCCGCCCGTGCGATCCGGGTCGACCCGGCCGTCTTCTCGAACCCGTTCATCACGACGTTCGTCGACGCGACAGGCCTGGTCATCTACTTCCTGATCGCGAAGGCCGTGCTGGGCATCTGAGCGCTACCACGCGTTCGGGTCAGCTGACGAGCTGCCCTCCGTCGACGGGCACGACCGCTCCGTTGACGAAGCCGGCTTCGGGGGACCCCAGGAACACGCATACCTGCGCCACCTCATCGGCCGAACCGAGACGCCCCAGCGGAATGCTCGCGAGCACATGCGCGAAGGCCTCGGGATGCTCGATGACCGTCGTCATGGGCGTGTCGATGACCCCCGGCACGACGACGTTGGTGCGGATGCCGCGATGCCCCCACTCGACGGCGAGCTGCCGCCCGAGCGAGACCACGCCGCCCTTGCTCGCCGCATAGCCGGCGCTGGGCTCCGCGCGGTCACCGAGGAAGGCCGCGGTCGAGCTGACCAGCACGATGCTGCCCGGGCGGCCCGCGGCGATCAGCCGGTTGCCGGCGAGGGATGCCGCCGCGAAGGAGCCGCCGAGGTTGATGTCGAGCACGCGGTTCCAGGTGCCCAGGTCGACATCCTCGGTCGGCGATTTCAGGTAGATGCCGGCGCAGTGCACGAGACCGTCGAACCTGCCCTCGAACCGCGCGATGCCCGCGTCGAGCGCAGCGGCGAGCGATTCGACGTCGGACACGTCGCAGCGCGCACGGTGCACGCGCTCTGCCCCCGGGGCGCCCTCCGCGAGGGTCTCTTCGCGCGGGTGGGCGAGGTCGAGGTCGATGACGGCATCGCCGCGGTCGAGGAGCAGGCGCACGACGGCGGCGCCGATGCCCGATCCGCCGCCTGTGACCGCGATGACCCGACCGGTCACCGCTCGCCGCTCAGCAGTTCGGCGCAGCTGATGCGTCGCCGTTCGGTGCGGCAGGGGATGCCTTCACACAGCCAGAACTCGCGTTCCGCCGGGTCGATCACGATCGAGCAGATGCTCGCCCACTGCTTCGCCTCGGGGGCTCGCGGGTCCGGGTGGCAGCAGATCGATCCCGGTGATCCGACGTGATCGGTGAGGATGGCGTGCAGGGAGTCCTGCGTGTGCTCCGCCCGAGCGGCGAGCAGATCGGCCATGCGCTGCTGACGCACATACGAGTCCGACAGCTGCGTCGGTGCCAGGTCGGATGCGACGGTGCGGCTGAGGAAGTGATTCGCGTGCGCGACCTGTCCGCCGAAGGCGGGCAGCACGTGCACGCCCTCGACGCCGCCCGGCTCGCACTCGATGTCGAGGATCGCGCCGTCGGGGGTGCCGACGAGGAAGTTCCCCGACGCCGCGCGCGGGACGCCTGCGAGCAGTTCGACCGCGTCGTACGTGGTGCGGCAGTCGACGAGCGCGCGCAGGAGCACATGGAACGGGATGCCGCGCGTATCGATGTCGGCGGTGGTCGCGAGGGTGTTCACGCCGACCGCGAGACCGTGCGCGTTCAACGAGAACTTGGCGAGCAGACCCGCTTCGACGATCGTGACGTAGTTCGGCTCGTCTTCGCGCTCGACTTCGAGCACGACGACGCTGTCGAAGGAGTGCACCAGCCAGTCCCAGTTCTGCCCGATCAGCGTGCGCCCGATCGCGGTGCGGTCGGGTGCGAGGCCGAACGACGTGCACTCGCCCCTGATCCCGGCTTCGCTCGCGGCGCGGTTGGCCTGCTCCCACATGATCTCGGTGCGGCAGTTCATCGCGAGCACGTCGGCGACGTCGAGGCCGGAACCCGCGGCAATGCCTTCGAGCTCGCGCCAGATCTGGGGGAAGTGCCGGCGGATCGGATCGGCGTACCTCTCGGCGAGAGCGCAGGCGCCCGACCAGTCGATGCCGTTGCCGGCGAAGTTGCGCTCGTAGCCGTCGCGTCCGTTGCGCACCTGCCGGCGCGCCAGCGTGCCGTACTGCAGGCCGCGCTCGTAGGGATCGCCCGAGACGCGGATGCGCGGATACCCGGATGCTGCTGTCATCGCACTCGTGCTCCTTCGGTCAGCTCCGGCTCATCCTCGGTCAGCGCACCCGATCGCACGAGCTCGGCGACCTGCTGCGACGTGCCGAACCAGGCGCCGGTGTCACGGAGGTGCGCGAGCACGGTGTCGAGCATGTCGAGCCTGGACGGCCTGCCGATGAGCATGGGATGCATCGTCAGCATGACATGTGCGCCGCGCGCCGCGATGCCGTCGATCTCGGGCAGCCAGACATCGAGCACCTCTCGTGTCGAGCGGATCGTCTTGTTCCACGTGTCGTTGGCAAACCAGAAATGTGGTGCATCGTCGAGAATCCACGAGACGGGCAGCTCCGCCATGCCGTCCGCATCGAGGTACGGGAAGATGTCGTCGAGCCGATTGGAGGCGTAGGTGAAGCCGTGCTCCCGCAGCAGCTCGCGGGTGACGGCCGTCAGCTCCCACGACGGCGAACGGTAGCCCGTCACCTCGCCGAACTCGCGCAGCACGGCCAGGCCCCGTTCGATCTCCACCCGCTGCTCGGCGCTGGAGAGCTCGGTCGGGTTGGTGTGGGTGTATCCGTGATGCGCGATCTCGTGACCGGCCTCGACGATCGAGCGCACGCTGCGCGGGTGCCGCTCGGCATCGGTGCCGCAGATGTAGAACGTCGCGCGGATGTCATGCCGCTCGAGCGTTCGCAGCAGCTCGGGGACCCCGCGTCGGGGGCCGTATGCCCCCTGCGAGAGAACCCCGGGACGCTCCGCGTTGCGCGGATCCTCTCCGATCCACACCGACTCGGCGTCGAAGTCGAAGCTCACGGTCGCGCCGTAGCGGTGCCCCTCCGGCCAGGCGAAGTACGTCATCGGCAGTCTCCTCCTGCATCCGCGATCATCATCTGCCGGCGCGGGTGTCGACCCGCGGACCTCTCGATTATTGGATGCGGACAGATCAGAGCACATGCGTATTTTCCCGTATTCCATGCGAACACCCGGTTTCGCAGGTTCGAGCTCTTTATACGTATTTCTACGCACGACAGCCCCTTCTGACCGTCGGTAACGTGAGCCTGCCCATCAACGTCGAGCGGGCAGTCAAGGAGGACAATCATGAAGAACACACGTCTCATCGGTGTCGCGCTTCTCAGCGCACTCAGCCTCGGCACGCTGCTCACGGGATGCAGTGCGTCCGCCGGAGATACGGGCAGTGCGGATGCCGACAAGGGAGCCATCGCGGTGAGCTTCCCCGGGCTCGACATCCAGATCTGGGTCGACATGCTCGACTACATGAAGCCGAAGATCGAGGACGCGGGCTACGAGATGCTCTCGGACGACCCGCAGTGGAACATCCAGAACCAGGTGCAGAGCTGGGAGTCCTGGGTGCAGCGCGGCGATCTGAAGGCACTGTTCGGCAACCCCGTGCAGGTCGACTCGGTTCAGGCCGTCACCGATCAGGCGACTGCTGCCGGCATCCCCGTGCTCGGCTACTCGACCGAGTGGGACGGCACGGAGGCGTCGCTGCTGATCGACAACTACAAGGACGGGCTGACCCTCGGCGAAGAGGCCGGCAAGTGGATCGTCGACAAGTACGGCGACGAGAAGGTGCCCGTCTTCCTGTTCAGCTACTACGAGAACGACCTCGGAATCGACCGTTCGAATGGCGTGAAGGACGGTCTGAAGAAGGCCGGAGCGAACGTCGAGATCGCCGAGTCCTCGGCGCTGACGATTCAGGACGGCATGGACGGCGCCAACAGCCAGCTCGCCGCCAACCCGGACACGAAGGTGTGGCTCTCGGTCGGATCCGACCAGATGATCGGCGCCTACCGCGCCCTGCTCGACTCGGGTGTCGCGCCGGACGACGACTCCTACCTGCTGGGGGCGCTCGACGCGACCAACGAATCGCTCGGCATCATCAAGGAGAAGGACTCCATCTGGCGACTCGGCTACATCCTGCCGGCGAAGATGCTGTCGGATCACATCCTCGATCTCGTCTTCGGCGCCGCCGAAGGCGAGAAGCTCGAGACGATCACCGTCGAGTCCACCAAGGTCACCCCGGAGAACGCCGATGAGTACATCGTCGAATAGCCCGGCCGGCGGGCGGGTGGCTCTCGCCGAGCGAGTGCCACCGCCCACCCCGCCGCTCGCGCTCGAGCGCGTCGGCGTCGATTTCGGCGCCACCCGAGCGCTGCACGACGTGAGCCTCGCCTTCGCGCCCGGCGAGATCGTCGGGCTCCTCGGCCACAACGGCGCCGGCAAGTCGACGCTGTTCAACGTCGTCTCGGGGGCGCTGCGCGCCACCGCCGGCAGCATCCGCGTCGCAGGAGAGGAGGTGGGCCCACGGCCCACCCCGCGCGAGATGGCCGACTGCGGGATCGCGGTGATCCACCAGGAGCCCGCTCTCGCGCACAACCTCTCGGTGCTCGACAACATCTTCCTCGGCCAGGAGCACCTCATCGAGCGGGGCCGCGGCGAGGCCCAGGCCAGGGCGGCGCTGGCGCGCGTGGGCGCCGATCTCGAACTGCATGAAGCGGTCGCCACCCTCGGCCTGGGTGAGCGCCAGCTGGTGGATCTCGCCCGCGGCATCGTCCGCGGCGACATGCGCGTGCTGCTGCTCGACGAGCCGACGGCGGCCCTCGGCCGGGCCGAGACCGATGCGCTGCACGCCCTCATCCGGCAGCTGGCGGCCGATGGCGTGGCAGTCATCTACGTCTCGCACCGGCTGCCCGACATCCTCGACGTCTGCGAACGCATCGTGATCCTGCGCGCGGGCCGAGTGCAGGAGGACGGCCCGGCCTCGCTCTACGACGGCGCGGCGCTGGCCCGAGCGCTCGCCCCCGAACTCGCCGAAGACGCCGGCACGGCCCGGCGGAGCTCGTCGCCGGTGCGGGCGACGCTCGAGCTGAGCGGCATCTTCACCGGGGTGACGGTCGGCGAAGGCGAGGTGCTCGGCCTGTTCGGCATGGCGGCCGGGCGTCAGTTCGAGATCCTCGAGAGCCTGTTCGGCCTGCACGGGCGCTACCGTTTCACCCTCGACGGCACCGAGATCGTGGTGACCTCGCCGTCCGCGGCGGTGGCCCGCGGCGTGCATCTCGTACCGGGAGACCGCGAGCGCGACGGGCTGATCACCGGACAGCGGGCGATCGACACCGTGTTCCTCCCCTGGTACTCCCGGATGCGCGGCCGAGGCGCCTGGATCGGCGGGCGCACCGGCGAGGCCGAGTACGCGGCCGCGCGGGCCGACTTCCAGGTGGTCGGGCCGGTCGGCTCCGCGCCGATCGACGAGTTCAGCGGAGGCAATCGCCAGAAGCACCTGATCGCCCGCTGGGCGTCTGTGCGCCGCCCGCGACTGCTGCTGCTCGCCCAGCCGACCCAGGGAGTGGACGTGGGCGCCCGCAAGGACATCGCGCGCGCGGTGCACGCCATCGCCCAGCAGGGCACGACGGTTCTCGTCGCCTCATCCGAATCGGATGAGATCGACCTCCTCTGCGACCGCGCGGTCGTGATCGCAGACACCCACTTCACCACCATCGAACGCGGTGAGGACTTCAGCGGCGCTCTGCTCGCGTCGCTGCTGGGCCTCGCCGAGAGACAAGCGAAAGGCACCGTCTCATGAAGCGACTCACCCCGAAGCGATGGGATCTGAAGGCCGAGCTCGCCAAGAACGGCGTGTTCATCGCCCTCGTGCTGCTCATCGTGTTCTTCTCCTCCGTCAACCGCAACTTCCTCTCCGTGAACAACGGACTCAACATCCTGCAGCAGGTCGCAGAGCTCGGCCTCATCGCCATCCCTCTCGCGATGCTGCTGATCGCCGGCGTCGTCGACCTGTCCGTCGGCTCGATCGCCTCCGCATCCGCCGTCATCGCCGGGCTCACCATGGCGCAGACGCACTCCCTGCCGATCGGGCTGCTCGCCGGACTCGGCTTCGGTCTCATCGCCGGCGCGATCAACGGCGTGCTCGTGGCGTACCTCGGCTTCAACCCGATCGTGATCACCCTGGGGTTCCTCAGCGTCTGGGGCGGGCTCGCGATGCTGCTCAGCGGCGGACGCACCATCCCGCGGGCGGATCTGCCCGAAGCCTTCCGCACACTCGGCTCGCTCGCGATCGGACCGGTGCCGTTCCGCCTCATCCTGCTCCTCGTCGTCGCGCTGCTCGGGTGGTACCTGCTGGCGCGCCATCGCGTCGGACGCGCCATCTACGCCATCGGCGGCAACCCGCGCGCCGCCCACATGATGGGCCTCGACGTCGTGCGCACCCGCTTCGGACTGTACGTCGCGATCGGCTTCCTCTCGGCCGTCGCAGGCATCATGCTCGGCGCGAAGATGCAGTCGATCAGCCCCGCGCTGGGCGTCAGCATGGAGATGAATGCGCTGACGGTCGTGCTGCTGGGCGGCATCGCCTTCGCGGGCGGCGCCGGTCGCTTCGGCGGAGTCATCGCCGGCCTGCTGTTCTACGGCGTGCTCCGCAACGGCCTCGTGTTCATGCAGGCATCGCCGTTCCTGCAGACTGTCATCGTCGGCCTGACCCTGGTGCTGGCCGTGTCGCTGGACGAATCCATCCAGAAGATCGTCAAGCGCGCCTGGGCCCGCCGGGGCCGCCAGGCGCTCGCGGCTCTCGATGCCGAGGCCGACAACGGGGCATCCGAGCTGAACCGACCCGAACCGACGCGAGCCTAGGAGGCAGAAGTGAGCGTGAAGAGAACCGGCTGGATCTGGCACGAGTCGTTCAACTGGCACAACACCGGCAACGGCTCCGGCTTCTTCGCCCCCGGCGGGCATGTGCAGCCGGGGCAGTCGTTCGATCATCCCGCCACGAAGGGGCGCTTCGCCTCGCTCGTGCAGGCGAGCGGATACGACGAGCAGCTCATCGCGCTGCGCCCGTCGACGGCGACCGACGACGAGATCCTGCGCGTGCACACGCAGGAGTACCTGGATCGCGTCGAGGCGCTGAACGCGACCGGGGGCGATGCCGGCGAATCGGCGGTGTTCGGCCCGCAGGGCGTGCCCATCGCACGCCTCGCAGCGGGCGCCGCGGTCCGTGCCGTGCGCGCCGTGCTCTCGGGTGAGGTCGACAACGCGTACGCGCTCGTGCGGCCCGCAGGCCACCATGCCGAACCGGATAGGGGGCGCGGATACTGCATCTTCGCCAACACGTCGATCGCCGCCCGGGTCGCGCAGAGCGAATTCGGTGTCGAGCGCATCGCGATCGTCGACTGGGACGTGCACCACGGCAACGGAACCCAGGCCGCCTTCTGGGACGACCCGTCGGTGCTCACGATCTCCCTGCACCAGGAGCAGCTCTACCCGGTCGATTCGGGCTTCCGCAGCGAGAACGGCGGGCCCGGCGCCGAGGGCACCTCTATCAACATCCCCCTGCCTGCAGGCACCGGCGATGAGGGATACCTGACCGCGCTCCGGCAGGTCGTGATCCCCGCGCTCGATCGGTTCCGTCCCGACTTCATCATCGTCGGAAGCGGCATGGATGCGTCCGCGACCGACCCGCTGGGACGCATGGTGGTCACCAGCGAAGGCTTCCGTGCGCTCTCCCGTGAGATGGTCCAGGCCGCCGAACGCCTCACCGCTGGACGGATCGTCTTCTCGCACGAAGGCGGCTACTCCGCCGAATACGTGCCGTTCTGCGGCATGGCGGTGCTCGAAGAGCTGAGCGGCATCCCGTCGGGCGTCGATGACCCGTATCTCGTGTTCATGCGGTCGTATCCGCAGCTGGCGATCCAGCCGTGGCAGCGCGAGGCCATCGAGGCCGCCGCAGCGCTCGTGGACCGCGTGCCGACTCCGGTCCCCGCGTAGCCGCATCACGGGATCGGAAGGAGGCCGGATGCAGACGGGGACCGAGCACGAGTTCGTCGTGGAGTACTCCGGCGATGTCAGGGTGCTGCGCGGAGAGCGTCCGCCTGGAAAGCTGATCGCCTATTCGCGCGCCTTCCTGCTGATGAATCGCCGAGCGCTGCAGTTCTACTTCGTGAAGGGATCGGGCTGGCAGTCCGTCGCATTGGAGCGCACCCGGGTGGGCGCGCGGGGCACCGAGCGCGCGCTCGTCAGCATCTCGGCGGCCGAGTTCCCCAGCGGCATCACGAAGCGCGAGATCCAGATCATCACGCTCATCGCGGCGGGGCTGGGCAATCAGCAGATCGCCGACCGCTTCGGCACGAGCCCGCGCACGGTGTCGACCCAGGTCGAACGGATCATGCGCAAGCTCGGCATCCGGAATCGCGCGGGCCTGGCGGCGATCGCGGTCGACGGATCGCTCATCGCGCTGCCCATCCAGGGCAGCGTGCAGGATCTCGTCGCGGTCGGTGCCATCGCCCTCGAAGCGCTTGCGGAGTCGCTCGACCACGGCGCCGACCCGGTCGTCGTCGGGGTTCCGGCTCAGTCCGCGGCGACACGCCCCATCCGGATCGGAACGATCGCCGGGCTGCAGGGGTACTCGCTCGGCGACGCCGTGGAGCACCTGCGCGGCGTGGACCTGGCCGTCCAGACGATCAACGCCGCGGGCGGCGTGCTCGGCCGTCAGCTGCAGAGCGTGACCGCGAGCGCCGATCTCAGTGATGCGCACACGGTCCGCAAGGCGATGGGGCAGCTCGTCGATGCGGGAGTCGACGCGATCGCCTGCAGCTACGTCAGCGCCGAGAACAGGTTCCTCCTCGACATGGCGGCCGACTTCGGCCGCCCCTTCCTGCACCTGGACACGTATCAGAAGCATGCGCAGCTGGTCGCCGATGATCCCTTCCGGTACGGCATGGTGTTCCAGACCTGCCCGTCGGAGCACACGTACTCGCTCGCGTTCACCCGGTTCGTGCGCGATCTCAGCGCCGAGCGGACGATGGAGAGAGTCGATCGGGTGCTGGGCGTCGTCGAGATGGACGTGCCGAGCGCCACGGTCGCCGACGAAGGCGTGCTCGCCGCCGCCGAGGCGCACGGCTGGGATGCGCGGCTGCGCCGTCGCGTGCCGGTCGAGGGCGTCGACTGGCAGCAGGAGGTGGCCGGCATCATCGCCGCCGGCATCTCGCTGCTGCTCGTCTCACACTTCTCACTCGACGAGGTGATCGCCCTGCAGCGCGAGCTCGTGCGCACGGGATACACCGGGCTGACCTATTACGTGTACACCGCCTCGCAGCCGGGCTTCCTGCAGGAGCTCGGCGCGCATGCCGACGGGGTGATCTGGAGTTCGTCGACGACCCTGACCGAGTCGGCGATGTCTCAGCGCTTCCGCCGCGACTACGCCCTGCGCTACGGCACCGAGCCCGGCCCCGCGCAGGCGAGCGCCGCCTTCGATCAGGTGCAGCTGCTGGCGTGGAGCTGGCGGCAGGCCGGCGAGCTCGACCCCGAGGAGGCGGCGAAGGTCCTTCGCAGCACCATGTACCGCGGTCTCAACGGCACCTACTTCTTCGGCGGGCAGACGCAGACGCCCCTCAGCTATCCCGACGAGACCAACGACCCGACGCTCGGGCTGCCGCTCCTGACCTCGCAGATCCACGCCGGTCGGTCGGTGGTGCTCAGCCCCGACCTGTTCGGCTCGATGAAGAACTGCCGCCTGCCGTGGTGACGGCGATGCGCACGGACGGACGGAGAAGCGATTCATCCGACGAGGGGCTTGACGCGTCGCGCCCGGTGGCCGTCGTCACCGGCGCCGCAGCCGGAATCGGGCTGGCGATCGCCGAGCGGCTGCTGGCCGACGGCTTCGCCGTGGGTGTGTTCGACAGGGACGCGGCGCTGAAGACGCGCTTCGCAGCGGCCGAAGCGGCGGGTCGCGCCACGGTCGTCGTCGGCGACGTGACGGATGCCGCCGACCGTGCGCGACTGATCGAGGCGGTCGCCGCGGCGCACGGGGGCGTCGACGTCCTGGTCAACAACGCGGGCATCGGCGGGTTCGGCGAGCGGATCGGGTCTCTGGATCTCGCCCACCTGCGTACGACGCTCGAGATCAACACCGTCTCGGTCGCCGCCTTCGTGCAGCTCGCGCTTCCTCACCTGCAGCGCTCGGAGCGCGCCCGCATCGTGAACATCGGCTCGCTGTTCGCCGACGACCCGGCGGAGGGCGGCACCGACTACACGCTGAGCAAGGGGGCGATCCACGCGCTCACCCGCATCCTCGCCGTCGAGCTGGGGCCGGCCGGCATCACCTGCAATTCCATCGCACCGGGCTACATCCTCACCGAGATGCACCGTGCCGAAGTCGCGTTGCAGGCGAGCCGCCTGGGGATCGCGGTCGAGGAGCGCTTCGCCCAACTGCGCGCGCAGGTCCCGCTGCGCCGTCACGGCACGGCGGAGGACATCGCCGGCGCAGTGAGCTGGCTCGCCTCGACGGACAGCGCGTATGTCACCGGTGTCAGGATCGCGGTCAACGGCGGAGTCAGCTTCGCCTAGCCGCCTTGGAGCCTCGTGCCCGGTTCCGAGCCGCGGCCTTTCGCCCTCTCGCGCGAGGTGCGCGTGGGCTTCAGCCTCGGGCTGCTGCTCGGGGCGCTCGGATTCGGCCTGGCCGGGCTGATCTACGACTGGCACATCGGCCTGGTGATCGGGCTCACCCTCGTGGCGGTGTGCACGGTGGCGGCCTCGATCGGCGGCGTCATGCCACTGGCCGCCCGTGCGATCCGGGTCGACCCGGCCGTCTTCTCGAACCCGTTCATCACGACGTTCGTCGACGCGACAGGCCTGGTCATCTACTTCCTGATCGCGAAGGCCGTGCTGGGCATCTGAGCGCTAATCTCGGGAGCAGAACGACGTCCGCATCGACGCGGACGAGCGTGGCGACTCGGGCGAAGGAGTCAGCATGGAGCAGATCGTCCTGACCCTGCTCACCGCTGCCACGCTCGGCACGCTGGCGCACCTGGTGCGGATCCCGCCGCTGGCGGGTTTCCTCGTGGCCGGGTTCCTGCTCGGCGGCCTCGGCATGGAGCCGTTCACCGGGCTCGAGATGCTCGCCGACATCGGCGTGATGCTGCTGCTGTTCACGATCGGCCTGAAGTTCGACCTGCGCTCGCTGCTTCGACCCGAGACGTACGGCACGGCGACGATTCACCTGGTGCTGCTCTCGGTGATCGGGACGGGCACCGTCGGGCTGCTGGCGACGCTGGTGCTGGGCTCACTCGACGGCGAATGGCGTGAGGCCGCGGTGATCGGGTTCGCCCTGTCGTTCTCGTCCACCGTGCTCTGCGTGAAGGTGCTCGAGGAGCGCTCGGACGACGGCTCCTTCTACGGGCAGACGGCCATCGCCGTGCTGGTAATCCAGGACATCGTCGCCGTGGCCTTCGTCACCGCGACCGCCGAGCATCCGCCGAGCCCGTGGGCGCTGCTGCTGGTGCTTCTCGCCCCGGCGTCGTGGCTGATGCGCCGCGTGCTCGACCACGTCGGCCACGGCGAACTGCTCGTGCTGTTCGGTGCCACGATGGCCCTCGGTCCCGGGTACCTCGCGTTCAGTGCCGTCGGGCTGGAGGGTGATCTCGGCGCACTGATCGTGGGACTGCTGCTGTCTTCGCACCGGCGGGCCATCGAACTCTCCAAGTCGCTGTTCGGGATCAAGGAGCTCTTCCTCGTCGGCTTCTTCCTGCTGATCGGCATGAGCTCGAGTCCGAACTGGGTCGATGTGCTCGTCGCCGTCATCCTCTGCCTGCTGCTGCTTCCGATCAACTTCATCGCATTCGTGCTGCCCGGCCGGCTGTTCGGTCTGCGCAACCGCACGACGATCCGGGTGAGCCTCGTGCTGAGCAACTTCTCGGAGTTCTCGATCATCGTCACCGCGGTCGGGGTCGCGGGCGGGCTCGTCTCGGAGACCTGGCTGACCGTGGTGGCCGTCGCCGTGCCGCTCAGCATGGTGATCTCGTCGATCGCCAACACGCAGCGGCTCGACCTCACCACCCGTCTCACCGAGCGCCTGCCCGAACAGGACCCGCGGCGGCTGCGTCCGGCGGATCGCCCCATCGACACCAGTGACGCGGATGTCGTCGTACTCGGGATGGGCCGCGTCGGCCGGGCCGCATACGCGCACCTCGAAGAGGAGGGCGGTCTGCGCCCGCTCGGCGTCGACAACGATCACCTCGTCGTGCAGAGGCTGGAGGAGGACGGGTTCCACGTCGTCGAGGGAGACGCCACCGATCACGAGTTCTGGACGCGCATGGTGGCGGGTGGCTTCGTGCGCACCGTGGTGCTGGCGATGCCGATCCACGACTCGAACATGTTCGCGCTGTCTCAACTGCGCGCTGCGGGGTTCGACGGCCGGGTCTCGGCCGTCGCGCAGCATCCGGATCAGCTCGAGCACCTTTCGAGAGAAGGTGTGGGCGCCGTCGTGAACGTCTACGCCGGCGCGGGTGCCGCGCTTGCGGAAGCCACCCTCGCCCTCCCGCTCGACGAGGCGTGATCCGAGGGGACGTGTTCAGCGTCCGCGCTCGGTGTCCTCCGGCGAGCCGTCCTCATCCTCATCGCGACGTGCATGGGGCTGCCACAGCACGACCTCCGTGGAGCGGCGCAGGCGGCGCGTGGTGCCGACGGTGAAGACCTGACCGGATGCTCCCGCGGCGAACACGCGCACGCCGGGACGGCTCTCGCGCTCGGCGCGCAGCGCGCCCTCGAGCTCGGTGACCCGGCGGCGCAGCATCCGCACCTCGTCCTCCAGGTCGAGCAGCCGCGCGATGGCGGGCAGGCTCATCCCCTCGCTGGAGAGCTGCGCGATCTCGCGGAGCTGCTCGATGTCGAGCATCGAGTAGCGCCGCGAGCCGCCGCGGGTGCGGCCGGGCACCACCAGGCCGATGCGGTCGTACTGCCGCAGCGTCTGGGGGTGCATCCCGGCCAGCTCCGCCGCGACGGCGATCGCGAAGAGAGGGGACTCGGCATCCATCGGACTATCCCCGCGCCTTCGCCATCATCTCGGCGCGCGGGTTCTCCTGCGGCTCGAGCTCCTGGAAGCGCTTGAGCGCCTCACGGGCGGCGTCGTCGAGATGCGAGGGGACGGCGACCTGCAGCTCGGCGAGCAGGTCGCCGGTGCCCTTGGAGGAATGGATGCCGCGGCCCTTGACGCGCAGCACCCTCCCCGAGGGCGTGCCGGGGGCGACCCGCAGCTTGACGGGGTCGCCGCCCAGGGTGGGCACCTCGATGGTCGCGCCGAGGGTCGCCTCGGTGAAGGTGACGGGTACGGTCACGCGCAGGTGCAGCCCATCACGGGTGAACACCGGATGCGGTCGCACGGTCACCTGCACGACGATGTCGCCGGGCTCCCCGCCGTCGGGCGAGGGGCGGCCGCGACCGCGCAGGCGGATCTTCTGGCCGTCGGCGACGCCCGCGGGCACCTTCACCTTGAACGGCTTGCCGTCCTCGGCCTGCAGGGTGATGGTCTCGCCCTGCGCGGCCGTGGTGAAGTCGATCGTCGTGCGTGCGGTGACGTCGGCGCCCTTCTGCGGGCCGCCGAAGCCGCGGAAGCCGCCGGTCGGCTGGCCGAAACGGCCGGAGCCGAACGAGCCGCCGCGGCCACCGCCCTGCGTGAACATCGAGAAGATGTCGTCGAAGTCGGCCTGCCCGCCGCCCTGCCCGAACCGGCTGAAGACATCCTCGAAGCCGCCCGCGCCGCCGCCGGGCGCGGTGAACCGCGCCCCCGAGCCCATGGCGCGGATCTCGTCGTACTCGCGGCGCTGCTCGGGGTCGCTGAGCACGCTGTACGCCTCGCTGATCTCCTTGAACTTCGCCTCGGCCGCAGCATCCCCGGCGTTGGAGTCGGGGTGGTACTTGCGGGCGAGCTTGCGGTACGTCTTCTTGAGATCGGCGTCCGAGACGTCCTTCGCGACGCCGAGCGTCTTGTAGAAGTCCTTGTCGAACCAGTCCTGGCTAGCCATTCATCACCTACTCGGCGGGAACGGCGACGACGACCTTCGCCGGGCGCAGCTCGACGTCGCCCAGGCGGTAGCCGACTTCGACCACCTCGAGCACGGTCGCGGTGGTGACGTCGGGCGCGGGCTGCTGGAAGACGGCCTCATGCTGCTGCGGGTCGAACTCCTCGCCCTTCTCGCCGTATGCGGTGACGCCGAGGCGCTCCACGACGCCGCGGATCTTCTCGGCGATCACCGAGAAGGGCGAGCCCTCGACGAGGTCGCCGTGCTGCTGGGCGCGGTCGAGGTCGTCGAGCACCGGCAGCAGGCCCTTCGCGGCCTCGCCCTTGGCGCGGGCGATCTCGATGTGGCGCTGCTCCTCGGTGCGGCGGCGGTAGTTGGCGTACTCGGCCTGCAGGCGCTTGAGGTCGTGCAGCAGCGCGTTCTCGGCATCCACGATGCCGGCGTCCGAGCCGTCCTCGGAGGCCGCCTCGTCGATCTGGGTCGCGTTGAGGATGTCGTCGACCGTGAAGTCGTCGTCAGACCCTTCGGCTGCGGTCGCGTCGGTGGAATCCTGGTTCACCTGCGGCTCGGGGCCGGATGCCGCAGCATCCGACCCCTGAGCGTCAGGACGAACCTCTTCGTTGTCGTCGAAGTTCTTGTCCGTCATGGTTACTTCTTCTCGTCCTCGTCGTCGATGACCTCGGCGTCGACCACGTCCTCGTCGGACGCGGCGTCGGCCGGGGCCTCGGGCTGCTCGCCGGCGGCGGCATCCGCCTGACCCTGAGCGTAGATCGCCTCGCCCAGCTTGCCCTGCGACTGGCTGAGCTTGTCGAACGCGGCCTTGACCGCGTCGTCGTCATCGCCGGCGAGAGCCGTCTTCAGAGCGTCGACGTCGCCCTGCACCTCGGACTTGACGTCCTCGGGCAGCTTGTCCTCGTTCTCCTTGATGAGCTTCTCGATCGAGTAGGCAAGCGACTCGGCCTGGTTGCGCACCTCGAGGGCCTCGGCGCGCTTCTTGTCCTCGGCGGCGTGCTCCTCGGCCTCGCGCACCATGCGCTCGATGTCGTCCTTCGACAGCGACGAGCCGCCGGTGATGGTCATCGACTGCTCCTTGCCGGTGCCCTTGTCCTTGGCGGACACGTGCACGATGCCGTTGGCGTCGATATCGAAGGTGACCTCGATCTGCGGGATGCCGCGCGGGGCGGGGGCGATGCCGGTGAGCTCGAAGGTGCCCAGCGGCTTGTTGTCGCGGGTGAACTCGCGCTCGCCCTGGAAGACCTGGATCGCGACCGACGGCTGGTTGTCGTCGGCCGTCGTGAAGGTCTCGCTGCGCTTGGTCGGGATGGCCGTGTTGCGGTCGATGAGCTTGGTCATCCGGCCGCCCTTGGTCTCGATGCCCAGGCTCAGCGGGGTGACGTCGATGAGCAGCACGTCCTTGCGCTCACCCTTGAGGACACCGGCCTGCAGGGCGGCGCCGACGGCGACGACCTCGTCGGGGTTGACGCCCTTGTTGGCGTCCTTGCCGGTCTCGCGCTTGACGAGCTCGGCGACCGCGGGCATGCGGGTCGAGCCGCCGACGAGCACGATGTGGTCGATGTCGCCGACCTTGATGTTCGCCTCGCGGATGACATCCTCGAACGGCTTCTTGGTGCGGTCGAGCAGGTCCTTGGTGAGGTCCTCGAACTTCGCGCGGGTGAGGGTCTCGGACAGCGAGACGGGGCCCGACTCGGTCAGCGAGAGGTAGGGCAGGTTGATGGAGGTGCTCGTCGAGGACGACAGCTCTTTCTTGGCCTGCTCCGCGGCCTCCTTCAGACGCTGCAGGGCGATCTTGTCGCCCGAGACGTCGACACCCGAGGTCTCCTTGAACTGCTTGATGAGGAAGTCGACGACGCGCTGGTCCCAGTCGTCGCCGCCGAGGCGGTTGTCGCCGGCGGTGGCGCGCACCTGGATGGTGGAGAAGTCGTCGTCCTTGCCCACCTCGAGCAGGGAGACGTCGAAGGTTCCGCCGCCGAGGTCGAAGACGAGGATGAGCTCGTCCTCCTTGCCCTTGTCGAGGCCGTAGGCCAGGGCGGCCGCGGTGGGCTCGTTGATGATGCGCAGCACGTTCAGGCCCGAGATCTCGCCGGCCTCCTTGGTGGCCTGGCGCTCGGCGTCGTTGAAGTACGCGGGAACCGTGATGACGGCGTCGGTCACGGTGTCGCCGAGGTACGACTCGGCGTCGCGCTTGAGCTTCATGAGGATGCGCGCGGAGATCTCCTGCGGCGTCCACTTCTTGCCGTCGACGTCGAAGGACCAGTCGGTGCCCATGTGGCGCTTGACCGACGAGATGGTGCGGTCGACGTTGGTAACGGCCTGGCGCTTGGCGGTCTCACCGACGAGCACCTCGCCGTCCTTGGTGAATGCGACCACCGACGGGGTGGTGCGGAATCCCTCGGCGTTGGCGATGACCTTGGGCTCGCCGCCCTCGAGGACGCTGACGACGGAGTTGGTGGTTCCGAGGTCGATGCCGACAGCACGTGCCATGTGAATCTCCTTGTTGTTGGCGAAGTCTGAGTACGACGCAGAAACCTGAGTCGTGATGACTCAAGCGTACGCGCCCGTCCCGGATACTGTCAAGAAAGTTGATACGACTCGACTCAGGTTTGCTCGAGCTGCGGCGCCGGCCGGCGTTCACTGCGGCATGTGACGCGCGAATCGGCGAGCAGTGCGGGACGCGGCCTAGACTCCCAGGCCATGCATCGCCCCGCACTGCTCGCCGTCTCGCACGGCACCTCCGACGCCGACGGCGCACGGGCCATCGCGACGCTCGTCGAGCGGGTCGCCGAGTCGCTGCCCGGCGTCGCGGTGCATTCGGCGTTCGTCGACGTGCAGCAGCCCGACGCGCAGACCGCCCTCGACGGCATCGACGGTCCGGTGGTGATCGTGCCGCTGCTCCTGTCGAGCGGCTTCCACGTGCATCACGATCTGCATGGCATCATCGCCGGGCGCGCGGATGCCGTGGTGGCCGACCCGCTGGGGCCGGACGCCCTGCTGGCCGAGGTGCTGGCCGCGCGTCTCGACGGCGTCGGCCGGCCGCAGGCCCCGGTCGTCCTCGCGGTGGCCGGGTCGCGCGACGAGCGCTCGGTGCCGGATGCCGAGGGCATGGCCGCGCTGCTGCGTGAGCGCACCGGTCGCCGGATCGAACTCACCTACCTCGCCGCCCGCCGGCCCGGCCTCGCGGCGGCTCTGGAGTCGGAACCGGATGCCGTCGTCGCCACCTATCTGCTCGCACGCGGCTACTTCTTCGACCTCGCGACGCGGCTGAGCGGCGAGCATCCGCTCACCCCTCCCCTGCTCGACGATCTGCTCGACACCCACGGCATCCCGGCCGCGCTCATCCGGCTGGTCAGCGCCCGTTTCCACGCCGCTGCCTCCCGCCTGGGCTGACGACGGCGGGCAGCGGTCGCCGCCCCGATGCACATTCCGGCGGATCCGACCAGCCCCTCCGCGTCATGTTTCACGTGTCGTGACGCCTTGTTTCGCCGGTTGACGCTACGTGTCACAAAGGGTTCCTGAACCGGGTGCGGAATACATACGTTGATCCGCATCCATTCACGAGAGGGGGGACTCGGTGACGATCCAGCCGACGACCGTCCGCGGGGCACGCACCCGAACCGGACGCGCACCGACCAAGCCGCACGGCCAGTGGGCCGTCGACGGGCGCGAGCCGCTGAACTCCAATGAAGAGGTCAAGCTCGCCGACGACGGGCTCAACGTGCGCCAGCGCATCGAGACGATCTACGCCCAGGGCGGCTTCGCCTCGATCGACCCTTCCGACCTGCACGGCCGGTTCCGCTGGTGGGGGCTGTACACCCAGCGCCGCCCCGGAATCGACGGCGGGCGCACCGCGCAGCTCGAGCCGCACGAGCTCGAGGACGAATACTTCATGATGCGGATCCGCATCGACGGCGGGCAGCTGACCACCGAGCAGCTGCGTGTGATCGGCGGGATCTCCACCGAGTTCGGCCGCGACATCGCCGACATCACCGACCGGCAGAATGTGCAGCTGCACTGGGTGCGCATCGAGGACGTGCCCGAGATCTGGCGCCGACTCGAGTCGGTCGGCCTGAACACGACCGAGGCGTGCGGCGACGTGCCGCGCACGTTCCTCGGCTCGGCCGTGGCGGGCATCGCCGCCGACGAGCTGATCGATCCGACCCCGCAGCTGCGCGAGATCATCGACCGCTACGTCGGCGACCCGAGCTTCTCGAACCTGCCCCGCAAGTACAAGACGGCCATCACCGGGCATCCCAGCCAGGACGTCGTTCACGAGATCAACGACTGCTCGTTCGTGGCCGTCGAGCACCCCGAGCTCGGGGTCGGCTATGACCTGTGGGTCGGCGGGGCCCTGGCCGCCGTGCCGCGGCTGGGCGAGCGCCTGGGCGCCTTCGTGCCGCCCGAGCGGGTGGCCGAGGTGTGGCACGGGGTGACGAGCATCTTCCGCGACTACGGGTACCGGCGGCTGCGCAACAAGGCGCGCATGAAGTTCCTGCTCGCCGACTGGGGCACCGAGAAGATGCGCGAGGTGCTCGAGACCGAGTACCTGGCATCCCCTCTTCCCGACGGCCCCGCCCCCGCCGAGCCGGTCGGCTCGCCCGACCACGTGGGCGTGCACCGGCAGAAGGACGGCCTGTTCTACATCGGCGCCTCGACCACGGTCGGCCGCGTGTCGGGTACGACGCTGACCCGCCTGGCCGAGCTCGCCGAGGCGAACGGCTCGCACCGGGTGCGCCCCACCGTGTTCCAGAAGATCCTTGTGCTCGACGTTCCCGAAGAGCGCGTGCCGCACGTCGTGGCCGGTCTGGACGCGCTGGGTCTGCCCTCGCGCCCCAGCCTGTTCCGCCGCGGCACCATGGCCTGCACCGGCATCGAGTTCTGCAAGCTCGCGATCGTCGAGACCAAGGTGAACGCCGCGCAGGCGGTCGACCGTCTCGAGCAGCGCCTGGCCGAGCTCGAACCCGAGATCGGGCAGACCATCACCCTGCATGTGAACGGCTGCCCGAACTCGTGCGCCCGCATCCAGACGGCCGACATCGGGCTGAAGGGCCAGCTCGTCACGATCGACGGCGTGCAGGTGCCCGGCTACCAGGTGCATCTCGGCGGCGGACTCGCCACGGCCGGCCGCCCCGAGGCGGGGCTGGGTCGCACCGTGCGCGGACTGAAGGTGCCCGCCGACGGCATCGCCGACTACGCCGAGCGCGTGATCCGCCGCTACCTCGCCGACCGCACGAGCGGCGAGACCTTCGCGCAGTGGGCGCATCGTGCGGATGAGGAGGCGCTGCAATGAGCGGCCCTTCGATCCCCACGCCCCACTCCGACCGCCGCGGCGCCGACGAGCTGCGCGCTCTCGCCGAGCGCGGCGCGCGCGAGCTGCGCAGTGGCGCCGCCGACGAGGCCGGCCCCGCCGAGGTGGTGGCGTGGGTCGCCGAGAACTTCGGCGTCTCGCAGGTGGCAGTGGCGTGCTCGATGGCGGATGCCGCGCTGCCGCACCTGGTCGCCCAGGCGCTGCCCGGTGTGGACGTGCTGTTCCTCGACACCGGCTACCACTTCCTCGAGACGACGTTCACGCGCGACGAGGTCGCCCGCCGGCTCGAGGTGAACATCGTCGATGTGAAGCCCGCGCAGACCGTGCGGGAGCAGGATGCCGAATTCGGCCGCGACCTGTTCGCCCGCGACCCGGGTCTGTGCTGCGCGCGCCGCAAGGTCGAGCCGCTGCAGCGCGCCCTCGGCGGGTACGAGGTGTGGTTCACCGGGGTGCGCCGCGACGAGGCGCCCACCCGCGCCGGCACCCCGCTGATCACGTGGGACGAGCGCAACGGGCTGGTGAAGGTGAATCCCGTCGCCGCGTGGAGCTTCGACGAGCTCGTCGGCTACGCCGAGACGCACGAGGTTCCGGTCAACCCGCTCGTCGCGAACGGCTATCCCTCCATCGGATGCGCACCGTGCACCCGGCCGGTCGCCGCCGGCGAAGACCCCCGATCCGGCCGCTGGGCCGGTCTCTCGAAGACAGAATGCGGGCTGCACCTATGAGCATCGTCACGACTGCGACCAGGACCTTGACCACCCTCGACCTGCTCGAGGCCGAGGCCATCCACATCATCCGCGAGGTGTTCGCCGAGTTCGAGCGCCCCACCCTGCTGTTCTCGGGCGGCAAGGACTCGGTCGTCGTGCTGCACCTGGCAGCCAAGGCGTTCGCCCCGGGCCGCGTGCCGTTCCCGGTGCTGCACGTCGACACCGGGCACAACTTCCCCGAGGTCATCGCGTTCCGCGATGAGACGGTCGCGCGCCTCGGCATCGACCTCGAGGTGGCGCACGTGCAGGACTACATCGACGACGGACGCCTCGCCGAGCGCCCCGACGGCACCCGCAACCAGCTGCAGACGCAGCCGCTGCTCGACGCGATCGCCGCCGGGCGCCACGACGCCGTGTTCGGCGGTGCGCGTCGCGACGAGGACAAGGCGCGCGCCAAGGAGCGCATCATCTCGCTGCGCGACGAGTTCGGCCAGTGGGATCCGCGCAACCAGCGTCCCGAGCTGTGGAGCCTGTACAACGGACGCCACCTGCCCGGCCAGCACGTGCGGGCCTTCCCGATCTCGAACTGGACCGAGCTCGACGTGTGGCACTACATCGAGCGCGAGCGGATCGCCCTCGCGCCGCTGTACTACGCCCACGAGCGCGAGGTGTTCCGGCGCGACGGCATGTGGTGGGCGGTCGGCGAGTTCTCGCAGCCCCACGCCGACGAGGAGGTGGTGCGCCGCACGGTGCGCTATCGCACCGTCGGCGACATGAGCTGCACGGGTGCGGTGGAGTCGGATGCCGCGGACACGGCATCCGTCGTCGCCGAGGTCGCCCGCTCGACCCTCACCGAGCGCGGAGCGACCAGGGCGGACGACCGCGTCAGCGAAGCCGCCATGGAGGACCGCAAGAAGAACGGATACTTCTGATGACCACGCTTGACCAGACTGGGTCCCTGAGCCTGTCGAAGGGCACCAGCCTCTTCCGGTTCGCGACCGCCGGCTCGGTCGACGACGGCAAGTCGACCCTCGTCGGCCGGCTGCTGCACGATGCGAAGGCGATCCTCGCCGACCAGCTCGACCAGGTCGCCGCGACCTCCCGGGCGCGCGGGTTCGCGCACGGTGCCTTCGACTTCGCGCTGCTCACCGACGGGCTGCGCGCCGAGCGCGAGCAGGGCATCACGATCGATGTCGCCTACCGCTACTTCGCCACCGACCGGCGCAGCTTCATCCTCGCCGACTGCCCCGGGCACGTGCAGTACACCCGCAACATGGTCACCGGCGCGGCCACGGCCGACGCCGTGGTGGTGCTGGTGGATGCCCGCAAGGGCGTGGTCGAGCAGACCAGGCGCCACCTCGCCGTGGCGTCGCTGCTGCGCGTGGAGCACGTGATCATCGCGGTGAACAAGATCGACCTGGTCGGCTTCGACGAGCAGACCTACGTCGACATCGAGCTCGAGGCGCTGCGCGTGGCCGACGAACTCGGCATCCATTCGGTGCATGTGCTACCGGTCTCGGCCCTGGAGGGCGACAACATCGTCGACCGATCGGAGCGCACCGGCTGGTACACCGGTGCGACGCTGTTCGAGCTGCTCGAGACGCTGCCGGCGCGCGACGCCGACGATGCCCCGCTGCGCCTGCCGGTGCAGCTGGTGCTGCGCCCGCAGGGCGGACTGTCACCCGAGATCCCCGCCGACGAGGCGGAGCAGCTGCGCGACTTCCGCGGTTTTGCGGGCCGCATCGCGGCCGGCTCGGTGGCGGTCGGCGACCGCGTGCAGGTGCTGCCCTCTGGTCGCGCCACCGAGGTGACCGGAGTGCACGTCGCCGGCGCCGACACGGGCCGGGCGGGGGCGAGACAGTCGGTGACGCTGACGCTCGCCGACGAGATCGACGCCGCCCGCGGCGCCCTGATCGTCGCCGAGGGCACGGCGCCCGACCTGCGCCGGGATGCCGTGGTGGAGCTGTTCCAGCTCGACCCGCGCGCCACGGCCGCCGGCGCCCGCGTGCTCGTCAAGCACGGCACCGCCACCGTGCAGGCGGTCGTATCCGAGGTGCTCACGCGCCGCGACCTGGAGACCCTCGCGCACGCCGACCTCGATGCCGGCTCCGCTGCGCTGGCGGAGAACGAGATCGGACGGGTGCGGCTGCGCCTGGCATCCGATCTGCCGCTCGAACCGTACGCGTCCAGTCGCGAGGGCGGGTCGCTGCTGCTCATCCATCCCACCGACGGTGCGACGCTCGCCGCCGGCACCGTCATCGCCTGACCTGTGACACCCGAGAAGACGCCCGAGCAGACGCGCGAGAAGACGCCCGTGAAGGAGGGGAGACCGTGAAGATCCCCCGTACGAGAACGGCATCCACCGCATGGGGAGCCCTGGCCCTGGGTCTCACCGCCCTGGTGGTCGCCGGCTGCGCCCCGGCATCCGGTGCCGCCGCGACCGGTGACGCGACCGCCGAGGTGACCGAGCTGCGCCTGGGCTACTTCGCCAATGTCACGCACGCGCCGGCGCTCATCGGCGTCGCGGAGGGGCTCTTCGACGACGCCCTGGGTGACATCGACCTGAAGGCCGAGGTCTTCAACGCCGGGCCGGCCGCCGTCGAGGCGCTCTCGGCGGGCGCGATCGACGCCGCGTACCTCGGGCCGAACCCCGCGATCAACACGTTCATCCAGTCGGGCGGACTCTCGGCACGCGTCGTCGCCGGCGCCGCGTCGGGCGGCGCGGCACTCGTCGTCCGCGACGGCATCGACAGCCCGGATGACCTCGCGGGCGCGCTCGTCGCCAGCCCGCAGCTCGGCAACACGCAGGATGTGGCGCTGCGCAGCTGGCTCGCCGACCAGGGATTCGAGACGTCGACGACCGGCAGCGGCGACGTGAGTGTCACGCCCACCGACAACGCGCAGATCCTGTCGCTGTTCGGCAAGGGCCGACTCGACGGCGCCTGGGTGCCCGAGCCGTGGGCATCCCGGCTGGTGCTCGAGGCCGGCGCGCACGTGCTGGTCGACGAGGCCGAGCTGTGGCCCGAGGGTGCCTTCCCGACGACCGTGCTGCTGGTGCGCGCGGACTTCGCGGCACAGCATCCCGAGGCCGTCGGGAAGCTGATCGACGGGCACATCGCCGCGGTCGCCTGGCTCGGCGAGAACCCCGGCCGGGCGCACGGGGCCATCAACGACGTTCTCGAGGGTGCCACCGGCAGGCGGCTGACCGACGAGGTGCTCGACCGCGCGCTGCAGAACGTGACCTTCTCGGTCGACCCGCGCGCCGGCACGTTCACGACCCTGCTCGGCGACGGACAGCGAGCCGGCGTGCTGAAGGACGGCTCGATCGAGGGACTGTTCGATCTGCGGGCCCTCAACGCCCGGCTGACGGAGGCCGGCGACGAGACGGTCTCGGCCGCAGGACTGGGAGAGCAGTGATGACCACCCGCGACGGCACTCTCGCGCGCCCGGCGACGACCGGCGCGCACCTCACCCCGAGCTTCGACGGCATCAGCCCCGCGCCGGGCCCTCGCCCCGCGGTGGCGCCCGCCGTGCGGCTCAGCCACGTCATCAAGCGCTACGGCGCCGGGCCGATCGTGCTCGACGACGTCTCGCTCGAGATCGCCCCCGGCGAGTTCGTCTGCCTGCTCGGCGCGTCCGGATGCGGCAAGTCGACGCTGCTCAACCTGATCGCGGGGCTCGAACCGGTCACCACGGGTGCCATCGACGCACCGGCCGGCGGGTCGGCGGTGATGTTCCAGGAGGCGGCGCTGATGCCCTGGCTGACCGCGCGGCGCAACGTCGAACTGGCGCTGCGACTGCGCGGTCTGCCCCGCGGCGAGCGCCGCGCCGAGGCAGAGCGGCTGCTGGGCATCGTGAACCTCACCGAAGCGGCTGACCGGCGTCCGCACGAGCTCTCGGGCGGCATGCGGCAGCGCGTCGCCCTGGCCCGCGCCCTCGCCCAGGACCGCTCCGTGCTGCTGATGGACGAGCCCTTCGCCGCCCTCGACGCGATCACCCGCGACCTGCTGCACGAGGAGCTGGAGCGGGTGTGGCGGGCGACCGGACGCACGATCGTGTTCGTCACGCACAACGTGCGCGAGGCCGCCCGGCTCGGCCAGCGCGTGGTGCTGCTCTCGAGCCGTCCCGGTCGCATCGTGCGCGAATGGCGGGTCGCCCGCACCACCGGGCGCCGCATCGAGTCGCCCGAGGTCGGGGCGCTGGCCACCGAGATCACCGCCGAGCTGAGGAAGGAGATCAGCCGCAATGCCTCATGACACGACCACCGTCACAGAGAAGACGGGCACGGCGGATGCTGCGGCCAGCCCGCCCGTCGACGAGCTGCGCACCCTGTCGACCGGCCTCGACCGGCTGCAGTCCGAGCTGCCGCAGCATCGTTCGCGCGGCCGGGAGATCCTGCAGCGCGCGCTGCCGCCGATCCTGCTGCTGGCAGCGCTGCTCGCGATCTGGCAGCTGTACATCGTCATCGTGCAGCCGCGCCCCGACATCGCCCCGAGTCCGCTGCAGGTGGCCGGCGCCTTCGGCGACGCCTGGCAGCAGGGCCGGCTGCAGGAGGCGGTGCTGACCAGCTTCGAGCGCGGCGCGATCGGCTTTCTCATCGCGATCGCCGTGGGCACGCCGCTGGGGCTGCTGCTGGCCGATGTGAAACCGCTGCGCCGGGCCGCAGGCCCGCTGATCTCGGGCCTGCAGGTGCTGCCGTCGGTGGCGTGGGTGCCCGCCGCGATCATCTGGTTCGGGCTGTCGGATGCCACGGTGTACTTCGTCGTGCTGATGGGCGCGATCCCCTCGATCGTGAACGGGCTGCTCGCCGGCATCGACCAGGTGCCGCCGCAGCTGCGGCGTGTGGGCACGGTGCTGGGTGCGAACCGCTGGCAGCTGGCCACCGCTGTGGTGCTGCCGGCCGCGCTGCCCGGATACGTGGCAGGCCTCAAGCAGGGCTGGGCGTTCTCGTGGCGTTCGCTGATGGCCGCCGAGATCATCGCCGTCGGCGGTTCGATCGGGTTCGGCCTGGGTTCGATGCTGCAGCAGTCGCGCGAACTGGCCGACCTGGCCGGGGTGCTCGGCACCATCCTGCTGATCCTCGGGATCGGCATCCTCATCGAGCTTCTGCTCTTCGCCCCGCTCGAGCGGCGCCTGCTGCGCCGCCGCGGACTCGTCCTGGGAGGTTCCCGATGACCGGAACAGTCACCCTCGTCGGCGCCGGACCCGGCGACGCCGGTCTGCTCACGCTGCGCGGGCTACGCGCGCTGGAACGGGCCGACGTGATCGTCGCCGACCGGCTCGGCGCGCGCAGTGTGCTCGCCCAGCTCGCCGCGGAGGGCGCGGTGATCGACGCCGAGGTGGTCGACGTCGGCAAGCTGCCCGGTCACCACCGGGTGCCGCAGGATGCCATCAACGAGCTGCTCGTCGAGCTGGCCGAGGCCGGCCGCGAGGTGGTGCGGCTGAAGGGCGGCGATCCGTTCGTGTTCGGCCGCGGCCGTGAGGAGCAGCTGTTCTGCGAGGCTGCCGGCATCCGGGTCGAGGTCGTGCCGGGGGTGACCAGCGCCGTGTCGGTGCCCGCCGTCGCGGGCATCCCGCTCACGCACCGCGGAGTCGCCACCTCGTTTAGCGTGATCAGCGCTCACGATCAGCTCGACCCAGACGGCGCGGTCGGACGCGCGGGCGGCGACCACACCGTGGTGCTGCTGATGGGCGTCGGCACGCTCGCGCACTCCGCGCACGTGCTCGCGGGGGGTCCGCGCGGTGCGGACTGCCCCGTCGCGATCGTCGAGGACGGCTACGGTCCGGCGGAGCGGGTCACGATCGGCACGCTGGGCACGATCGCCGGCCTCGCCGCGGCCGCGCAGGTGCGCAGCCCCGCGGTGGTCGTGGTCGGCGACGTGGTGCGGCTGAGTCCGTTCGCCGGGTCACTGGATGCGGCGGATGCCGAGGCTGTTGCGGATGCCGAGGACGCGGCAGGTGCGGCATCCGTCACCGCCGAACCGGATGCCGCGGAGTCGGCATCCGCTCCCGCGCGCCCACGGCTCGGCGCACGCCTGGCCGCGGCCCTCGACGCCGGACTCGCCGTCGACACCGGCCTGATCACGGCGATCGACAACAGCATCCATTCCTCTCTCTCCTCGTCTCGCTCCTCGTCTCGAAAGGCGCCACTGTCATGACCATCTCCTCCCTGCGCGTCGCGATCGTCGGTGCCGGCCCGGCCGGCATCTATGCGGGCAATCTGCTCGCCGACGCGGTGAACGCCCACGATTCGCTGGGGTCGGTCGAGATCGACCTGTTCGAGTCGCTGCCCGCGCCCTACGGACTCATCCGCTACGGCGTCGCCCCCGATCATCCGCGCATCAAGGGGATTGTCAACTCACTGCACGAGATGCTCGACGCTGCTCAGCCCGGGGCCCTGGACCAGTCGAAGGGTCGCCGCACGATCCGCTTCATCGGGAACGTCGAGGTGGGGCGCGACATCGCCCTCGCCGAGCTGCGCGAGCGGTATCACGCCGTCATCCTCGCCACCGGTGCTCTGCGCGATGCGGCCCTCGACATCCCGGGCGTCGACCTGCCCGGCTCTTACGGTGCGGCCGACTTCGTCGCCTGGTACGACGGGCATCCGGATGTGCCGCGCACCTGGCCGCTCGACGCGCCGTCGGTGGCCGTGATCGGCAACGGCAACGTGGCCCTCGACGTGGCTCGCGTGCTCGCCAAGCACGCGGTCGACCTGCGCAGCACCGAGGTTCCCGACAACGTGCTCGCGGGTCTGGAGTCGTCGGCGGTGACGGATGTGCACGTGTTCGGCCGCCGCGGTCCCGCCGACATCAAGTTCACCCCGATCGAGCTGCGCGAGCTCGGCGAGCTGCGCGACGTCGACATCGTGCTGCACGACGAGGACTTCGACGGCGTCGACCCGGCATCCGCGTCGAACAACCAGCTGAAGGTCATGCTGCGCACCCTGAACTCCTGGCGGGGCCGCGAGTCGACGGGCGCTTCGCGCCGGCTGCACCTGCACTTCTGGCACGCCCCGCTCGAGATCACCGGGGGCAAGCGGGTGGACGGCATCCGGTTCGCCCGCACCGCGCCGGGCGCCGACGGTGCGCCGGTCGCGACCGGTGAGGTGCGCGAGTACGCGGTGCAGGCGGTGTACCGGGCGATCGGCTACTACGGCACCCGCGTGGAGGGCGCCGATTTCGATGAGCGTCGCGGTGTCGTGCCCAACGAGCAGGGCCGCGTGCTCGGCGAGCCCGGGCTGTACGCGACGGGCTGGATCAAGCGCGGTCCCGTGGGGCTGATCGGTCACACGAAGTCGGACGCGCTCGAGACCATCGGACACCTCGTGTCGGACGCCGCATCCGGTGTGCTTGCCGAGCCGGGCGTGGACGGCGATGTGCTCGACGTGCTCGACGAGCGCGAGACGGAGTACACGACGTGGGACGGCTGGCTGGCGCTGGATGCCCATGAGCGCGCGCTCGGCGAGAGCCACGAGCACGTCCGCGAGCGGGTCAAGGTCGTGCCGCGCGACGAGCAGGTCGAGATCTCGCGTCCGGGGGTGCTGGCCCGGTGACCTATGTGATCGCGCTGCCCTGCGTCGACGTCAAGGACCGCGCCTGTATCGATGAGTGCCCGGTGGACTGCATCTACGAGGGCGAGCGCTCGCTGTACATCCACCCGGATGAGTGCGTCGACTGCGGTGCCTGCGAGCCGGCCTGCCCTGTCGAGGCGATCTACTACGAGGACGATCTGCCCGATGAGTGGTCGGACTACTACCGGGCGAACGTCGAGTTCTTCGATGAGCTCGGCTCGCCCGGAGGCGCGGTGAAGGCCGGCGTCTACGAATTCGACCACCCGCTGGTCGCCGCGCTGCCTCCGCAGGGAGAAGGTCATGAGTGATTACGACGTGCTGATCGTCGGCGGAGGGCCGGCGGGCCTCTCGGCGGCGCTGAACCTCGGCCGGTCGCTGGCGCGCGTGCTGGTGATCGATGCCGATCGGCCCCGCAATGCGGCGACGCTGAATTCGCACGGTTTCCTCACCCGCGATGGGGTGCCGCCGTTCGAGCTGCGCCGGATCGCCCGCGAGGAGCTCGCGGCGTATCCGAACGTCGAGTTGCGCACGCGCGTGCGGGTCGCGGAGCTGTCGGCGTCGGATGCCGGCTTCACGGCCGGCGTCGGCCGCCGTGCGGCTGAGGAGACGGTCACGGCGAGGTCGGTGCTGCTGGCGACGGGGCTGCACGAGACGCTGCCGGATGTGCCGAACCTGCGCGGCTTCTACGGCATGACGATGTTCAGCTGCGCGGCGTGCGATGCGTGGGAGCTGCGCGGTCGCAGCCTCGCGCTGATCGGCGAGTCGGCGGATCTGGCGGAGCGCGCCCGGCTGATCGCGCACTGGACTCCGCGGCTGACGGTGTTCACGCACGGGTCGGATGCTGTCACGACGGCGGAGGAGGCCGAGCTGGCTGCGGCCGGGGTGGGCGTGGTGCGCGGGGCGATCGTGGAGCTGATCGGCGACCGCGGGCTCCTCGAGGCGGTGCGCGTCGAGAGCGGTGAGGTGCATCCGGTGGACGGCGGGTTCGTGCGGCCCGAGTGGGTCGCCGATCTGTCGTTCCTGTCGGGGGTCGCACCGGATCGGGATGCCGCCGGCCACGTGGCGACCGACCGGTCGGGACGCACCAGCGTGCCTGGGCTGTATGCGGCGGGCGACGTCGCTTCGCCCGGTCCGCAGCAGCTCATCGTCGCCGCAGGGGCGGGGGCACGCGTCGCCGCCGTGATCACCCACGACACGATCGGGGTCGCCACGGTCTCGCACTGACCGGATGCTGCGGGTGCCGCTGAGGCCGCGGAGGTCGCGGATGCTGTCGGTGCGGACGGATGCCGCGGGGCGCGTCGGGTGTTGCCGATGCCGCGTGCGCCGATGCCGCGTGTGCTTGCCGGGGTGGGCCGGATCAGCGTCCGCCGGGAGGGCCGATGATCAGCAGGGCGACGAAGAGCGCCACGATGGCTGCGACGATGAGCAGTGCGAGCGCCCACGGACGGTGCAGGAACCAGCGCATGGTGCGGTCGTACCAGGTGCGGTCTCGCGGGTCGTCGGTCTCGGTGAGCCGCCACTCCCCTTCGAGCCGGCCGGAGCGTGCCAGCCAGATCTCGACGGGGATCGTGGCGTACGGCACGATCGCGCTGAGGATCGTGACCACCGCGACACCGGGATGCCAGCGCTGGTTGAAGGCGAGCAGCACCGCCGTCGCGCCGTAGGAGAGGAACACGAATCCGTGGATGCCTCCCGCGATGGTCACCACGATCGGATCGACGCCGACGGCCCGGGCGATGAGGGCGCTGATCAGCAGGGTCCAGGTGATCGCCTCGGCGATCGCGAGCACGCGGAACAGGCGGGCGGGCTTGGTGAACACGGGTCTCCTCGGGTCGGTCTTCCTCCACGGTATGCGACCGCACCTATGCGGCCGTGCCGGAAGCGTGAAAGATCAGCCGAAAGAGTGAGACGCGCGGCGGATCCGGTGACCCGCGTGCGGCGGATCCGGTGACCCGCGTGCGGCGGATCCATGCGCCCGTCCCGCGGGGTCGTCACTCACGCTCGTCCGATGTCAGAACGGTGCGAGGAGTTCCGCCGGCGCGTTCGCCCAGGCGTCGGGTGTGATTCCGGGTCGGTTCCGGGATGTGATTCCTGGTCGGTCCCAGGGTGGGGCGCCAGGTGGCGGATCGGTGTCGGTGAAGGTGATGGTGTTCTGGGGTGGTGGTCGGTCGATGTAGGTGCGGCCGAGGGGGCTGGTCCATTCCAGCAGTCCGCCACCGAGCTGTTCGACCTGCCAGGGGGTGTGGTGTTTGAGGATGTGGTGCCGGCGGCAGAGGTCTTCGAGGTTGTCTTCCTCGGTGGCACCACCCAGGGCGGCGTCGAGGGTGTGGTCGAGGTCGCTGTTGCGGGCGGGCATCCCGCAGCCGGGGAACCGGCATCGCTGGTCGCGTGCTTTCAGGTGCCGGCGCATCGCGGCGGTGGGCCGGTACCGGTCCACGGCCAGCATCGCCCCGGTGATCGGGTCGGTGAGCACCCGATCCCACCCCGACGCCGCTCCCGCGAGGCGTCGCGCGGTGCCCGGATCGATCGGGGCCCGCCCGTCCAACTCCGCAGGCGGAGTGTCGACCCCTTCCGCGCCGATCAGGGTGGCGACGGGGACGGTGATGCTCACCTGCGGGACGATCGCGGCCAGCAGCCCGTCGTCGGTGTCGTGCCCGGCCGGCGCGCCGGTGAGCAGCAGGTCCAAGGCGATGTCCGCCCGCCGCTGCCCCAGCGTCCGCTCATCCGGCTCCCCCGCCGCATCCGGTTCGACAAGCTTCTCGTTCGTTTTGGCCATGCCGGTCAGGCGTTCGTAGACGCCGTGGACGAGCACGGCGGGGCCCAGGATCCCCAGCTCCGCCATCCCGTCGTCGGCGTCCTTCGCCCAGACCGTGCGGGTGGCCCGTGCATCCTGGTGCCGCTGGCCCAGGGACCGGGGCTGATACTGCTCGGCGATGCGCTGCGCGATCGGCCGCAACCGGTTCGGGGACTCCTCCACCGCGAACTCCAGCACCCGCCCCGCATAGGCCGCGCGGGCGTCCGGGTCCTGCAGGTGAGACCCGGCGTCCACGATCACCCGGGTGTGCCCGGCGCTGATCCGCCCGGCGCCCTGCGCGGCCCAGACCTGCGGGAACCAGCTCACCACCAGGTCAGCGTCCGCCATCCGACGCTGCACGGTCCGGTCACTGACGCGCAGCACCCCGGCCAGCTCTGCGGCCACGTTCCGCAGGGTGATGTCCGACGCCTCGACCCCACCGTTCTCCTCCGCGATCGACAACGCCACCCGAGACGCCAGGGCGAGCAGCCCGTCACGCGCCGCGAGCACACCCTGCAGCGTCTGCTCCACCGCCTCCAGGGACGACACGATCGCATCGAGCGAGCCCAGCTGCCCATCCGACGCCATCGCAATCTCGTTCATACATCCAGTATCAACAGGGCCACCGACATTCGAAGCTCAGTTCCCCACTGGATCGCCCCTCGCAGGTCACGAACAGATAACACCTCGGCATCCGCCCCGCGCACGATGGAACGCGAAACCCTATGCTCGACCACGCACCGGGACGAACCCGGAGGACAAGAGCGGAAGGAGCCCACGATGAACACCGTCATTGTCGCGCCCACCGCCGACCTCCTTCCCCTCGAGGCCGCCCGCTCCTGATCCGCGGATGGCCTCCGTCCCGGAGCCATACCGTGAACATTCAGAACTCCGCGTCACCAGACGCATCCGACCTCACCGGATCCCCCTTCGACACCACCCCCTTCGACGTCACCCTCGCCTTCGCCGACACCGAACTGCGCGAGGACCAGCGCTGGTCGACCTGGCCGGCCGTCACACCGACCGAGCGGGGCCCGCTCCCCTGGCCCGACTGGGTCGTGACCAGCGCCGCCGCGGTCGACACCGAACTCGGCATCCTCAAGACCGGCAAAGAGGCGGATGTCTTCCTCATCGAGCGCGCCGTGCCGGGCGATCCCGCCCAGCGCACGCTGCTCGCCGCCAAGCGCTACCGCGACTCCGACCACCGCAGCTTCCAGCGCTCCTCGGTCTACACCGAGGGCCGACGCACGCAGAACACCCGCGACGCCCGTGCCCTGGCGAAGCGGTCGGCCCACGGCCGCGAGGTGGCCGCGGCGCAGTGGTCATTCGCCGAGTTCGCCGCACTGAGCCGCATGCACACCCTCGGTGCGCCGGTGCCGTACCCCGTGCAGGTGAACGGCACCGAGGTGCTCATGGAATTCATCGGCGACGGCCGGGGCGCGGCGCCCCGGCTCGCACAGGTGAGATCGGATGCCGTCGACCTCGGCGACCTGTTCGAGCAGATCGTCGCCATCATGCACATCTTCGCGGCGGCCGGCTTCGCGCACGGCGACCTCTCGGCGTACAACCTGCTCGTGCACGAGGGCCGCGTGCGGGTGATCGACCTTCCGCAGATCGTCGACACCGTCACCAATCCGCAGGGGCTGGATCTGCTGCACCGGGACTGCGTGAACATCTGCGACTGGTTCACGCGCCGCCGCCTTCCCCGCGACCCGGAGCAGCTGTTCGCCGAGCTGCTCTCAGCATCCTTCGGATGAGGATGCCGTGCAGCGGCGCCACCCTTCCGCACCACTCACCGAACAGGCGTCGCGCCCCCGCCGACGGCATCCACCGCGTCGAGAAGCCTCACGAGCGGGCGCGGCGCGCGCTCCGGCGGGAGCACGTCGATCACGTCGGCGGCAAAGCGCGCCTTACGCCCCGACGCGGTGCCGGCGAACCGGTGCAGCTGCTGCTCGATCGAACGCTCGCGCTGCGCGGGCTGATCCTGAAACACCCGGAACCGGGCGAGCTCGCCTCGCGCCTCGAGAGTCTGCAGCGTGAGCTGCACTCCGGCGGCTCGGATGACCTCGTCCTCGAGGTCGCGCTCGCACCCGAAGAAGCCGACATCCACGGGACCGGCTCGCGCATCGCCGAGCATCCCGAGATCGGCCAGCACGCGGGTCACGTACGCGGACTCCGCCGCGTCGTAGAGACCGAGGAGCCGAGCGCTCGCATCGGCATCCCGGAGCCCGGTCAGCGCGCGACGCAGGTTCGTGATGCCGTCGAGATCGATGAGCACCAGCCCGTGCCGGTCGAGCCGCACCGCCCGGCGTCGCGCGAGCGCGCGGAAGGCGAGGCTGTCGCTGCGCCCTTCGAACAGCACGACAGTCTGCGGAACCGCCCGCGTCGCCGGCATGCGTCGACACTACCGACCGACCAGCACGAACACGGCCACCCGCCGGGCAGAACTCGGTGACCGACCGGCCCGAACATAGCCGGAATCCAGGATGATCCGCCCAGAACCATGCCTGGCCCGACGGCATCCCGTCACGACCCGTTCACCCCGCCCCGGAAGACTCGCCGCATGGCCGAATCACCCCTGCACCCGTCGTCCGACGCATCCGGTAGCGTGACCGGCATGACCGATCGCCGCGATGACGCTGCTGTTCCTCCGCCGACCGCGAGCACCGGCGCACTGGTCGCGTTCGGCGCAACCACCGCCGACGACGTCGAGGTCGAGATCCCGCGCAAGCGCGTGCTGTCGTGGGCGATGTGGGACTGGGCGCTGCAGCCGTTCAACACCGTCATCCTCACCTTCGTGTGGATCGCGCTGTACCTCACCTCGCGGATGTTCCTCGATCCGGCGGTGCGCGAGTCGGGGCTGCTCGCCGGCGGCAGCTATATGAACTGCAACCAGTCCGAGTACGTCGGCTCGGCGTACTGCCGGGGCCTCACCGACCTGTCGGAATGGTGGGGCTGGGCGAACTTCGCCGCCGGCATCGTGATCCTGCTGCTGGCGCCGGTGCTCGGCCAGCAGGCCGACGCCCGAGGCAGCAAGAAGAAGTGGGTGATGGCCGCGACCGTCGCGATCGCCCTCATCCAGTTCACGCTGTTCTTCATCGAGGCCGACCCGAAGTTCTTCTGGTTCGGGGCGTTCGCGGTCGCGATCGGCGCCGTGATCAGTGAGATCGGCAACGTCAGCTACTACGCGATGCTGTCCGAGGTCTCGACGCCCAGGAACGTGGGCCGCGTCTCGGGACTCGGCTGGGGCATGGGCTACCTCGGCGGCGTGGTCGCCCTGATCGCGTGCATCCCGGTACTGTTCCTGATCGGGCAGAGCGAGCCGTTGGCGTTCAAGCTGGTCGCCGTGATCTGTGCGGTGTGGACGATCGTCTTCGCGATCCCGTTCTTCCGCAACGTGCCCGAGTCGCCGGCATACGCCCAATCGCAGAAGGTCGGCTTCTTCCGCTCATACGTCGTGCTCGCGCAGAACATCGCGAAGCTGTTCCGCACCAACCGGCCGACGTTCTGGTTCATGCTCTCGGCCGCCGTCTACCGCGACGGCTTGGCAGGCGTCTTCGCGTTCGGGGCCGTGCTCGCCGCGCAGGGCTTCGGCTTCTCGTTCCTCGAGGTCATCGTCTTCGGCCTCGCCGCGAATCTGGTCGCCGGTGTCTCCACGCTGCTCGCCGGTCGACTCGACGACCTGATCGGGCCGCGCCGCCTGATCACGATCGCCCTCTCCGGACTCGTCGCGATGGCGTTCGTCGTGTTCGCCCTGAAGGATCTCGGCTCGGTGGTGTTCTGGGTGTGCGGCCTGCTGCTGTGCGCCTTCGTCGGTCCCACCCAGGCCGCGAGCCGCAGCCTGCTCACCCGCCTCGCGCCGCCCAGCCAGCAGGGCGAGATCTTCGGCCTGTATGCGACGACCGGGCGGGTTGCGTCGTTCCTGTCGCCGCTGGCGTGGTCGCTGTTCCTCGCCTGGTTCGGCGGGATCGTCTACGGCGTGCTCGGCATCGGCCTGGTGCTGCTGATCGGGCTGGTGCTGCTGCTGTTCGTGCGCTTCCCGAAGGGCGTCAGGGTCTGACCTGGTCGACGACTGACGGGCCCGGAGAGCGGATGCCGAGAGCGGATGCCGTCCGCGTGATCAGCGCTCGAGCGGCGCCAGCGCCGCGACATCCGCCCCGGCGCTGAGCAGCAGCGCCCGGATGCCGCGTGCCGCGAGCACGTAGGGACGATCGCCGCCGTACAGCAGCGAGCGCGCGTTCGACTGCTCGTAGAGCGCGGGCAGGGCGAATGCGACCTCCTCGACGCCCTCGGCGTCGAGATCAAGGTCGCCCGCCTCAGCGGCGGCGCGCACCTGGATGGCGACGTACTCGTACCACTGCTCCATCGCCGCGCGGATCGCATCCCGCACCGGGCCGGGCTTGGAGTCGTAGTCGGCGCTGACGGCGGCGAAGAAGCACCCGCCCGCGAAGACGCGGGTGCGGGAGTACTCGATCACGTTGTCCATGAGCGCGACGAGACGGGCGAGCCCGCGAGGATGCTCGCGGGCGGGCTCGACGACCACGGCCATGAACACGGCGCGTCCGGCGTCGACGGTGGCCAGCTGCAGGCCCTCCTTGTTCTGGAAGAGCCCGGCGATGCTGCTCTTGCTGTGGCCGGACGCGTCGGCCAGCCGGCCGATGCTCAGCCCGTCGAGCCCCTCGATCGAGGTGAGGTCGGTCGCGTACGCGAGCACGGCGCGGCGCGAGGCATCACCGCGGGCACGGCGGCCGTCGACGACGGCACTCTCGTGCGGGGCGGCGATCGGATCCAGCATACCCCTAGTCTACGAACGATCGTTCGGTTAGTCTATGAACGATCGTTCGTATTGATTTGTTGGCACTGATCGGAGACCTCGCATGACCGCACGAACCCTCGCCGGCGGCATCCGCGCCACCGCAGCGATCTCACCCGCCCTGGCCGGCCGCCTCGCCACCGCGGCGTTCTTCTCCACCTCACCGCGGATGCCGGTGCGCGACGCAGACCGCTTCACGCACGACGCCGCCCGCCGCGACGCGATCGAGGTGCGCGGCAAGCGGGTGGTGACCTACCAATGGGGCACCGGCACGCGCACCGCGCTGCTGCTGCACGGCTGGGTCGGCCGCGCCTCGCAGTTCGCGACGCTCGTGCGCGATCTCGTCGCCGAGGGCTGGCGCGTGATCGCATTCGACGCACCGGCGCACGGCGACTCCGACGGACGGCGCACGGATGTGCGCGACTGGGTGGATGCCGCTCAGCGCCTGGCAGCATCCGAGGGTCCGGCCGAGCTCATCGTCGGCCACTCGTTCGGCGCCTTCGCCGCGCTCTCGGCGGTGCGCTCGGGGCTCGAGGCGAAGCGCGTCGTCGCCATCGCCGGCGCCGGAAACCCGCAGGCGTACCACGACGAGTTCAGCGGGACGCTGCGCCTGGCCCCGGCGGTGCGGGCCGCCTTCGAGGAAGCGTTCCACCGCCGCCTCGGGATGACGCGCGCGGAAACCAGCGCGCGCTTCGACTCCCTGGCCGATCCGCTGCCGCGTGATGTCGAACTGCTCATCGTGCACGACGAGGACGACCGTGCTCTCGACGCGCGACACTCGGCCGAACTCCACGCCGCGCACGCGGGGCGTGCGCACCTGCTGCTCACACGCGGGCTCGGTCACAACCGCATCCTCGGAGCGGATGCGACGCTCGACGCCGTGCTCGCATTCGCCGCCGGCGGGGTCGCGGCGCTCAGCAGGCCCGCAGTCGACACAGAGGTCGGCACGCACCGCTGAGCGCGGCGAAGCTGAGCGGGGCGAAGCTGAGCGGGCCGGATGGGCTGCGACGGAATAGCCGCGGGCGCCCACCGGTTGGCTGGAAGCATGAGTCTCGTCGCGCCGCCCCCGGTTCCCGCCGCGCGCGATGACGCGCTGGATCGGATGCTGGCCGCGGTCGCCGTCAGCATCCGGTGGCAGCGCCGCATCCTTCCCGCCGCAGATGACGTCGTGGCGCTCGGCGCCGACGATCTGTCTCTGGTGCTGGTGCTCTCGGGTTCGGTGGGCATCGCTGACGGCGGATGCCTGCCGGACACGCTCACGACCGGTGACGCCCTGCTCGTCTCGGGTCGCCGCCTCACCCTGCGCGTCCCGGCAGAATCCGATGTGCTCATCACCCACCTCTCCTGGGCCGACAGCGCCGCGCATCTGGCCGGGCTGCTGCCTGACGCCGCGTGGATCCGCGGGTTCGACGAGCTCGAGCCCGGCGCCGCGGCGCTCGCCCATCACATGGGGCTGAAGGACGACTCGGCGTGCGATCAGGACGGCGACGTCGTGATCTGCCGGATGATGGCGACCACGCTGCTGCAGTCGGTGATCCGCGCCTGGTCGCGGGTCGGATGCGCCCCCAAGGGGTGGCCGTCGCGGACGAGCGACCCGTTCCTGGAGCGCGTCGTCGAGGCGGTCGAGGACGACCCGGGCAGGGAGTGGAGCGTGGAGGCCATGGCCTCCGTCGGCGCCCTCTCACGGTCGGTGTTCGCCGAGCGGTTCCGCGCCGCTTTCGGACTGTCTCCGGCGCAGTACGTCGCGGAGGTGCGGATGCGCGCCGCCCGCACCCTGCTCATCGACGGCCGCGGCGTGAGCGAGATCTCCCGCGAGCTGGGGTACGGCTCGGACGAGGGGTTCAGCCGCGCCTTCCGCCGGCACACCGGGATGACGCCGTCGGCCTGGCGCCGCCAGGGCGAGCCGGCCTCCGCCTGACGACGAGCGCGGAGGCCCGGTAGCGGGTCCGGCGACACCGTACCGGGTCCGGCGTCGCCGCACCGGGCCCGGCGTCGCCGCACCGGACCCGGCGGTGTTCTCAGCGGCGCCGGCCCGACAGGCCGAACAGCACCGCACCGACGGCGAGCATCGCGGCGCCCGCGGTGTAGGCCAGCTCGATGCCGACGGCATCCACGAGCATCCCGCCGAGGCCGGCGGCGATCATGATCCCGGCCTGGAATCCGACCACGACCAGGCCGCCGCCGGCTTCCAGCCGGTCGGGCATGCGGTGGCCGACCCAGGTGTTCACGATCAGCAGCCACGAGGCGAAGAAGAACCCCCACACGAAGGCGACGAGGCCGACGAGCCACAGCGCATCCGCACCGAGGATGATGAGCATCGCGGCCGCCGCGATCACGATCGGGGTGATGACGGCCAGCACGCGGTAGGTGCGGTCGATCGCGGCGCCGATGACGAGGTTGCCGATGAACCCGCCGATGCCGAACACGGCCAGGAGCACGATGATCGCCGACTCGTCGATGAACGCGCCGTCGAACCGCACGCGTTCGAGCGCGAGCCGGATGTACGTGTAGGCGAGCGCGTGGCCGAAGATGACGAGCACGTGCCCCGCCATCCCGAGTCCGATGCCGGGGCGGCGCAGCGTCTCGATCAGCACGGGGATGCGGGCGGCGTTCTGCGCGGGGACCGAGGGCAGCAGCACGCGCAGGCCGACGGCGAGCAGGGCGCTGGCCGCCGCGGCGATGCCGAAGACACTGCGCCAGTCGAGCAGTTCGCTCAGCATCACGCCGACCGGAACCCCGGCGACGGTGGCGAGGGAGGTCCCCGCGGCAGTGAACATGACCGCGCGTCCGAGCCGCTCGGGCCCCGCGATGCGCGCGGCGACGGTGATCGACATGGTCCAGAAGCCCGACAGGGCCGCGCCCAGCAGCACACGGGCGGCGAGCATGAGCGGCAGGCTGGGAGCGATCGCGACGACGAGGTTGGACACTGCGGCCAGCACGGACATCCACACGAGCAGCGAGCGGCGATCCAGCCGCGGAAGCGCCAGGCCGATCGTCGGTGCGACGAACAGGCCGGCGAGCGCGGTCACCGTGACGAGTTGCCCGGCCTGGCCGGGCGTGACGCCGAGTTCGGCGGCGATCTCGGTGAGCACCCCGTTGGGCAGGAACTCGGCGCTCACGAGCAGGAAGCTCATCAGCATCATCGCCAGCAGCGCCCCGTAGGGCATCCGGCGGGCCGACGTGGACGTGGTCGGGGTGGGCGCGGTGATGGTCATGGTTCCAGCGTGGCGGGAGGGCGGATGCTGCGCCCGACCGGCCGTCCGGCGCATCCGACCGATCGTCCGGCGATCGGTGATTCGCCTGAGTCCCCGAGCCTGTCGAAGGGCTGCCCCGCCCGCCTGGGTGCGTCGACAGGCTCAGCAACCCATCCCTTCGGGTCCCTGAGCCTGTCGAAGGGCCGCTGCATCCGGGAACGGCATGGCGCCTCCCGCGAGCAGTACGGCGATCAGCACGCCCGCACCGATCAGCAGGGCGAGCAGGATGATCCAGATCGCGACGGTCCAGCCGCGATAGTCGCCTCCGACGCCGCGGGATGCCGAGTCGTCCGCGTCCCGCGGAGCGGGAGCATCCGCGCCCGCCGCAACATCCGCACCCGCCGCAGCATCCGCACCCGCCGGACGGGCATCCTGACCCGGGCGACCGGCGTCGCTCTCCAGCCGCCGGGCGGCGCGCGTCTGCGGGGCGCCTTCCTCGGCGACGGGCGCACCCGACCCGCCGACGACGGTCGGCAACGCGGGTTCGGGCAGGGCGGGCGCCAGCCCGTCAGGGGCGGGCGGGATCACCGGCGGCGGGATGACGGGCTCGGCCAGCGCGGCTTCGGGGATCACCGGATCCGGGATGTCCACCGCCGACTCATCGAGCTGTGGCAGGTCGGGTTCGGGGATGTCGAGGTCCGGAACGGCGGCGGCATCCGCGACCGGCGTCTGGGCCGCAGGCGACTCCTGCTCCGGAGCATCCGCATCCGGCTTCGGCGTCTCCTCCGGGTCGGCCATGTCAGCCTCCGAGGGCTCCCGCATCGGTGCTGCTCACGTCGGTGCGGTGGAAGTTCTGGAACGCGCGGGATGCCGTCGGCCCGCGCTGCCCCTGGTAGCGGTTACCGTAAGGACCCGAGCCGTAGGCGTTCTCGGCGGGTGAGGTGAGGCGGAAGAAGCAGAACTGGCCGATCTTCATGCCCGGCCACAGCTTGATCGGCAGGGTCGCGACGTTCGCCAGCTCGAGGGTGACATGACCGGTGAATCCGGGGTCGACGAACCCGGCGGTCGAGTGCGTGATCAGGCCGAGTCGGCCCAGCGACGACTTGCCCTCCAGGCGGGCGGCGACATCGTTCGGCAGCGTTACCTGCTCGAAGGTCGCGCCGAGGGCGAACTCACCGGGATGCAGGATGAACGGCTCGTCGGGGGCGACCTCGATCAGGCGGGTCAGCTCGGGCTGATCCTCCGACGGGTCGATGAACGGGTACTTGTGGTTGTCGAACAGCCGGAAGTACCGATCCAGGCGCACGTCGACGCTCGATGGCTGCACCATCTGGTCGTCGAACGGCGTGAGACCGATGCGGCCCGATGCGAGTTCTGCCCTGATGTCGCGATCGCTGAGAAGCACACCCTCAGCGTAACGGTGCCGTCGCCCGCGCGCCGCGCCGTGACCGGCGGACTTCGCGGGTGCCCGTCCAGGGTCAGGCCGGCTCGACGAGGCCCCACTCGTAGGCGAGGATCACGACGTGCACGCGGTCGCGGGCGGCGAGCTTGGCCAGCACCCGGCCGACGTGCGTCTTCACTGTCGATTCGCTGAGGTAGAAGCGCTCGGCGATCTCGCTGTTGCTCAGCCCGTGTGCGATGGCGTGGAAGACGTCGCGCTCACGCTCGGTCAGCTCGGCGAGGCGGTCGGTCTGCGGCGCGGGCGCCGATGCGTTCACGCCGGAGGGGCCGTCGGGAAGCCGCGGCGCGAGGTGGTCGAGCAGGGCACGGGTGGCTCGCGGGGCGAGGGCGCCGTCGCCGCGGTGCACGGCGCGCACCGCCGCGATGAGCTCCGCCCCCTGCGCATCCTTGAGCAGGAAACCACTCGCGCCGGCGCGGATCGCGCCGAAGGCGTACTCGTCGAGGTCGAACGTGGTGAGCACGAGCACCCGGACGTCCGGATGCTGCGCCACGATGGCCTGCGTCGCGGCGATCCCGTCAATTCCCGGCATCCGCACATCCATGATCACGACATCGGGTCGCAGCTCCCGGGTGCGCGCGATCGCCTCGGCGCCGTCGCCGGCATCGCCGACGACCACGATCCCGGGGTCGGCCTCCAGAACGAGGCGGAAGCCGACGCGGATGAGCGTCTGGTCGTCGACGAGCAGCACGCGGATCTGATCGGTCATCGGGCGGTCTCCTCGGAGCCGGGATCGGCGGTGGGATCGGGATCGGGGTCGGCGTCGGCCACCGGGGCGGAGTCGGTGGCCGGCTCAGTGTCCGTGCCCGGGTCGGTGAGCCCGATCAGTCTCTCGACGTCCGTCGCGTCGCCGCCGGCACCGGCCGGCGCGGCCGGCGGGTGGGGCAGCTCGGCGCGCAGCATCCATCGCCCCTCCCCGGCCGGCGCCGACACGAGCACGCCGCCGAGCAGGGCGACGCGCTCGGCGAGTCCGCGCAGACCGAAACCGCCCTCGGATGCCGTTGTACCGGCGCCGTCGTTGACGATCTCGATGATGACCGGGTCGGCGTCGTGGTCGATCCGCACGTCGATGGCGGTGGCTGAGGGGCTGTGCCGGATGGCGTTGGTGACGCCCTCCTGCACGATGCGCCCGATGGCGAGGCGCAGCGCCGGGGCGGCATCCGGTTCGCCGCGCACCGCGAGCCGCACCGGGAAGCCGGCGCGCTGTGCGGCGGCGACCGTCTCGGAGGGCTCGGCGGCCTCGAGAGGTGCGAGCGGGGCGTCGGCGTCGCCGTCGCGCAGCACGCCGAGCATCGATCGCATCTCGGCGAGCGCGTTGCGGGCGGTCGACGCGGCCGCGAGCGAGGCATCCCGGCCGCGCTCGCGATCCGGGGTCGCGGCCGCGCCCTCGGAGAGGGCGACCACGACCGTGAGCGAGTGCGAGACGATGTCGTGCATCTCGCGGGCGATGCGATCGCGCTCGGCAGCGGCGGCGAGCTGCGCCTGCTGGTCGCGCTCGACGAGCAGCTGACGCGAACGGTCGATGATCGCCTCGACGTAGCGCCGCCGGTTGCCGATGTTGATGCCGATGAGGGCCGCGATGAGTCCGGGGATGGCCTCGCTGAGCACCGTGTTGATCGCCGACTGCAGGGTGAGCGCGCCGATCGCGAGCATCTCGGCCGACATGAGCCCGATGATCGCGACTCCGGCGCCGAGGCCGATCCAGGCCGATCGGGTGGAGCGGTGCGCCGCGAGGCTGTAGACGGCGACGGCGAACAGGACTCCACCCGCCGACGAGGTGACGGCGAGGACGAGGATCTCGACCGCGATCACGCCGGTCATGACGAGCCCTGGCCGACGCCGGCGCCACATCAGCAGCACGCATCCGCCGAGGATCACGATGCCGATGACGATCGCAGCGGGCACCGGCACGGGGCGCGCGCCCGGCGGCGAGGACGTCGCCGAGCCGATCATCATCAGCAGGCACAGCAGGGCGATGAGCACGTCGGTGAAACGCGGATGGCGCGCCCAGAAGCGCCGGATCACCCCGGGCGGACGCGGCAGCCGCAGCTCCTCGTCCGGAAGGACGGAGGGGCTGCGGCTGTGCGGGTTCGACACGCAGACGACTCTACGCGCGGTGGATCAGACGTCCCGCCCGCGCAGCACCGCCCAGCCGCCGAGCAGGGCGACGGCGGACCATGCGACGAGCGTCAGCCACGCCTCGCCGGCGGTGAGACCGACGCCTTCGATCGGAAGGATCGCGTTCTGCACGGCCGAGGAGGGCATGTACAGCGACAGGTTCTGGATCCACTCGACGCCGTTCAGCAGCATGGTCACCAGGCTGAGGATGACGGGCAGGACGAACAGGATGCCGACGGTCACGGCGATCGCGCCGGCGCCGGAGCGCAGCAGAAAGCCGAGTCCGACGCCGAGCAGGGCGAACAGCGCCATCGCCGCCGAGGCCGAGAGGATCGGCAGGATCGCCATCGACGGGTCGGACCACTCGACCACCAGGCCACGGGCTGAGGCCAGCGGCGTGATCGCAACGGCCGCGATGAGGAAGGTCACGAGCGCGACGACGAACATCAGCGCCCCGAGCACGATGGCCTTCGCGGCGAGCACCGACCCGCGCACCGGGTTGGCCGTGAACGTGGAGCGGACCATCCCGGTGGAGTACTCGCCGGTCACCGAGATGACGCCGAGGATGCCCGCCAGCAGCATGGTCAGCTGCACCGGCGAGACGACGGCCATGATGATGTTCGGGAACTGCTCGTCGACCGCCGTCGTGATGGCGATCGAGATGCCGATGGTGAGCACCGCGACGATGACGACCGACCACCAGGTGCTGCGGACGGTTGCGACCTTGATGAGCTCGCTGCGCAGCTGACGCACGAAAGTCAGGTGCGAGGTGGTGGCGGGCGGAATGAGCGTGGAGCGTGCCTGGATGGCGGTCATGCGAGTGCCTCCTCGAGCTGCGCGTCGGCCTGCGGGACGGCGCGGGTGCGGTAGTCGACGACATCGCCGGTGAGGGCGAGATACGCCTCTTCGAGCGATCCGCTGGTGGGGGTGAGTTCGTGGATCGGGATGCCGCGCTGGAACGCGACGTCGCCGATGCGGGATGCCGGCAGCCCGGAGATGTCGAGGGTCTCGGGGCCGGTGCTGGCGACCTCGACGTCGCGCGCGGCGACGGCGGATGCCAGCTCGGCGGCGCGCGGGCTGCGCACGTGCACCCGCTCGGTGGTCCAGGCGCGCACGAGGTCGGGCAGCGCGGCGTCGGCGAGCACCTTGCCGCGACCGAGGACGATCACGTGATCGGCGGTCTGCGCCATCTCGCTCATGAGGTGGCTGGAGAGCAGGACGGTCCGGCCCTCGGATGCCGCATAGCGGACGAACTGCCGCACCCAGCGGACGCCCTCGGGGTCGAGTCCGTTGACGGGCTCGTCGAGGATGAGCGTGTGCGGGTCGCCGAGCAGTGCGGCCGCGATGCCGAGACGCTGGCCCATGCCGAGCGAGAAGCCGCCGGCGCGCTTGCGGGCGACGGAGCCGATGCCGGTGATGTCGATGACATCGTCGACGCGGGAGGACGGGATGCCGTGGGTGGCGGCCATCGCGCGCAGGTGGTTGCGGGCGGAGCGGCCGGAGTGCACGGCCTTGGCGTCGAGCAGCACGCCCACCTCGGTGAGCGGCGCACGCAGCCGGCGGTACTCCTTGCCGTGCACCGTGACGCGGCCGGCGGTCGGCTTGTCCAGACCCACGATCATGCGCATCGTGGTGGACTTGCCGGCGCCGTTAGGCCCGAGGAAACCCGTGACGCTTCCGGGGCGCACCGTGAACGACACGTCGTCCACGGCGAGCTTGTCTCCATACCTCTTGCCGAGGCCCTCTGCTGTGATCATGCCTTCGACGCTATTCGCGGGGGTGTCGGCGGCGCGTCCGCCTTCAGGATGAACCTGTGCGCGGGCTATGGCACCGTGGTGCCATGCGTGGTGTCTTCTGCTCCTGCGCCGCCGCGCGAGGGAACCCGCCGGTGTTTGTTATGCTGGCCAGGCGCCGTGAGGCGTGCGGGGCTGTAGTTCAATGGCAGAACTTCTGCTTCCCAAGCAGACAGCGCGGGTTCGATTCCCGTCAGCCCCTCCAAGTGTCACCGGCGAGCGGGAGTGTGCGCACTGTGGCCATGTGCGATGGCTCGAGCAGGTGAAGATGCCGCCCAGGTCCGACGGGCTCGAGCATCGATTTGGGTATCGATCCGGCGATCACGGCTCGCGTTCCGAGGGTGACCTTTTCTCATTCGGCCGCAGGTGGAGTGTCGTAGGTGGTTGCCGTGAGGTGGGTGCGTTGCTCGATGAGAGGGCAGGTGAACACGTCGCGTTCTCCCAGACCGACCCTATTGATGTAGCGGACGACTATCGCGTAACCCTCGAGCAGTCCGGTCTGCGTGTAGGGCACGCCGACTTGCCTGCAGTAGGAGGCGATCAGCGGGGCAGCTCGTCTCAGATGTGGTCGCGGCATGGATGGGAAGAGGTGGTGCTCGATCTGGTAGTTCAGCCCGCCCATGAAGAAGTCCAGGACGCGGTTCCCGCGGATATTGCGGCTCATCATCACCTGCCTGCGCAAGAAGTCGATCTTCATTGTGCGCGGGACGATGGGCATCCCTTTGTGGTTCGGTGCGAAGGCGATCCCTAAGTGGAACCCGAAGATGCCGAGTTGCACCGCGAGGAACGTGGCAGCGATGCCCGGCGAGAGCACGATGAACACGAGGGCGATGAAGCCCCCGAGCCTCACGCTGAGAAAGATGATCTCGACGGCCCGATGTTCGAGGTGACCTCGCGATAGCACGCGACGGACGCTCGACGCGTGCAGCGAGACGCCTTCCAGCAGCAGAATCGGGAAGAACAATATCCCTTGATGCGCACGCAGCCACGCGACGAGTGGCCCATGCTCGTGCTGCGCGGTCTCGGCGGTTACCGCAATGACCGGCAGCTCGATGTCCGGGTCACTGCCGAGCTTGTTCGGATTCGCGTGATGGCGGGTGTGCTTGTGCTGCCACCACCCGTAGCTCATGCCCACCATCAGGTCACCGATGACCAAGGACATCCAGTTGTTCCAGCGGCCCGAAACGAAGATCTGCCGGTGCGCGGCGTCATGACCGAGGAACGCAGCCTGAGCGAAAAGGACCGCGAGGACGACAGCGGTGAACAACTGCCACCAGGTATCCCCGATCCAGACGAACGCCCACACTGCGCCCACCAGGGCGAGGAACAGAACCGCGATCTTGCTCCAGTAGTAGCCGTAACGTCGACGCATCAATCCGCTGCGGTGAACTTGCGCCGCGAGCTCAGTGAACAGGTTCACCCCCGGGGCAGCACCTCTCCCCGCTTTAGGTGTGGTGGTGCGTATAGGCCCCATGATGACCTTCTTCTTGAGGCGTCTTCCCTAGCGAGAAGAGGCGCCTCCCTCATTAGCCCAGACTTGAGCAGGTTCAGCCTCAACTGGGCCTGGCACGAACGCCACCGCCTCGGCAATCGCGGCAACCGCAGCCGCCCGAGTCCGTTCACGGTCTGCAAGGTTTCGCGCTTCTGCCGCCGCAACCGCACGATGACCGGACAGCGTGGCGTCCACTTCGGCGAGGCGGTTCGCGATCACCGTCGAAAGACCGGTGCTGAGATCCTGCAGGTTCGTATTGCGGATCTCAAGACGACGGTCCGACACGTGCAGTTCGACACCCGCGAAGCCGTGCTCCTCCAGGTAGCGCCGCGTCGCGTCGCTCTCAATCGCAGCGACTTCATCATGCTCTACCTTGCGGGTGAAGACCGCCTCCACCGTGTACCGGTTTGGCGCTCCGGGGCTCAGCAGAGAGCCAGGAAGTGACCCCGCGAGAACGTGCCCGAGCCCGAGCACCTCCGGTTGGTGTGCGTCGGTCGTAGCGTTCATTTTGTCGACCTTCCCTGTCCGCGATTGCGGCGAACGAGGCCGAAGATGATCGTCCCGAAGAAGAGGATGACCCCGATCACCCCGAGCCATAGCAGACCTTCGAAGGCGAACCCGACTACAGCGAGCACCGCCCACGCGATCACGAGTACCACGATCATCGTCCACATATTGCTGACCATACGCTCACCTGTGGTCGCCCGGTAGACCACTCCGGTGCTGGCCCTTTCGCGCAGCCTAGCAATCGGGACACGTCGGACTGCGCCCGGTGCGGTGTGGAGGAAGCTCCCACCGCGCACGTCCCCTTGCGCGAACGGTGAGAGTCCCATCATCGGGACCCACCGTTGCGGCGCCTTTGCCAAGCGACGGGCCTTAATCGTCACCGTACGCTCCCAGCATTCGGAAAGATAGAGCAGTCTCGACAAGCCACGGCCTAGCAAAGGGGCGGGCCGCCCATCTCAGCAGGATTTCGCACCTCATCGACCGACCGCGTCAACACTGTGCCCCCCCTGTCGCCGCATACCGCAACCCCATCAGTCGAATCACCCGATACGGGCTAGCGTCCGGCCTATGACCTCCCCCGAAACCGACACCAGAACGCTCATGTCCATCGACGATGAAACAGTCGTGCTCGCCCCCGATCAGGACGTGGGAGCAATAGAGCAGCGTCTCCAGGACGCTGTTGACCATCCTCAGTTCGTGCACGTCCGGCTCACCGACGGCACCGACCTGTCATTTCTCATGTCGATTGCGCGTCGCGTCAGCATCGCGACCGGCGCCCGCCAACCGAAATCCCCGCCCGTGCTATCACTCGTCGATGACGACACCACCGGCGTCCTCGGCTTCTGATCCAGCGTTCGCTTTGTCGGTTTGCGTCTTGAAGTCTCGAGCCGAGGTCTCGGCACTCGGCGGACTGCCGTGCCAATGAGCCGCGCGCGCCCGGTCCCATTTCGACGGTGGCGACGCGGGGGCATTATTGTCTGTCATCTCCGGACCATACGCGTCCAAGATGTGCATCCACCCGGCTCCACGCAGGGCGACCGACCACGGGCCTACCTACTGCAGTCGAAGCGAGTGCTTCCGGTTGCCGAACACGCGAAGTCTGAGACGTTAGGACAATCAGACGCCCCAGCTCATTACTCTTCTGAACAGGCTGTTATTCGGATCCATTTGTCTGGAGCAGCTGTGGAACACCCGCCTGCGCGGCTCGCAAAGATTCGCGTACACTTCAGTCCGAGCAACGGGACAACAGCTGGTCAGTAGTCCGGAATAGCTTTGGAAGTGACACCAAGCGTGAAAGCCACACCATGAGCATCACCGCGTCCCTCGAAGCCCTGTCGTCGTTCTGGCAGGACATCCGCGCGAGCATCCCGTCCCTCCCTGCCGAAGTGCCCGAGGCGTGGGCTTTCGGCGCCACCCCCGCGCACGCTGACGGGCTGCTCGACCTGGTTCTGTCGGGCGTCAAGACCGGCACGGCCTCATCGGTGTGGGACTACGAGGCATCCGGCGATCCGATGCCCGAGGTCGGCGACCTGAGCATCATCCTCGACGGCAGGGGCACGCCCCGCGCCGTGATCCGCACCACCTCGCTGCGCACGGTGCCGTTCTCCGAGGTGGATGAGGAGCACGCGCACGCCGAAGGCGAGGGCGACCGCACGCTCGCCGCATGGCGCGAGATACACGAGCGATTCTGGCGCAACCACTCCGAGGATCCTCGCGGCTGGGCACCCGACATGCCGGTGCTGTGCGAGCGGTTCGAGCTCGTGCATCCGGCGCGCTGACCGCCACCGCACCGGCTCAGAGGAACGGCATCCCGTCCGGCGCACGGAACCCACCCAGGCGGGCGTAGTCGTCGAGCGCGCGCAGCGCGGCCCACGCGACCACGGCACTCGAGCGCGGGCGCTCCGGAGACGGAGTGTTCGTGACGACGACGCGCACCTCTCCGAGATCGCCGGCGGCGTGGACCTCGTGCCGGGTCGCCGTCGCAGCGGGATCGGCGACGACGCGCGCAGTCGCGGTGTCCCACGCGTCGGCGGCGAGCACGAGCGCCGCCGCGACGTTCGCGGATGCCGGAAAGCGCTGCGCCACCTCGGCGGCGAGGCCGTCCGCGAGGACGATCTCCGAATCGCCACGGCGCAACGCGCGTTGAAGGTCGTCCGGCATCCACGTCTGGATGAGCGTCGCCGGCAACTTGCGGCTCTCGATCGACACCGCGTGCAGCGGTCCGGCCGCGCGCAGCGCCCGCACCTGATCGAGGCCGCCGATCGCCCCGGTGCAGGCGATCACGCGGCCATGGCCAGGCACCGTACGCGTCGTCTGCTCCCGGAACGCGGGTTCGGCGAGCGCGCCGATCGAGAGCAGGATGACGTCGACCCCGGCCGCGAGCAGTGCGGGAACCCGGCCGCGAGCGGCATCCTGCGTCGCCGCCTCGACGACGACGTCGACGTCCGCCCCGTCCGGCAATTCGTCGTCCCGCCCGATCGTGCCGACCACGCGATACGGGCGCGACTGCTCGACCGCTAGCCTCAGCACCCTGTTGATGTGCCCGTCGCCGAGGAACGCGACCCGCAGATCAGCCATGCCTTGACCATAGGCCAGCCACCGAAGACCCCGCAGGGCCCCGCCGCGACGATCGCGACGAGGCCCTGCACGAAGCCCGGATCAGCGCTTCCGGCGCGCCACCAGCACCGAGATCAGGATGATCGCCGCAAGCACGACCGCGCCCAGCATGATGAGCAGTGGCCACGGGGTGGCATCCGTCTCCACCGGAGCCTCGGTCGCGGCCGGCTCCTCCGGCTCGGTGGTCTCGTCGACCGCGGTCTGCGTCGGCGCGGGAGCGACGACGTCAGCGGCGATCGAGAACGAGTACTCGCCCGACGTCGGGTGGCCGTCGCTGGAGACGACCCTCCACGTCACGACATACTGGCCGCCGGACATCCCGGGCTCGAGCGGCACGGTGACGGTGTCGGCCTCGACCACCGGGGCGCCTGCCACCCAGTCACGCGCGGACTCGTCGACGACGGTCATGCCGGTCCCCGAGTTCTCTTCGAGCGACAGCAGCTCATTCGAGAACGTGAGCACGATCTGCTCGGGGGCGACGGCGAGCTCTTCGCCGGCGGCCGGCGTGCTCGAGACAAGGGCGTCGTGCGCGGATGCCGGGGCGGCGAGCGCGAGAACGGCGGCTGCGGCGATGGCCACGCCGGCCAGGGCGGTACGGATTCGGAACATGGAAAACCTCTCTTCGGATGCCGCGATCGCGGCTGCGTCTGTGAACGACGTGCGACCGCACGTCGGATGCGGCAGCGCAAGGCTGCCGTGGGATCAGACCAGACGCAGAGGAGGTCCCCGACGCCGCAGCGAGCGCAGCAGCGGATCGTCCCGGGCGGGCGCGGCGACCACGGCGAACCGGATGCCGCCCGGCATGACGGGTCGCACAGCGACCGGCACGCGCACCACACGGTGCAGCCAGACGGCGACAGCGGATGCCACGGCCAGCAGCGCCTGCAGGATCCGCTCACCCCGGTGCAGCGCCACGATCGTCACCACCGCGGCCACACCGTGGGCGAGCCACATCCCGGCATCCTGCGGCACGAGCGCCACCTCACCCGCGAACGCCACCTCACCCGCGAGTGCGAGCGGGCGGGCGCCGTGCACGTGCGGCACGAGTCCGGTTGCCGGGGTGAACTCGCCCAGCACGAACAGGGCGTGGAACAGCAGCTGCGAGACGAGCACCGACAGACTCAGGCGCAGCGCCGACAGGCGCCGTCCGGCCAGCAGCGTGCACACCGTCAGCGACAGCAGCCACGGCACGGCAATGCCCAGCATCCCCGGCATCCCGCCGCCCACCCAGACGTGCGACGCCAGCGCGACGAAAGTCGCGACCGAGGCGCCGACGAACCCGCGAAGGAGCGGGATTCTGCGGGAGGGGCGCACCCCTCCATCCTCTCACTCCCCGCCGGCCCGCTGCGGCTCTCCCCACCGGCCACCCGCGGCTCAGGCCACCGGCTCCTGCGCGGGCCGTTCCCGGCCCGCCCACACCGCGCCGGCGCTCGCGACGATGACCAGCGCGATGCCGACGATCTCGAGCGGCGACAGGTGCTGCCCCAGCAGCAGGAAGCCGGCCAGGCTCGCGAAGGCGGGCCCCAGGCTCATCAGGATGCCGAACACGGCCGGCGCGAGGCGCCGCAGCGCCATCAGCTCGAGCGCATAGGGGATGGTCGAGCTGAGCACGGCGACCGCGGCGCCCAGGGCGATCAGATCCACCCGCAGTAGCGACGCACCGGCGTCTGCGATGCCGAACGGCAGCGACAGCAGCGCACCGAACGCCATCGCCAGGGCGAGCCCGTCGAGGCGCTGGAAATCCCGCCCGACCCGGGCCGAAGCGAGGATGTAGCCGGCCCAGCTGGCCGCCGCGCCGAGCGCGAAGAGCACCCCGGTCAGCGTCAGCCGGTCCCAGCCGCCACCGCCGAGGCCCAGGATGCCGAGCAGCGCGAGGCCCGCCCACAGCCACGCCGACCAAGTGCGGGCGGCGACGACCGCCAGCGTCAGCGGCCCGAGCACCTCGATGGTCACGGTGACGCCGAGCGGAAGTTCGCGCAGCGCCAGATAGAACAGGCCGTTCATCAGGGCCAGCACACCGCCGAGCATGAGCGCCGAGCGCCAGGCCTGCGCGGAATGGCCGCGCAGCGCGGGGCGGGCGATGGCGAGCAGGATCAGCGCCGAGAACACCAGTCGCAGCATCACCATGCCCAGCGGCCCCATCTGCGGGAACAGCAGCACGGCGATCGACGCGCCGACCTCCTGGCAGATCAGGCCGACCGCGACCAGCCCGACCGCGAGCGCACGCCCCGACGGCGCGTCGAACGGCGCCGGCGAGCGGTTCACTCCGCGGCCGGAGCGGCGCAGATCGCGCCGCTGGCGATGGTGGTGGCGTACTGCTCGGCCGTGAACGGCAGGCCGAAGTCGGGAGCCGTCTGGCCCTCGGCGGCGGGTGCCTTCGAGGCGATCGCGGCGAGCTGCCAGGCGAGGTAGGCGACCGGGCTGCTGCCGGCGCTGGAGTTGTTGAGCGTCACGGCCACGGTGAAGCCGGTGGCCGGGTCGGAGTACGCGGACGTCGCGTACCCGGGCACCCAGCCGTGCTGACCGATCATCGAGCCCACCAGGTACGCCCCGCCGGTCGCCTGGTACCAGGCCGGTGCGCTGGCCGAAGCCGGCAGCGGCGAGCCCCACCGTGCGGGCGTGGCGTTCTCATCGCGCAGCGCCTGCCGAGCGGTGGCCTGCGTGTACCGGCCGAGCTCGGCGATGTTCGAGACCACGCCCGAATCGGTGAAGCCGATGCTCGACGAGCTCGAGGTCACGTCGATCGGTGCGGTGCAGTCGTATCCGCCCTCGATCGCGGGCAGGTACGCGCCCTTGAGCGCGGGCGCCGGCTTGGGCTCCGAGGCGCCGCGCGGCAGCGACGTCGACTCGAGGCCGAGCGGGGTCGTCACGTACTGGGCGATCAGCTCGGCGGCGCTCTGGCCCGAGGCGCGCTCGAGCGCGCTGCCGAGAAGCAGGTAGGCGGCATCCGAATCGCGGTAGGCGGTGTGCGCCGGTCCGCGCTGTGCGCCGAGCCCGAAGCTCGCCAGCTGCAGCGGCTGCCAGTCGCGCTCGGGGGTGTTCAGCCAGTACGGCTTGACCACGCCCTCCGACGAGCCGATTCCGCTCGTCCCGTTGCACAGGTCGAGCAGGGTGATGTCGCTGAGGTCGCCGACGCCCGAGACGTACTTCGGCACCGGGGTGTCGAGCTCGATCCGGTTCTCGTCGGCCATGCCGTACAGCACGTCGCAGGTCATCATCCGGGTGACGTCGGCCACCCGGAACGACATGTCGGGGGTGACCTTCTCGTCGCTGCCCACGGCCTGGGTGCCGAGGCCCGCCACCCACTCGCCGCTCCACGGCACCCACACGCCGACGATGGCGCCGGAGGCGCCGGTCGCCACCATGGCCTGCTCGACCGCGGCCTGCAGCTGCGCGGTCACGTCGTCGGGCAGTGCGGCGTCGACCTGCTGCGGGGGCGTGTAGCTGAACTCGGGTTCGGCTGCGGAGCATCCGGTGAGAGCGAGGACGAGGGCGACGGCGCCGCCGGCGGCAGCGCGCAGACGGCGCGACGAACGAAGATGCATGTATCGACTCCCCCGGGGATGGACCCTCCGAGTCTAGAACGCGGATGCTGAGAGCCCGCCACCCGTGCGGCCCGGCGCATGCGCGGGCTCACACTCCGCCCGAGCGATTCAGCCGTCGATCTGCTGAGCCTGGCGCGCTTCCCACGCCTCGCGCATGAACCGGCGCACGTCCTCATCGACCCGGATGTCGCTCGGCCGCAGCGGGCGCGTCATGTAGAGGCCGTCCAGCGCGGTCAGCCGCGACAGGGCCACATACGTCTGGCCGGGCGCGAAGGCGCCGGAGCCGAGGTCGACGATCGCCCGGTCATACGTCTTGCCCTGCGACTTGTGGATCGTCACGGCCCACGCCAGCCGCAGCGGGAACTGCGTGAACTCGGCGACCACCTCGCGCGAGAGCGTCTTGGTGCCGGGATTGTAGGCGTAGCGGAACCTCTCCCACACGGCCGGTTCGACGTCGAACTCCTCGCCGTCGATATCGACGCGCACGGTGCCGCCGAGTATGCGGGTGACCGTGCCGATCGACCCGTTGACCCACCGCGGAGGCTCGCCCTGCATGCCGACGTCGTTGCGCAGGAACATCACCTGCGCGCCGACCTTCAGCTTCAGCTCGGCATCCGCGGGGTAGTTCCCCTCGCCCCGGCCGAAGTCGCCCGACACCTCGGCGTGGGCGGTCTGCTCGCGGCCGGGCAGCGCCGCGAGGTGCCGGCGGTTGATGCTGTTGACGATGTCGTTGCGCGTGGCGAGGGTGATGATCGGCACCTCGCCCGGCTCCGGCTCCGGGGGCGTGCGGGCGCCGTGGGCGTTGAGCACCTCGGCGATGTCGGCGGTGACGCGTCCGTAACGGACGGCGTTGAGCATCGCCTTGAACCCGTCGTCGGACTGGCGGTGGATCTGCACGAGCTCGTGCACGTGGAGCTTCGCGCCGTGCTCGCCGATGTCCAGCATCGCCATCGAATCCTGGGTCCCTGAGCCCGTCGAAGGGGTGCCGCCGGTCCACACCTTGGCGTCGAAGAACCAGAACGAGCGGTAGTGGTCCTGGATGTACCGCAGCTCGTCGCCGCGCGGCGGCACGGGGGCGAGCTGGTACGGGTCGCCGAACATGACCACCTGCACCCCGCCGAACGGGATGCCGCGCTTGCCGCGAGCCTGACGCAGCGACCGGTCGATGGCATCCATCAGGTCGGCGTTGACCATCGAGATCTCATCGATCACCAGCGTCTCGATGGCGTTGAGGATGCGGCGGGTGGCCTCGTTCTGCTCGATATCGCTCTCGGCGATCAGGCCGATGGGCAGGCGGAACAGCGAGTGGATCGTCTGCCCCTCGACGTTCAGTGCCGCAACACCCGTAGGGGCGCAGATCGCGATCTGCTTCCCGGTGTTCCACGCGAAGTGCTGCAGCAGCGTCGACTTGCCGGTGCCGGCACGACCGGTGATGAACACGTGCTGGTCGGTGTCCTCAATGAGTCGGAACAGCGCCTGCTGTTCTTCGGAGAGCGTCACGGACACGCACCCATGTTAAGGCGTGCGCGACTGCTGCTCCGAGTCGCCGCGTGTCATCGCTCGGCTTCGTCCCAGGCCGGATCCGTAGACTCTGCCTCATGATCCAGGGGCGGGGGGAAGCACGTCGGCGCGCCACGCTGCGTGGCGACCTCACCCTCCTGGCCGTCATCGGAGTGCTGCTGATCGCCGCGCTGACCGCCGGCGGCCTCTCCCTCTACCAGCAGGTGTACAGCCCGTCCGCGTTCGTGCACCGCTACCTGGATCTGCTCTCCGCGGGCCACGCGGCCGATGCGCTGCGCGTCCCCGGCGTCTCGGTCGACCTGGCCGTGCAGAAGGACGACCAGATCGAGTCCGCGGCATCCGAGGCCCTGCTGCGCACGGCGGCACTGGGCGCGCTGACGGACTACGAGGTCACCTCCGACACGCAGAAGGACGGCGTGTACGACGTCACCGTCGAGTACGTCGCCGGCGGAGTGAACGGAACCTCGACGTTCTCGGTCGTGCAGGACGGCTGGGTGGGTGTCGTACCCGACTGGCGCTTCGAGCGCAGCCCGCTCGCCGAGATCGAGCTCACGGTGCGCGGCGCCGATGTCTTCTCCGTCAACGGGTTCGAGCTGGACCGCCACCAGGTGTCGACCGACGGCGCCGAGGCCGCGCCGCTCGACCCCCTGCACCTGCTGGTCTTCACCCCCGGCGCCTACTCCGTGACCGTCGACACCCCCATCTCGGCGACGCCAGGAGTGCGCGTGCTCGCCGACACCGCGCTGGCCCGCACGCCCGTCGACGTGCAGGCGCTGCCGACCGAGCGGTTCACCGGCATCGTGCAGCAGAAGGTCGAGGACTTCCTCACTGCCTGCGCCACCCAGGAGGTGCTGCTGCCGACCGCCTGCCCGTTCGGACTCGAGGTGCAGAACCGCCTGGCCGACGGCTCGCTGCCGAAATGGTCGATCGTCGAGCAGCCCGCGATCACCGTCGAGCCCGACGGCGCGAACTGGATGATCCCGCCCACCCCTGCCGTGGCGCACATCGACGTCGACATCAAGTCCGTCTACGACGGCTCGGTGCGCGCCGTCTCGGAGGATGTGCCATTCGAGGTCGATGGGACAATCCGCATCCTCGCCGACGGTTCGGCGCAGATCCGCGTCGGATCCCCGTCCGGCGACTGATCGGCGGCGAGGGCGCGCCGGCTCACGTGCGGTGCGAGTCAGCGACTCTCGCGCTCGGCGATCCGCCGGTCGCGCTCGGCGAGCTCCGCGAGCCGGGCGTTGTACTCCTCCAGCTCGGCGTCGCCGGTGCGGTCGGCGTGCCGGTCACGGCGGCGCTGCAGCTTCGCATCCGACCGTGACCACTGGATCGCGACCGTGATCGCGAGGATCAGCGTGGGGATCTCGCCCACCGACCAGGCGATGCCGCCGCCGATGTTCTGATCCTCCATCGGCGTCGGGCCCCAGGTGCGGCCCATCGAGCCGAACCACTCAGCGACCATCAGGCCCTCCTGCATCATGATCGCCATGCCGAAGAATGCGTGCATGGCCATCACCGCGATCAGCGTGATGAGGCGGCCGGCGTGGGGCAGCCGGTACGGGATCGGGTCGACGCCGACCAGGGTCATCACGAACAGGTAGCCCGAGATGAGGAAGTGGATGATCATCCACTCGTGGCCGAGATGCTCGTACATCGACCAGCGGACCAGGTCGGTGAAGTAGAACGCCCACAGCGAGAGGATGAACATCGCCGCCGCGACCAGCGGATGCGTGATGAACCGCGAATACGGCGAATGCACTGCCCACAGGATCCACTCGCGGCCACCGCGGGTGCCGTCCTCGCGCTTGTGGATGGCGCGGAGGGCCAGCGTGATCGGCGCACCACTGACCAGCAGCAGCGGGATCGCCATGCTCAGCACCATGTGGCCGAGCATGTGCACGCTGAACAGGTACTCCTGGTAGGCGTTGATCGGCCCGCACGTCACCCACAGCAGCAGCAGCAGGCCCGCCATCCAGAACACGGTGCGGTGCACGGGCCAGCGGTCGCCGCGGCGCTGCAGGCGCACGACGCCGGCGACGTAGAGCGCTACTCCGAAGCCCGCCGCGACCACCCACAGGATGTCGATGTCGAAGGCGGTCAGCCAGCGCGCCGGCGTCAGTTCGGGCGGCAGGGGCGAACCGGTGAGGCGCTCGGCAGCCGTCTGCACGGCGGGCACCTGCTCGCCCAGAGGCGGGGGCGTGCGGGCCAGGGCGGCGGCCGCACCGGAGGCCAGGCCCATCAGGGCGAGTTCGCCGAGGATCAGCATCCAGAACGAATTGCGCTCCCGCGGGCCGGACAGCTGCGGGATGACCCGGCGCCGGTACCAGGCGCCGAACAGGCCGAGGCCGAGCAGCAGCGCGGCCTTGCCGAGGATGATCAGGCCGTACGGCGAGAGCAGCTCGGCCCAGTCGCCGAGCGCGACGACGGTGCGGGCGATGCCCGAGACGGCGACGACGACGAAGGCGGCGAGCGCGAGCGACGAGTAACGGGCGACCAGGGTGGGAAGGTCGAGGCGATCGGCATCCGCTCTGCCGCCCTTGGCGGCGCGCTTCTCGGCGCGCTTCTCGGCGGTGCCGCGCAGCACGATCAGCAGCATGACCCCGCCCAGCCAGACGGCGGCGCCGATCGTGTGCAGCAGGATCGAGTTGACCGCGACGTTGTGACCCTCGACGTCGCCGGAGTGCCCCTGCGTGGCCAGCGGAAGGAAGGATGCCGCGGCCAGCACGGCCGTCATGAGCGTGCCCGTCCAGCTGCGCCAGCCGAACGCGAGCAGCGTGATGAGCGCACCCATCAACACGGTGATCAGCCACGACTGGCCGAGGGCGAGCTCGAGCAGGAACCGGCCGAGCTGCTCACCGAAGGAGCGGTCGGCCGACAGAGTGGGGTTGAACGCCGCCAGCAGGTTCATCCCGGCGGCGATGCCGGAGGTCACGGTGAAGATCGCGGCCCCGACGGATGCCGTATCGAGGGCGATGTCGAAGTGCCTGGTGCCGCTGCGCAGCCCGAACAGGGCGAGCACGAGCGAGCCGAGCATGGCCGCTGCGGCGAGGTTGGCGAGCAGCTTGACGGCGGGCAGGCCCCACATGACGATGGGGCCGGGATCGAGCAGCTTGGGCGGGACGGCTCCGCCGCCGATCAGGAGGGCTGCGATGAGTGCCGCCGCCGAGCTGACGACGAGGATCACCAGGCCAGCGAGACGGTACGGGTTCACCCCTCCAGCCTACGGCCGATGCCTGTGGGCGAGCGGCGGGGCGGGGCGTCGACGGTGGGGCGCTGTCGACGGCTCAGCGCTCCCGGATGCCGGCATCCGGAGACGAGGAAGGCCGCCCCCGAGGGGACGGCCTTCCTGCGACGCGGCGGTCTTACTTGACCGCGGCCTTCAGCTTCGAGCCGGCGGTCACCTTGACGCGCTTGCCGGCCGGGATCTTGATCTCGGCGCCGGTCTGCGGGTTGCGCCCCGTGCGAGCGGCGGTGTCGACCTGCTCGAACGAGATCCAGCCCGGGATGGAGACCTTGCTGCCCTTGGCGACAGCGTCGGAGACGGTGCCGAAGAGCGAGTCGAGAACGCGCGACACGGTGGCCTGGCTCTCGCCCGTGGCGGAAGCGATGCTCGCGACGAGCTCGGTCTTGGTGATGGACTTGTCAGCCATGTCATCCTCCAGCGACGACGGTCCGTCGCATCATGTTGGTTTCGGGGAAGATCCCCGTCGGTCGATCGACCGCCTTGAATGTACCAACCAGACACGGGAAATCCGCGTCATTTCGCGGGTTTCGGGCTGAATTCTGGGCGTGTCGCGCCTCATGCGTCACACCAGTAACAGTTTCGCCGGCGCAGTCGGCCCCTTCGACGCATGGTTTTCAGGAGATCGCACGAGATGAAGGAGCGGATGCAGGGCCCCGGGCCTGCAGTTCGTGCGAACTCCTGCATGTGGTGCGGTCAGCGCACGGCCAGGTGCAGGCCCTGCGCGATCGCCTCCATGATGACGGCCTGCACCTGCTCCCAGTGCTCCATGATCTGCTCGTAGCTGAACCGCAGCACGTGGTATCCGCGAAGCTTCAGTTCGGCATCATGCCGGATGTCACTCGTGCGCTGAGCACCGGTATGCGTGGCGCCGTCGATCTGCACGACGAGGCGTTCGCCGATGAGCAGGTCGACGCGATGACCGAGCACCCACGCCTGCTGCACCATCGGCACCCGCATCCATCCGAGCCGGAAGACGATGATCGTCTCGAGTCCCGAGTCGGCGAAGGGCCGCGCCCGTTCGAGCACCGTCACAGCCGCCGGCGGAAGCGGAAGTCGAGCGAGCGACTGCCGGTCGACGAGAACCTTGTTGAGTGCGGATTCCCAGATCACCACCGCAGTCTCGAACGGCTGGCACTGCGCGATGACCGAGAGCGCGTTCACCAGATGGTCCTCGATGTCATCGCTCCTGCGGGCGATCACCGGCTTCGACCAGTGCACCATCACGTGATCGGCGACGACGACCCGCGACGCGTTCGGCGCCACAGCCACGTGAAGAGCGGAGTGCTCGGGCACCCAGAGCCCCTTCCGCTCGGCGAGCGTGACACAGCTCAGCACGACACCGCGCTTGACCGCACCCAGAAGAAGCCGATCGGCATCCGGAATCGCCACCCAGCCACCGCGCACCGTGACGATCCGTCCGGACTCCTTGGCCCTGCGCAGCGCGTAGGAGCTCACTCCCGCGTGCAGAAGTGTGCGCGTGCGGGCGATCCCGCCGCGCTTGGTGAGTTCGGCCACGGCATCCATCACGCCACTCTGCCCCGCGTGCGCGGTGGTGCAGAGCCCTCTTCCCAGTCGCTGTGGACAACTCACGGGATGGATGCCGATGTGCAGAGCGATCGTCATCGCATCATCTGCAGGGGATCGCACGGAATCAAGGAGCGGATGCCGGGTTCGGCTCCTGCAGACTGTGCGAACTCCTGCAGAGCACGCCACCCGGGCATGCAGAAGGGGCGGGGATCCGAAGATCCCCGCCCCTTCAGCGGATGCTTACCAGCTCGACTTGGTGATGCCGGGCAGCTCGCCGCGGTGCGCCATGTCACGGAAGCGGACACGCGAGATGCCGAACTTCGTGAGGACACCACGGGGGCGGCCGTCGATGGCGTCACGCGAACGCACGCGAACCGGCGACGCGTTGCGCGGCAGCTTCTGCAGGCCGACGCGGGCGGCCTCGCGGGCCTCGTCGGTGGCGTTCGGGTCGACCAGGGTCTTCTTCAGCTCGGCACGGCGCTCCGCGTAGCGGGCGACGATGACCTTGCGCTGCTCGTTGCGAGCGATCTTGCTCTTCTTCGCCATGATTAACGCTCCTCGCGGAATTCGACGTGCTTGCGAACGACCGGGTCGTACTTCTTCAGCACGAGACGGTCGGGGGTGTTACGACGGTTCTTCTTGGTCACGTAGGTGTAACCGGTGCCCGCCGTCGAACGCAGCTTGATGATCGGACGGATGTCCTGAGCCTTCTTGGCCATTAGAGCTTCACACCCTTCGCCTGGAGGTCCGCGACGACCTTCTCGATACCGCGCGCGTCGATCACCTTGATGCCCTTGGCGGACACGTTCAGGGTGACCTTACGACCGAGCGACGGCACGTAGTAGGTCTTCTTCTGCACGTTCGGGTCGAAGCGGCGCTTCGTCCGGCGGTGCGAGTGCGAGATGTTGTGACCGAAGCCGGGAACAGCACCGGTCACCTGGCACACTGCTGCCATGAGATGACTCCTTCATTACCGTGAGGCCGGACGGCCCCACCCAAGATCCCTTGTCTGCCCCGCCCGCTCACGCCGATGAGCACCCTTCGACAGGCTCAGGGACCCACGCACGGAAGAGGGAGAGACGAACTGCGCACAGGAGTGTGCACAGACAAGGAGTCAGTTTAGCACGCGCCGATCACTTCTCAGAACCGGCCACCATACCGCGGATGAAGTACTTCTGCAGCACCAGGTAGACCACCAGCACGGGCAGCGCTGAGAGCAGGGATGCCGCGGCCGCGGCCCCCACGTCGCTCGAGGTGGTCGAGAAGAACGTCGCCGTCGCGGGGGCGATCGTGCGCATCTCGGGACTGCGCATCAGGTACACGCTCAGCGCGTAGTCGTTCCACACGTTCACGCTCGTGAGTATGACCACGGTCGCCGTGACGGGCTTGAGCATCGGCACGACCACGCGGAACAGCACCTGCAGCGCGCCCGCCCCGTCGACCGAGGCGGCCTCTTCGATCGACAGCGGCAGTCCGCGCATGAACGCGGCGTAGAGGAAGATCGCCAGCGGCAGCTGGGTCGCCGTCATCACCAGGATCGTTCCCCAGTAGGTGTTGACCGCACTCAACTGCACCATCTGCGCGTACAGCGGCACGAGGATCGACAGCGGCGGGATCATGATCAGTCCGATGACCGCGGCCAGTACGAGCTTGTTCGCCAGCGTGGGGCGCCGGGCGAGCGGATAGGCGGCGAGCGCCCCCAGCACGCACACCAGCACGGTCGCGCCGACGGTCACGATGGCGCTGTTGCCGATGGCGCGCAGGATGCCGCCCTGCTCGACGGCCGTCGCGAAGTTCTGCCAGTGGATGCCGTCCAGCGGCGGCAGCCACTGCGACGACAGGTCGCTGCGCTCCTTCATCGCCGAGGTGACGGTGATGTAGAACGGCAGCAGCTGCAGCAGCACGGCCAGCAGCAGGCCGGCGCCGATCGCCAGGCGGGCGGGCCACGGGGAGCGTGCGGATGCCGCGGTCACAGCTGCTCCAGCCTTCGACGGTTGAGCATCGTGTTCAGCACGAGCGTGAACACGGCGATGACGAGGAAGAGCACGACGCCCATCGCCGAGGCGTAGCCGGCGCGCTGGCTGCCGAAGTACATCTTGGCGATCAGTGTGGACACCGAGTGCGTGGCGTAGCCGGGGCCACCGGCGGTGAGCACCTGGATGACGTCGAAGAGCTTCATGCCGCCGATGAGGTTCAGCACGATGCTCGTGGCGAACGCCGGCTGCAGCATCGGCACCGTGATGTGCCGGAACGCCTGCGCGGGCCCTGCCCCGTCGAGGCGCGCGGCTTCGTAGTACATCGTGGGGATCGCCTGCAGCCCTGCCAGGTAGATCACCATCGAGATGCCGACGAACTGCAGCGAGTTGACGATGACGATCAGGGCGATCGCCGTGCCCGAGTCGCTCAGCCAGGCGGTGCGCTCACCGCCGAAGGCGATGACGAGGTCGTTGAGGCCGCCGCCGTTGTACGACAGGAACAGGTAGTACATCGTGCCCATCACGACCGGCGAGACGAGCACGGGTAGGTAGATGATGGCCCTGGCCAGGTTGCGCCCACGGATCGACCGGTCCAGCGCGAGAGCCAGGCCGAGTCCGATGATCTGCTGGATGATCGTGGAGCCGACGCCGTACAGGAACGTGTTGCCCAGAGCGGTGCTGAAGTTCGGGTCGTCGAACAGCCGCAGGTAGTTCTCGATGCCGACGAAGCCGCGCTGCGGCGAGAAGCCGTCCCAGTTCGTCAGCGACAGCAGCACGCCGTTGATGAGCGGCCAGAGCGTGAAGACCACGAGCACGGCGGCCGCCGGAAGTACGAGCAGGTCGAGTCCACGGCCCGCGAAGCGGGGGACGCTCCCTCCGGTCCCCCGCTTCGGCTTCGGCACCGCGCGCGCGGTGGTTCTCGTCATCGCAGCGAGTCGTAGCTCGACTTCATCTGCGTGACCGCTTCCTCCGGAGCCATCTGGCCGGTGATCACGCCGTCCGTCGTGGTGACCATGGTGTCCCAGATGCCGTTGGGCAGGTACACCCGGTCGAAGTACGGCATCAGCGGGAACTCACCAGGAGCGACGAACGTCTCGTAGCTCTCGGTGAGCACGCCGAGGTCGCTGGTCGCGTTGGTCAGACCGGGGATGCCGCCGACGGCGCCGGCGAGCTTCGACAGGTTCTCGGGCTCGGCGAGGTAGGCGACGTAGTCGAGGGCCTGCTCCTTGTCGGGAGAGGTCTTCGAGACGCCGTACGCACGGCCCTCGCCGCCGACGAGGAACGGCTCGCCGTTCTCGGACGGGATCGGCATGTACCCGAGGTCGGCATCCGGGTTGAAGCCCAGAGCCGTGGCCACGAGGTAGTTCTGCACGAACACGAACGCCGTGTTGCCCTCGGCGAGCGCGCGGCCGAGGTCATCGGTCGTCGCCGACGAGTAGTCGGGGTTGAACCACTCGTTCTGCTGCCAGGTGGCGATGTGGTCGAGGATGCGGGTGTAGCCGGCCTCGTCGAAGGTGCCGTCGGCGAAGCCCTTCAGCTCCTCCTCGGTGAAGTCGCCCGAGCCGATGAAGTCGGCGATGTTGCCGGCGAACCAGCTGTCCTTGCCCGAGGACGAGACCGGGGTGATCCCGGCATCCTTCAGCGTCTTCAGCGCCGCCTCGAACGCCGCCCAGTCGGTGAGCGAGGCCGGGTCGATCCCGGCATCCTTCAGCACCGTGCGGTTGTAGACGATGCCGGCGACGTCGGTGTCGATCGGCAGCGCGTAGAACGTGCCGTCGTCATCCTGCATCGCGGGCGCGAGCGCCTCGTTGAACCCCTCAGCCCAGGGCTGGTCGTTCAGCGGCTCGAGGAACTGGCTGTAGCGCAGCAGCGACCAGCCGTGCGTGGCCCAGATGTCGGGGATGTCGTTCGACGCGAGCCGCACCTTGATGTCGGCCTCGTAGGTGTCGGTCGACGGGACGAGCTCGATCTTCACGCCGGGGTTCTCGTCCTGATAGGCGTCGGTGATCTCCTGCAGCACCTCCAGCGACGGGTCGGTGGATCCGAAGTTGGTCTGCATCTCGATCGTGGCCTCGCCGTCTCCGTCCCCTTCGCCGGTTCCTCCGGAGCAGGCGGTGAGCACGAGTGCTGCGGATGCCGCGACGGCCAGTGCCGTGGTCGAGCGCTTCGTGGTGTGCTTCATGTCCGGTCCTCACTTCTCATCGGCTTCTCCTCCCTTGGCGGCCGAGTGATGCGCATTCGTCCGGTTCGTGATATGTTACCCGCGTAGATCACTGGGGAACAGGGGGTCTCGGGACCATTCTGAGGGGCATGGTCCCGGGGCTCCCCACCATGTTGACACCCGTAGACCCACGATGGAAGACTTCGAGACATGGCGTTCACTCTGGGGCTCGTCGGGGCGGGCCAGTTCGCCGGCCAGTTCGCGACCCTCTTCCACCATCATCCCGGAGTGCGCGCGGTCCACGTGACCGATGTCATCCGCTCCCGTGCCGATGAGCTGGTCGGCGGTGCAGGATTGGCCGGCGCCTTCGACTCCTTCGACGAGATGATCGCCTCGCCCGCGATCGACGCGGTGGCGATCTTCACGCAGCGCTGGACGCACGGTCCGCTGGTCGTGCAGGCGCTGCGCGCCGGCAAGCACGTCTACTCCGCCGTGCCGATGGCGATCAGCGTCGACGAGATCGCCGCGATCATCGACGCCGTGCGCGAGACCGGTCTGACCTACATGATGGGCGAGACCAGCTACTACAACCCGGCGACCGTGTTCGCCCGGCAGAAGCTCGCCGAGGGTGCCTTCGGCCGGCTGTTCTACGGCGAGGGCGACTACGTCCACGACATGGATCTCGGCTTCTACGAGGCCTACCAGTTCTCCGGCGGCGACAACTGGCGCTCCACCGCCAGCTACCCGCCCCTGCTCTACCCGACGCACTCCATCGGCGGCGTGCTCGGCGCCTGGCCCACGCACGCCACGGCCGTCTCGGCGGTCGGCGTGGTCGACCAGCGCGGCGACGGGGTCTTCGACCGCGGGGTCAGCCAGTTCGACAACGACTTCTCCAACGCGACCGCGCTGTTCGAGCTGGCCGCGGGCGGCTCGATGCGCATCAACGAGTTCCGCCGGGTCGGATACCCCTCGCACCTGCGCGAATCGCGCTTCCGCTGGTTCGGCACCGACGGCTCGTTCGAGCAGCTCGCCAAGACCACCGTGTGGCAGAACCGCGAGGGCGTCGAGGACATCTCGCACCTGATCGACACGCACGCCTCGGTCGCGCACGACGACCCGTCACTGGCCCAGGTGGCCCCTGCGCTGCGGGATGCATTCGTCTCGGGGTACGCCGCGATCCACGAAGCCGACCGTGCGCGCATCCCCGATGAGCTTCGGAACTTGCACAATGGGCACGAGGGAAGCCACCATTTTCTCGTGGACGATTTCGTGCGGGCCGTCACCGACAGCTCCCTGCCGCCGGTGAACGCCTGGCAGGCCGCGCGCTTCACGCTTCCGGGCGTGATCGCGCATGAGTCGGCGCGCCGGGGCGGCGAGCGCCTCATCGTTCCCGACCTGGGTGACCCGGATGTCTCCTGACGGCCGTCCCCGCTCGGTCACGCGGGCGGATGTCGCCCGCTACGCGGGTGTGAGCACCGCCGTCGTCAGCTACGTGCTCAACGACGGACCCAAGGCTGTCGCCCCGCTCACCCGCGAGCGGGTGCTCGACGCGGTGCGCGTACTCGGCTACCGCCCGAACGCCGCCGCCCGCGCCCTGTCAATGGGCTCCGCCGATATGTTCGGCCTGCTGGTGCACGACAACCGCAATCCGTTCTTCGCCGAGCTGTGCCACATGCTCGACCAGGCCGCCGCCGACGCCGGACGCTCGCTGCTGATCGTGAACTCCGACCGCACCCAGGTGTCGACCTCCGAGCAGATCCGCGATCTGGCATCGCGGCAGATCGCCGGGCTCGTGATCGCCGATGTGCTCACGGCCGGCGAGCAGACGCTGGTCGAGATGCTCGGCATCCCGGCGGTCGTGATCGGCCAGTTCGGCGAGACCGACGGACTGCACAGCGTCGGAGTCGACTTCGCCCGCGGTGCCCGCGAGGCGACCGATCACCTCATCGGCCACGGCTACGAGCAGATCGCCTTCGTCGGCAGCGCGGCGCGCTTCGACGAGCGCGAGCGCGGCTGGCGGGATGCCCTCGGTGTCGCGCGCCTGCCTCTCGGCCCGCTCGTGCACACCCCGTTCACGTATCAGGGCGGGTACGACGCCGCCATGCAGCTGATCGAGAACGCGTCACCGCCGCGTGCGGTGCTGGCGGCATCCGACCAGGTCGCGATCGGGATGCTGACCGCGCTCGGCGAGCGAGGGGTGCGCGTGCCCGATGACATCGCCATCGTCTCGTTCGACGGCACCGTCAGCGCCGACTTCGTCTGGCCCCGGCTGACCACGGCTGTGCAGCCGCTGGAGCAGATGGCCAGGACCGCGGTGCAGCTGCTGCTGGACCCGGATGCCGCGCGCGAGCACCGCTCGTACACGAGTTGGCTGCGCATCCGCGAGTCGTGCGGGTGCACGGCATCCGCGGGGTCTGCCGGATCAGAACCCGCCGCCGAACCCACCGCAGTCGAGGCTGTCACGGCATCCGATTCGGCAGCCGCATCCGACGCGAACGCGGCCTCCGATACGGACAGCGAGCCCGACGCCGCCTGACGGGCCGCCTTCTCAGGCCTGTGCGTCGCGGGCGGCGGCTGCCGCCGCCTCGGCGGCCCCCCTCCCCCAGCGGAACGGCGAGACCGTCGGGTCGCCGGTGATCCAGAACCGCCACGGGAAGGCCATCGTCCCCGCCACACCGGCGACACCCACGCGGGGGCCGGCGGAGACCTCGTCGACCGGTTCGTCCAGCAGCAGCCGGGCGACCGCGCCGTTCAGCTCTGCGCCGGATGCGATGTCGATGCCGTCGTGCAGCGCGTGCCGCAGGCCGACGGCCTGGCCGAGACGGCCGGGGCCGCGGGCCAGGTCGCGCAGCGCGGTGCGGCCGAGCGGGGCCGCGACGCCGCGGCGCTCGGCGGCGGCATCCGTCCCGGCGATCACCTCCCCGGCCCGCAGCAGCACACCGCCCGCCTCGCCCTCGGGTCCGCAGACGACGTTGACGCACGAGTGGATGCCGTGGCTAAGGTACACGTACAGGTGCCCGGGCTCACCCCACATCGTGGCATTGCGGGCGGTCGGGCCCATCCGCGCGTGCGATCCGGGGTCGGGCACCTCGCCCGTGCCGCGCCCGTGATACGCCTCGACCTCGGTGATGCGCAGCCGCGTCTCGGCGCCGTCGACAATGGTGACCAGCTGCGCACCCAGCAGGCGAGGGGCGACCTGCAGGGGCAGGTCCAGCAGGTCGGCGCGCTCGACGGGACGGGTCATCTCGGCGGCGCTCACGGCTGCGGGGCCAGGCGGCACCACGAGATGTCGAAGCCGCTGAGGGTCGGGAGGTCGCGTTCGCCGCTCAGGTCGATGAGCTGGGTGTGCATCGTGGTCGGCAGGGGCAGCAGCAGGTCGTCGTAGTCGTTGCTGGGCAGGTCGGGGGCGACGACGACGGCCGCGTACTGGCCGCTCGGCGAGACGCAGGTCTGCAGGATGGCATCCGCGCCGCCGACCTCTGTGATCACGTCGGCGGCGCCGTCGTCGGTGACGCGCACGACGGCCTGACCGGTCGGCATCCCGCCCTCGTCGCGCTGCACGATGTGCCGCAGGGTGCCGCCGGGGAAGGGCACGATGGTAGTCGCCTCGCCGTAATCGGGTTCGGATGCCGCGAGCGCCGATTCCTCGCCGGTGGTGAGGTCGAGCTGCACGATGCGGGCGTCGTTGCGCTCGATGATCGCCGTGTAGGTGCCGCGGCTCACGCCGAGGATGCTCGCCGCGAGACCCATCGACTGCACCCCGGCCGTCGACGTGGGGTCTTCGACGCCCAGCGCGCCGTTGAAGTCGATGAACAGCAGCGACGACGAGTCGGGCACGAACTGCCACTCCGCGATGCTCGCGTCGACGCCTTCGACCTGCACGATGCGGGGCTCGCCCGTGCCGCTGAGCGGCTGGGTGACCAGCACGCTGGCCCGGCCGGAGGTCTCGGTGAGTTCGCGGTCGGAGTAGCTGTACCCGACCAGGCCGCCGCGGTCGGAGACCTGCACCGACGAGATGAAGCCGTCGCCCGGCAGGGTCAGCTCGCGCTGCCCCGAGCCGTCGCGGTTCATCACGATGAGCCTCGAGCCGTCGTCCTCCTCGACGGCGACGACGATGAACGCCGACGTCGCCCGGTAGTCGTCGATGCGCGGATGCTCGAACACGACCGTGGCACGCTCACCGCTGAGGTCGGTGGTGAAGATCTTGTCGTCGCCCTCGCCCGAGCGCTGCAGCAGCAGGATGCGCGAGGCGGGCGTCGTGAACGAGGTCTGCAGGTCGGCGGTCGGGCCGCCTCCCGTCGCGACCACGTCCGACACCGAGACCCGGTAGGTGGTGTCGTCGTGCAGCGGCACGGTGAAGCGGATGCCGATGTTGCGGCCGGCGGCATCCACAGTGAAGGGGACCGCGGGCTCGACGGTGACCTGTGCGGGGTCGATGGCCTCGAGCCGCTGGTTCGCCGTGAGGATCACCCGGCTGCCGGAGGTCTCGATCGCCTGCGCGGGAGCGACCTGCACCTGGCTGATGCGCGGACCCTGCGTGAGGCTGACGACTCCGAGCACGCCGGCGACCAGGGCGAGCACGCCCAGCACCGACAGGAGGGTGAGGGTGAAGCGGCGGTTCCCGGGTGCGGGCTTGCGGGTGCTGGTGCCGGGTTCAGGGCTGGATGCGGGTTCGGTTCTGGGGGCGGATGCCGGGGTCGCGAATTCCGTCGGCGCGGATGCCGTCGGCGCGGATGCCGTCGACGCGGCGCCCGCGACGATCGGCGAGGTCGGGGCGGGAATCGCGGGGGTCGTCAGGATCGCGGGTGCCGCCGGCTCTGCGGGCGCGGCCGGCTCTGCGGGGGTGTGGGCGTCTTCGGTGGCGCGCAGCGCGCGCAACTGTGCCCGGGTGAGGGGCGCGCCCTCGGCCCCCTCAGCACTCGCCCTGTCAGCACTCGACCCGTCAGTGCTCGATCCGTCAGTACTCATACGGATCCTTCGGCTCGTCGATCGCCTTCACCGAGGCCGTCTCGATGCGCAGCGTGCCGTCGGCATCCGCACGCACCGTGCCCGACACCTCGACCCATTGGCCGGTCTCGTAGTCGGCTGCTGCCGCCTCGCCCGCCAGCGGCACGGTCGCCGGCTGCGCGTCGATCACGCAGTGGGTGATGACCATGCGGGTCAGGCCCACGGCATCCGCCTCGGTCGGGGTGACGAACCCGGTGAGGGTGACGGCGGCGCCGTCGTAGTTCTCGGGGCGGGTGGCGGTCGCGAAGGCGCTCGCCCAGTCGCCGACCCCGAAGGTGGTCGTGTCGGCGATGCCCAGGCTCACGTCGTCGGCGCCGGCGAACAGCACCGGCGTCTCGCCGGCCCGCGAGAGCGCCAGCTGGGCGGAGAGGGATGCCGGCGGCAGCACGAGGCCCGCGAGCACCACGCCCGAGGCGATCACGCCTCCGCTCACGACGCCGGCGGTCTGCAGCATCCGGCGTCGGGATGCCGCAGCATCCGCACCGTCCGCCGATGCGGTGTGGTCGTGATCGCCCTCAGCGCCCAGCGGCAGCGTGCACGACCAGACGGCGGCGATCAGCGTGACCACCGCCGCGGCGCACGCGAACCAGACCGTCTCCGGGCTGATGTACAGCGTCAGCCGGCCGGTGACGCCGAGCACGAGGGTGACGACGGCGACGACGGTCGCCAGACCCATCCCCAGCCACCGGGTGGCGAGGGCGTGCATGGGTGGTTTGGTCTGCTCACCCAAAGACGTTCACCCCGATCCCGATGGCGCAGGCGCTGAGCACCACGATGCCGACCAGGCCGGCGAGCACCCGCCCGGTGAAGGTGGTGCGCAGCAGGGCGAGCATCTTCACGTCGACGAGCGGACCGACCAGCAGGAACGCGATGATCGCGCCCGACGAGAAGGTCGACGCGAACGACAGGGCGAAGAAGGCGTCGACGTTCGAGCAGATCGCGACGGTCATCGCCAGGGCGACCATCGCGAGGATCGACAGCACCGGGTTCGATCCGATGGCCAGCAGCAGGTCGCGGGGCACGAGCACCTGCACGGCGCCGGCGAGCGCCGAGCCGATCACGAGCGCCGGCATGACGGCACGCAGCTCGACGAGGAACTGCACGAGGCTGCGGCGCGTGGGCGAGCCGGGCTCGTGGGCGACGTGGTCGCAGGTCTCGATGAAGCGTGCGGTGGGCAGGGCCTGCGGGTCGCGGTGGCGGCTGTAGATCCAGCCGATCAGATTCGCGATGAGGTACCCGCCGACGAGACGGGCGACCAGGATTCCGCCGTCCCAGCCGAACGCGGCGTGCGTGGTGAGGATGACGATCGGATTGACGATGGGCGCGGCGATGAGGAAGGTCAGCGCCTCGGCCGGGCCGAGCCCGCGCATCATCAGTCCGCGCGCGAACGGCACGTTGCCGCACTCGCAGACGGGGATGAACATGCCCAGCAGCGACAGTACCGCGCGACGCGCCCAGGCACGGCGGGGAAGCCAGCGCTGCACCGCGTCGGCGGGCAACCAGACCTGGACGACGATCGAGAGCACGACGCCGAGGATCACCCACGGCAGCGCCTCGATCAGCACGCTGAGGGCGAGTGTCAGCCCATCCTGGGCGCGGTCGGGCAGCGCCTTCGGGAACAGCGCCGGCGCGAGCAGGTCGATGAGCACGAGCACGGCGAGGATGCCGAGGCCCACGGCGAGCGCGATGCCGGTAGGCACGCGCCGGGGCGGATGCCGGTGGGCGTGAGCCGTGCTCGTCTCGGATGCGCTCTGCGGCATCCGGGAGGGGGCAGAGGTCACCCCTGTGCTCCGGCGGCATCCGCGCACTGGGAGCAGAGACCGAAGATGTCGACGACGTGCTCGGCGTCGCGGAAGCCGTGCTGCGCGGCGGTGCGCTGCGCCCACTGCTCGACGTCCTTGGCCTCGATCTCGACGGCGCGCCCGCACGAGCGGCAGATCAGGTGATGGTGGTGGCCCTGCGTGGCGCAGGCGCGGTAGAGCGCCTCGCCCTCGGGGCTCTGCAGCGAGTCGGCCTCGCCGGATGCCGCGAGCCCGGCGAGAGCGCGATAGACGGTGGCGAGCCCGATGCCGGTGTTCGCCTGACGCAGGTCGGCGTGCAGGGTCTGCGCGCTCACGAAGCCGGCCGCGTCGGTGAGCGCATCACGCACGCGTTCCCGCTGCCAGGTGTTCCGTTGAGCCATGCCCCCGAGTCTAGGCCGGGCGCCTGTGAGACGCTCGGGATGCGGTCGCCGGGCGGATGTTCGCTCCGGCAGCATGTCTCAGTAGATGCGGGTCGCGGGCCGGGACACCCGCAAGAAGTGGGACATGCGAGCGAGAGCTGGCGGCGGTCGGCACGACACTGCCCACCTGCACCGCCGCCCGCCCTTCACCCACTGACATGTCCCAGAAGATGCCGGTCGCGGCGGCATCCACTCGCACCTACTGGGACACCCCACCGAGGCATGTCCGAGACGATGCGGGTGTCGGGGCGGTGCACCCGCAAGAAGTGGGACACGCGCGACGAGAACCGGCGGAAAGCACGACGTCCCGGACCGCACGGGGCGGATCCGGGACGTCGGAGCAGATCAGCGACGGGAGGCGTCAGGCGCGGGACTTGCCGTCCTCGTCGTCGTCATCATCGTCATCGTCCGAGTCGTCATCATCATCCGAGTCGTCATCATCATCCGACTCGTCATCGTCATCGTCATCCGACTCGTCGTCGAGCTCCGCCTCGAGGAGGTCGTCGTCCTCGGTCAGAAGGTCGTCGTCCTCGTCTGCGACGTCGTCGGCGACCGCTGCATCATCGGATGCCGGACGCACGAACACGCCTTCGGGGCGGATCAGCTCGCGCACCTCGGCCATGAAGCTGTTCAGCTGCTGCTGCTGCCAGCGCAGCTGGCGGGTGCGGTCCTCAGCATCCCGCAGCGCGGCGGTGGCGTGCCCGGTGACCGACTCGATGATCTTCTGCGCCTTGGCGCGGGCCCGGTCGAGGGTCTCGCGGGACTTCACCTGCGCCTCGGCCTCGATCGCCTGCGCCTGCGAGCGCATCAGCCGCTCGTAGTCCTCGGCCTTCGCCGAGATCCGCTGGGCGTGCTCGAGCGAGGCGGCGACCTGCTCGTTGGCATCCGTGGTGATGCGCTCGGCGTGGGCGACGGCCTGGTTGTGCAGCACGAGGAACTCCTGCTGCGCGTCATCCTGACGGCGGGTGAGGGTCTCTTCGAACTCCAGCACGCGGGCGTTCATCTCACGCACCTCGCGCTCGGCATCCGAACGCAGGTCGGTCGTCTCGCGGGTCACCATGGCGCGCAGCGCGGCAGCGCCCTTCTCGGCCTCGGTGCGGACCGTCGCCGCCTCCTGCTCGGCCTGCACGACCTTCTCCGCGGCGTGCGCGGACTCGCGCTTGAGCCGCGCCTCGTGCGCGGTGAGCTCGGTGTCGATGCGCAGGCGCACCTGGTCGGCGTCGTGCTCGGCCTGCGCGGTGATGCGTGCGACGTCGGCGGCGAGCTCGGCGCGCTTGGACTCGGCCTCCTCGCGGGCGGCCTGCAGCAGGCGCTCGGCCTGTGTGGCGGCGTTGTGGATCAGCACGCTCGCCTGCTCTTCGGCCACGCGCAGCACGGCCTCGAACTGCTGACGGCTCTGCGGCTCGTCCGCGCCCGCAGGGGCATCGGTCAGCTCTGCGGCGAGGGTGCTCACCTGCGCCGCGGCATCCTCGGCCTGCGCGCGGGCCGCGGCGAGCTCGTCCTCCAGGCGCGCCAGGCGCGCCTCACCGTCGGTCCGCTCCTGCGACAGGTCGCGCTCGTGCTGGTCGCGCAGCGCGTTCAGTGCGTCGCGGTGCCGGGCATCCGCGGTCTCCCGGTCGTCGGTGAGGCGGGTGAGCTGATCGCGCAGCGTCGCGATCGCGGCATCCACCTCCGTCTTGTCATACCCGCGGAATGCCTGCGTGAACGACGCATGCTCCTTGGGCGCCGTCGTCAGCAGCTGATCGAAGAAATCGCCACTCTGTGTGTTCTCGGACGCGTGCGTCTCGCTCACCGGACGTCACCTTTCTGCGTGAAGCCTGTCCCCAGGCATCCATGATCTCATCCCTCGCTGAGGGTGCAGCACGGGATCCGGTTCAGGCCCGGCGCACCCGCGCACGCGACCGCTGCACGAGCCAGGCGACGCCGTAGATGAGGAAGGAGATGGTCGTGATGTACGGGCTCACCGGCAGCGTTCCGGCGAGTGCGAGCAGGATTCCGCCGACCGCCGAGGTGAAGCCGAACAGGGCCGCCAGCACCGGCACCGCGACGGGTCCCGCCGACAGGCGCATCGCCGCGGCCGCGGGCGTCACCAGCAGCGCCATCACCAGCAGGGCGCCGATGATGTGCACGCTGACGGCGACGATCAGGCCCAGCAACACCATGAACACCAGGCTCACCGTCCGCACCGGCACGCCTCGCGCGGCGGCGGACTCGGGGTCGAGGGAGTCGAACCGCAGCGGGTTCCACATCAGCAGCAGGCCCAGCAGCACCACGACGCTCATGCCGATCAGCCAGCCGAGGTCGGGGTTCGACACCGAGACGATCTGCCCGGTGAGCAGTCCGAAGCGGTTGGCGCTTCGGCCTTCGTAGAGCGACAGGAACAGGATGCCGAGACCGAGGCCGAACGGCATGAGCACGCCGACGATGGAGCTGCGGTCCCGCGCCTTCGCCCCGAGCAGGCCGATGAGCACCGCCGCCACGAGCGCCCCGCCGATGGATCCCGCGACGACGCTTCCGCCGAACAGCAGTGCCGCCGCGGCACCCGCGAACGACAGTTCACTGACCCCGTGCACGGCGAAGGCGAGGTCGCGCTGCATGACGAACACGCCCACGAGGCCGCCGACGAGGCCGAGCACGGCACCGGCGATGAGCGAGTTGGAGAGCAGGGCGAGCAGTTCGCCGTAGTCCTGGAACGAGAAGATGTCGCCCCAGTCGAGCAGCGGGGTCACGCGATCCCTCCCGTCGTGGGCGCCTCGTCATGGTGCTCGTGCTGGGTATCGGCATCCGGGATGCCGACGACGACGAGCCGCCCCCCGGTGCGGAACACGTACACGGGCGTGCCGTACAGGGCGCTGAGCACCTCGGTCTGCAGCACCTCGTCGGGGGTGCCGAGCAGGAAGCGTCCGCCGGCGATGTAGAGGATGCGGTCGACGCGGTCGAGGATCGGGTTGATGTCGTGCGTGACGAACAGCACGGCCGTGCCGTGCGCGCGGCGCCGCCGGTCGATGATCTCGGTCACACCGCGCTGGTTGGCCAGGTCGAGGTTCGACAGCGGCTCGTCGCACAGCAGCAGCTTCGGGTCGGCGGCGAGCGCCTGGCCGACCCGCAGGCGCTGCTGCTCGCCGCCCGAGAGCAGCCCGACGGGCCGGTCGGCGTAGTGCGACGCACCGACGCCCTCGAGCAGGGCGTCGACGCGGGTGCGGTCGCCGCGGTGCGGGATCGGCAGACCGAAGCGGATGCCGCGCACGCCGAGCGCGACGAGGTCGCGGGCCCGCAGACTCGTGTCGGGTGCCAGCGTCCGCTGCTGCGGGACGTACCCGATGCGCGGATTCCCGCGCTGCACCGGAAGGCCGTCGATCTGCACGGTGCCGGCGGACAGCGGCTGGAGGCCGAGGATGCTGCGCAGCAGCGTCGTCTTGCCCGAACCTGAAGGACCGAGCACGGCGATGAACTCGCCGGGGCGGACGTCGAGGTCCAGGCCCGCCCAGAGCTCGTGGCCGTCACGGTGCAGGGCCGCGCCCGTGATGCTGAGGACGGGCGGCGCGGCCGGTTCGCCTGCCTCGGTCACTGGCCCAGGGCGGTGGCGAGGTTCGAGATCGCGGCGCGCATCCACTCAGCGTACGACTGATCGGCCTCGAGCAGCTCGGTGAAGGCGACGACGGGGATGCCGGCCTGCTCCGCGGCATCCTCGATGCGGGCGGTCTCGCCGCCGCCGGTCTGCGCGTTGGTCAGGACCGCGCTCACCTCACCGGATTCGATGGTGCCGAGTGCGTCGAGCAGGGTGGCGGGTGTGACCTCGTTGCCCTCTTCGACCGCGGATGCGAATCCATCTGGGGCGACGTCATCCAGACCGACGGATGCTGCCAGCATGCCGGGCAGCGGCTCGGTGATGAACACCTTCTGCCCCTCGAGCTTCTCGTGCAGCGTGTCGAGTTCGCCCTCGATCCCGGCGAGTTCCTCGGTCAGCTCCGTGGCGGCCTGCTCGTAGTCCGCGGCGCTGTCGGGGTCGACGGCGGCGAGGCCTGCCGCGATGTCCTCGGCGACGTGGATGATCGTGTGCACGTCGAACCAGACGTGCTCGTTGACGCCCTCGACATGGTCGTGGCCCTCGTGGGAGTCGTCATCGGCGGGCTCGGTGGCGTCGGGGGTCTCGGTGCCGGGGGTGGCCTCGGCGTCATCCGTCTTGGTGTCGTCGACGTGGTCGTCGTGGCCGTCCTCGGCGTGCGTCTCGTCGGTGTGGGTCTCGTCGGCGTGATTCTCGCCGCCCTCGGCGTGATCGTCGTCCGTGTGGTCGTCGTCGGTGCTCTCGCCGACGGCATCCGCGTAGTCGTGGGAGTGCTCGACGGCCGTGACGACCTTCGCATCCGACCCCTCGCGCAGCTCGGTCATGAACGAGTCGTAGCCTCCGCCGTTCTCGATCACGAGATCGGCCTTCTGCACCGCGAGGCGGTCGCGGGCCGAGGCGTCGTAGGAGTGCGGGTCCTTGGTGGCCGAGGTGATCAGGCTGGTGACCTCGACGCGGTCGCCGCCGATCTGGGCGGCGAGGGAGCCGTAGACGTTCGTGGACGCGACGACCTGCACGCGACCGGTGCCGCCGTCGGCGGTGCCGGCGGTCGTCGAGCATCCGGCGAGCACGACGATGGATGCAGCGGCGAGGGCGAGGGGCGCGAGCGTCTTCTTCATACCTCCAGGCTAAACGCTAATGAGAACCATTATCAACTTGGCGCGGCGGAAAGATTAAGAAGTGTCCCGCTCTGTTCAGTCGACGAGCAGGGCCGGCTCCTCGAGCACGGATGCCACATCGGCGATGAACCGGCTCATCCCGTCTCCGTCGATGACGCGGTGATCGAACGAGCCCGAGACCGTGGTGACCCAGCGCGGGCGCACCTCGCCGTCGACGACCCAGGGCTTCTGGCTGATCGTGCCCATGGCCACGATCCCGGCCTCGCCCGGGTTGATGATCGGCGTGCCCGCATCCATCCCGAACACACCGATGTTGGTGATCGTGATGGTGCCGCCCTGCTGGTCGGCCGGGCTGGTCTTGCCCTCGCGAGCGGTGACGGTCAGCCGGTTCAGCGCGCGGGCGAGGTCCTTCATGCCGAGATCCTGCGCGTCCTTGATGTTGGGCACGAGCAGTCCGCGCGGGGTCGCCGCGGCGATGCCGAGGTTCACGTAGTGGCGCACGATGATCTCGGCGCCGTCCTCGGTGTCGACCCACGCGGCGTTCACCAGCGGGGTGCGGCGGGCGGCCCAGATCACGGCGCGGGCCATGATCAGCAGCGGCGAGACGCGGATGTCGGCGTAGTCGGGCGAGGCCTTCAGACGCTTCACGAGCTCCATGGTGCGGGTGGCGTCGACCTCCTTCCACACCGTCACGTGCGGCGCGGAGTATGCGCTCTGCACCATCGCCGACGAGGTCGCCTTGCGGACGCCCTTGACCGGAATCGACTCGGTGCGATCGGTCGGCTGGATGCCGCGCGCCAGACCGACGGGCCCGGATGCCGCCGGTGCCGGGACGGTCTCCTCGCGCACGTCGCCCCACTCGGGAGTCTCGATGTTGCGGAACACGCTCGCCTGGGAGGCGTGCTTGACGACGTCGTCGCGGGTGACCTCGCCGTCGGCGCCGGTCGGGGTGACGGCGGTCACGTCGACGCCGAGGTCGCGGGCGAGCTTGCGGATCGGGGGCTTGGCGATCACGCCGACCGAGGAGCGCACGGGCCGCTCGGCGGGGCGCTTGCGACGCGAGGTCGCCCCTCCCCCGCTGCCGTAGCCGACGAGCACCGAACCGCTGCCCTCCTCGGCTGCGGGGGCGGCCGGCGCCGAGGGAGCAGAGACAGCAGTCGCAGCATCCGGAGACGTGACGAAGGTGATGATCGGCGCACCGACCTCGACGGTCGCGCCCTCTGCGGCGAGCAGCTCGCCGACCGTCCCCGCGTGCGGGGAGGGCAGCTCGACGAGCGACTTGGCGGTCTCGATCTCGCAGATCACGTCGTTGACCGCCACGGCATCACCGGGGGCGACCTTCCAGCTGACGATCTCAGCCTCGGTCAGCCCCTCGCCGACGTCGGGGAGGGTGAACGTCTGGGTGCTCATGGGATCTCCTTCAAGTGGCGGGGCCCTTCGACAGGCTCAGGGACCCAGTACGTCTGTGGCTGGGGCCCTTCGACAGGCTCAGGGATCCAGGGAGGCAAGGCTCAGGCGAGCGCGGGATCAGTAGGCGAGGGAGCGGTCGACGGCCTCGAGGATGCGGTCGGCATCCGGGAGGTACGCGCCCTCGAGCTTGGCGGGCGGGAACGGGGTGTCGAAGCCCGAGACGCGCAGCACGGGGGCCTCGAGGGCGTAGAAGGCGCGCTCCATCACCGTCGCGGCGATCTCGCTGCCCAGGCTGGTGAACCCGGGCGCCTCCTGCGCATAGACCATCCGCCCGGTGGATCGCACCGAGTCGAGGATGGGCCCGTAGTCCACGGGCGAGAGCGAGCGGACGTCGACGACCTCGCAGCTGGTGCCCTCGGCCTCGGCGAGCGCGGCCGCCTGAAGCAGGGTCGTCACCATCGCGCCGTGGCCGACGAGGGTGACGTCGGTGCCGCGGCGCACGATGCGCGAGGAGTGCAGCGGAAGAGCGGATGCCGACAGGTCGACCTCGCCCTTGGGCCAGTAGCGGCTCTTCGGCTCCATGAAGATCACCGGGTCGTTCGACGCGATGGCCTCCTGGATCATCCAGTACGCGTCGTTCGCGGTCGACGGCGACACCACCCGCAGGCCCGGGGTGTGCGTGAAGTACGCCTCCGGGCTCTCCTGGTGGTGCTCGACGGCGCCGATGTGCCCGCCGTACGGGATGCGGATGACGATCGGCATCTGCACCGCACCCTCGTGCCGGTAGGTGAGCTTGGCCAGCTGCGAGGTGATCTGGTCGAACGCCGGGAACACGAACCCGTCGAACTGGATCTCGCACACCGGTCGGAATCCGGCCATGGCCAGGCCGATGGCGGTGCCGACGATGCCCGACTCGGCCAGCGGGGTGTCGAGCACGCGGCGCGGCCCGAAGTCGCGCTGCAGGTGCTCGGTGACGCGGAACACGCCGCCGAGGCGGCCGATGTCCTCGCCCATCAGCAGCACGCGCGGGTCGTCCTGCATGGCCTTGCGCATCCCGGCGTTCAGCGCCTTGGCGAACGGCATGGTCTCCAGGGTCATCGGCCCGCCTCCTGCTCGAACGACGCCTCGTACTCGTGGAACCAGGCGCGCTGCTCCTCCACGAGCGGATGCGGTTCGCTGTACACCTTCTGGAACATCGTGTCGGGCTCCGGTGCGGTCAGCTCGACGGTGCGGGACCGCAGGTCCTCTGCGGCATCCGCGGCCTCGGCCTCGACACCGTCGAAGAACGACTCGGATGCTCCCCTGTTGAGCAGGAACGCCCGCATGCGGGCGATCGGGTCGCGCTGCGCCCAGGCTTGCTCCTCCTCGGAGGCGCGGTACTTGGTGGGGTCGTCGCTGGTGGTGTGGGCGCCCATCCGGTAGGTGACCGCCTCGATCGCGCGCGGGCCGAGCCCGGAGCGCGTCTCGTCGAGCAGCGCGCGCGAGACGGCGTAGCTGGCGAGCACGTCGTTGCCGTCGACGCGGACCGATGGGATGCCGTAGCCCGCGCCGCGCCCCACGAGGGGCACCTTCGACTGGGTCTCGACGGGCACCGAGATCGCCCAGTGGTTGTTCTGCAGGAAGAACAGCACCGGCGCGTCGTAGCTGGCGGCGAACACCATCGCCTCGTGGACGTCTCCCTGGCTGGAGGCGCCATCGCCGTAGTAGACGACGACGGCCTCGTCGCGGTCGACATCGCCGGTGCCGGACCGGCCGTCGAAGGCGAGCGCCATGCCGTAGCCGGCGGCGTGCAGGGTCTGCGAGCCCAGCACGAGCGTGTAGATGCGGGTGTTGCCGTTCTTCGGGTCGGTGGGGTCCCAGCCGCCGTGCGAGACGCCGCGCATCAGCTTGATGATGTCGATCGGGTCGACGCCGCGGATGCGCGTGACCGCGTGCTCGCGGTACGACGGGAAGATCGTGTCCTGCGTGCGGGCCGCGTGGGCGGAGCCGACCTGCGCGGCCTCCTGTCCGCGGCTCGGCGGCCACAGCGCCAGCTGGCCCTGCCGCTGCAGGTTGGTGGCCTGGGTGTCGATGGCGCGGATGATCACCATGTCGCGGTAGAACTGCTCGAGCTCACCGTCGGTGAGTGCCTCGATCAGCGGCAGATACTGCTCGGATGCCGCCGATGGGGCGAACGATCCATCCGCTTCCAGGACGCGAACGAGGGGTGCTTCGGTCGGAGTCACGGCTCCACGCTACCCACGCCCGCATGCCAGGTCACGCATAGTTCGGGGGCCCTACTACCTTCTCGGAATACGGAGAAACGGCCGGTCGGGGCGGATGCAGACCCGGGATCAGCGCCCGTGCGCGTGTGCGAGCCGCTCGAGCGCCGCCTCGATCGCGTGCCGCGGGGCGGCAAGGTTCATCCGCTCGAAGCCCTCGCCCTCGGGGCCGAACATGGCGCCCTCGTCGAAGAACACCAGCGCTTCGTGCTCGTGGATCCGCTGCAGCTCCTCGGCGCTCAGGCCCAGCCCGCGGAAGTCCATCCACTGCAGGTAGGTGCCCTCGAGGTCGAAGACCTCGACCTCCGGCATCCGCTCTGCCAGGAACGACCGCACCAGCTCGTGGTTGCCGTGCACGAGATCGATGAGTCCGTCGAGCCAGCCGCCCGCCTCGGCGTAGGCGAGGCGGCACGCCTGGAAGCCCAGCGCGTTGAGGGTGAAGAACCCGGTGCGCGCCTGCTCGGCCGCGTACCGCTCGCGCAGCGCGGGATCGGGGATGACGATGTTGCTGGTCGACATGCCGGCGAGGTTGAAGGTCTTGCTCGGCGCGGTGCACACGATCGTGCGCGCGGCGGCATCGTCGCTCAGCGTGGAGAAGACGGTGTGCTCGACGCCGGGCATGAGCAGGTCGAAGTGGATCTCATCGCTGATCACCGTGAGGTCGTGCTCGCGGGCGATGCGCCACACGGCCTCGAGCTCGTCGCGCTCCCAGACGCGGCCGGTCGGGTTGTGCGGGCTGCAGAAGATCAGCGCGGTGGTGGTGGGCTCGGCGGCCTTCGCCGCGAGGTCGTCGAGGTCGATCCGCCAGCGGCCGTCGCGCAGCACGAGCGGGTTGCGCACGACCGCGCGGTCGTTGTTCTCGATGGCGCGGAAGAACGGGTAGTAGGCCGGGGTCTGCACGATCACGCCGTCGCCGGGGGCGGTGACGGCCCGCACGGCGGTGTGGAACGCCGGCACGACGCCCGGGGCGAGCACGAGCTGCTCGCGGTCGACGCTCCAGCCGTGTCGGTCGCGGAACCAGCCGGTCACCGCATCCCAGTAGTCGTCGGTGGCGACCGTGTAGCCGAGCACGACGTCATCGAGGTGGGCGCGCAGGCCGGCCATGATCTCGGGTGCGAGCTTCAGATCGATGTCGGCGACCGAGAACGGCGCGATGCCGTCGGGCACGGCGGGGTTCGCGGTGCGCATCGACTCCCACTTGGCGGCACCGGTTCCGGTGCGGTCGACGAGCGTCTCGAAGTCGTAGCTCACGCGCCGATCTCCGCGGCGACCTGCAGCACCTTCTCGATCGACTCCTCCTCGCCGACGGAGATGCGGATGCCGTCGCCCGAGAACGGCCGCACCATCAGGTCGGCCGCGTCGAACGCGGCGGCGGCCTCGTCGGTGCGCTCGCCCGCGGGCAGCCAGACGAAGTTCGACTGCGAGTCGGGCACGTCCCAGCCCTGCGCGCGCAGGCCCGCGACCAGGCGGGTGCGGCGCTCGACGATCACGGTGACGCGTTCGCGCAGCTCGTCCTCGGCGTCGAGGCTGGCGATCGCGGCGCGCTCGGCGGCGCTGGTGACCGAGAGCGGGATGCCGGTGGTGCGGGCGGCGTCGAGCACGCGGGGGTGCCCGATGGCGTAGCCGATGCGCAGGCCCGCCAGGCCGAACGCCTTGGAGAAGGTGCGCAACACGACCACGTTCGGGTGCTTCTCGAAGATACGCTCGCCCAGCCCGTTCACGGCATCCGGTGCGGTGACGAACTCGGCGTACGCCTCGTCGAGGATGATCAGCACATCCTGCGGCACGCGCGCGACGAATGCGGCGAACTCGGCGCTGGTGACGATCGGGCCGGTGGGGTTGTTCGGGGTGCAGACGATGATCGCGCGGGTGCGGTCGGTGACGGCATCCGCCATCGCGTCGAGGTCGTGCCGCGCGCCGGTACCGAGCGGCACCTGCACTCCGGTCGCCCCGGCGACCAGCGGGAGGGCCGGGTAGGCCTCGAAGGAGCGCCAGGCGTAGATGACCTCATCACCCACGGATGCCGTGCCGAGCACGAGCTGGTACAGGATCGACACGCTGCCGGATGCCACGTGCACGGCGTCGACCTCGACGTCGTAGCGCTCGGCCAGGCGGGCGCGCAGCGCCCCGGCCGATGCGTCGGGATACCGGTTGATGGGGGCGGTGTGCGTCAGCGCCTCGAGCACCGACGGGAGCGGCTCGAAGGGGTTCTCGTTGCTGGAGAGCTTGAACGCATTCGCGCCCGCCTGCTTGCCCTGGCGGTACGGCGGCAGAGCGGCGATCTCGGGGCGGATGCGGGGCAGGATGGGCTCGGTCACGGGATCAGTCTAAGGAAGGCGCCGGGACAGGGGTCGATCACGTCCTCTCAACCCAGCCACGACCCTCTGACGAACTCGGGCAATGCGTGACACGATCGACTCATGCGATTCCTCATCCGCGTCGTCATCAACGCGTTCGCCATCTGGGTGGTCACGCTGATCCCCGTGCTCGGGGTCAGCATCCGGCCGTTCGCGCCCGGTGGGGACCTGCAGCTGGTGCTCACCCTGCTGGCCGTCGCCGCCATCTTCGCCCTGGTGAACTCGATCATCGGCACGATCATCAAGATCGTCGCCTTCCCGCTGTACATCCTCACGCTCGGGCTCATCTCGTTCATCGTGAACGGGTTCCTGCTGTGGCTGACGGCGTGGATCACCAGCGGCTTCGGCTGGGGGCTGAGCGTCGAGTCGTTCTGGTGGGGCGTGCTCGCGGCCATCGTGATCTCGATCATCAACGCGATCCTCGGCGCCATCCTGCGCCCGCAGCGCAAGGGCCGCTGACCGGAAGCGGATGCCGTTCACGGGCGTTCGGCTCTGAACTCCATCCGCTCCACGGAGTCCGCTTCGCCGAGTTCGGCGTAGAACGATGACTGCAGTGCACTGACGCGCGGGTCCCCCGAGGTGTCCACCATGCGCGCCGTCTCGAGATATCCCTCGAAGGCATGTGGGTCGAATGGACCGAACTTGCCACCCACCGCCCTCGACGCAGTGAAGCTTTCCGGGGCCCCCGTGCCGCCGAACGATCCTCCGGCCGAGAGGTTCGAGACGAGATCACCCTCGTGACGCAGCTGCACCAATGTCTGGTCCGCCGCGAGTGAAGGCTCGGTGGGGTTGCCGGCACTGATCACCACCCCGGTCTCGTATGGACTGTCCATCGCGGTGATGGATCCGATCGCGCCGCCCTGCGAGTATGTGACCAGGTCGACGCGGTCGCCAGGCTCCGCACCCGCCATCTTCAACGCCGTCAGGGTCGCCTGCTGCGACGCGGCGAGCTCGCGGTCGATGTAGAGATCCCAGTTCGAGCCCATGTCCCAAGGCTCGTCCGAGCCGGGCAGAAAGCGGCGGGTGCCATCGAGGTAGGTGACAAAGCGGGCGGAGCCGTCCTTCATGGCGTACCGCTCCACGACGATCTGACCGGCACGCTCATACGGGATGCGGCCGAGCGATTCCGACAGCTTCGTGGGCGGTTCAGCTGTCCCAGCACCGACCAGTGCGACGTGCAACGGCGGCGCCGTTCCCTGCAACCGGGTGCCGAACGGCAACACCCCCCGGTCGAGCCGCACTGCCGCGTCCGTACCGATACGGGCCGTGGTCGCGACAGGACGAGTGGCCAGTGCCACAATCAGTGGCGACATCACCCCTGGGGCGGTCATGCTCAGGATGCCTGAGATTCCCAGCGCGATAAGGTCCCATGGCTGATCTTCGGTGCCCTCGAACCGGGTTCGCTGCCATTCGGCCACCGCCCAGGTAGCGCGATCCTCGATGTGCGGATCTGTGAGCAACTCGTCGATCCGAGGCTGCAGCGCCTCCGCAGCCGCGGGGTACGCCTCGTTCAACGCCTGCTGCTGTGCCCGCAGCTCCACCAGCTCGAATGTGTCCGCCATGGCAGCGGCCCCCTGCGCGATCTTGTCGATCTGCGGCTGCCAGCCGGCCAGACGAGCCGCGCACTCGGCGATGCCGGCCGCACCGCCAGCGCGCTCCACCGCCGGCGCCTGGTCCAGCGCCGCCCGTGCGCTGCGCAGCCGCTCCACGGCCTCAGCGAGACCGGTACCGACGCCGTGCAGACGACGACCGATGTCGCGAACCATCGAGGAGTCGATCGCAATCGTTCCGCCCGACGTGATGGTCAGTTCCTCGTCGCTCACAGATCCAACGCCCTTCGCAACTGCTCGCCCAGGGCGCGCACCGCGGCGAGTTCCTGCATGATCGCGGTGTGCAGGCCATCAAGGGCCTCCCGCATTTTGCGCGCGCTTGTCCCGTCGTTCTGCCATGCCGAATCCAACGCGAGTCGCATGCCGACGCTCTCGGCGTCGGCGACGGCATCCGCCGCGTCATCGATTGCCCGCAGGGCGAGAAAGCCCCACCAGATCTGGTCGCTTGCCGGTGCCTCGGCCGCCGTGATGGAGTACATGCTCCCAGCGTGCGCCGCACGAGCACCCCGCCGACCTCCGATCCCCGGATGTTGTGGAGAAATCGCTGAATCCGACGATTGGGGAAAGAAGTCGATACGGGCAGAATGGTGCCATGTCCGACCCGGATCCCTTCCGCGTCATCTTCGTCTGCACCGGCAACATCTGCCGCTCCCCCATGGCCGAGGTGGTGCTCCGCGCTCTCGCCGAGCAGCGCGGTCTTGGAGCGCGCCTGCTCTCGCGCAGCGCCGGCACCGGTGACTGGCACCTCGGCGAGCGCGCCGACGACCGCACCCTCGACTCCCTCGCACGGCGAGGGTATGACGGCGCCGCGCACCGGGCCAAGCAGTTCAGCGCCGCATCCTTCGCCGAGAACGACCTGATCGTCGCCCTCGACCGCACGCACGAGCGGATCCTGCGGGCCTGGGCGCGCAGCGACGACGACGAGGGCAAGGTCACCCTGCTGCGCGCCTACGATCCGAACGCCTCGAGCATGGACGTGCCCGACCCCTACTACGCGGGCCCGACGATGTTCGATTCGGTGCTGGCTATGATTGAGACCGCGACGCGTGGCCTCTTCTCGCAGCTCGAACCGGCTGTGCGCGCCCCTCGTACGACGGCCCGCGCGATGCGGGTCCCCGATCAGGAGGATCTCCCCTGAGTTCTCAGCCTTCGCTTCCGCTCCCCGCGCTTCCGGCGCAGCCGCTCAGCCCCCTCGACGGTCGCTACCGCGCCGCCGTCTCGGGACTGGCCGACTTCCTCTCCGAGGCCGGCCTGAACCGCGCCCGTGTCGAGGTCGAGGTGGAGTGGCTGATCGCCCTCACCGACCGCTCGCTGTTCGGCACCTCGCCGCTGTCGGATGCCGACAAAGAGCGTCTGCGCGCGCTGTACCGCGAGTTCGGCCAGGCCGAGATCGACTGGCTCGCCGAGAAGGAGGCGGTCACCCGCCACGACGTGAAGGCCATCGAGTACCTGGTGCGCGATCGCCTCTCGACGCTGGGCCTGGACTCCATCGCCGAGCTCACCCACTTCGCCTGCACGAGCGAGGACATCAACTCCGCCTCGTACGCGCTGACCGTCAAGCGCGCGGTCGAGGGCGTCTGGCTTCCCGCCCTGGATGCCGTGATCGCCAAGCTGCGCGAGCTGGCCGAGGAGCACGCGGATGCCGCGATGCTCTCCCGCACCCACGGCCAGCCGGCCACCCCGTCGACCATGGGCAAGGAGCTGGCGGTCTTCGCATGGCGCCTGGAGCGGGTGCGCGCGCGCATCGCGGCATCCGAGTACCTGGCGAAGTTCTCCGGCGCGACCGGCACCTGGTCGGCACACCTCTCCGCCGACCCCGATGCCGACTGGCCGACCATCGCCCGCGAGTACATCGAGGGCCTGGGCATCGACTTCAACCTGCTCACCACACAGATCGAGTCGCACGACTGGCAGGTCGAGCTGTACGACCACGTGCGTCACGCCGGCGGCATCCTGCACAACCTCGCCACCGACATCTGGACGTACATCTCGCTGGGCTACTTCGCGCAGATCCCGGTCGCCGGGGCGACCGGGTCGTCGACCATGCCGCACAAGATCAACCCGATCCGCTTCGAGAACGCCGAGGCCAACCTCGAGCTCTCCGGCGCCCTGCTGAACTCGCTGTCGCAGACGCTGGTCACCTCGCGCCTGCAGCGCGACCTCACCGACTCGACCACGCAGCGCAACATCGGCGTCGCATTCGGGCACTCGCTGCTCGCGCTCGACAACCTGCGCCGCGGCCTGAACGAGATCTCGCTCTCGCGCGACGTGCTGCTCGACGACCTCGACCACAACTGGGAGGTGCTGGCCGAGGCGATCCAGACCGTGATCCGCGCCGAGGTCGTCGCCGGCCGCTCGTCGATCACCGACCCGTACGCGCTGCTCAAGGAGCTCACCCGCGGTCACCGGGTCGGCGCCGCCGAGCTGGCCGAGTTCGTCGAGGGCCTGGAGATCGGGAATGCCGCCAAGCAGCGCCTGCTCGCCCTGACCCCCGCCACCTACACCGGCATCGCCGAGCGGCTCGCCCGCTGAGCCCATGCGCTCCTTCGAGGTCAACGCCGCGCGGCTGCCGCTCTGACCGCTCGCCCCGCGGCCGGAAGATGGAAAGTGCTGGTTTGCGCGGCATCCGAGCGCCCTTTTCCATCTTCGCCCTGGCGGGGCGGATGGAGAACGCCAGTTCGCGCGCCTCGGGAGCGACGGTTTCCATCCGCATGCCCGAGGAGCGGATGGAAAGCGCACGGCGACCACGAAGTCAGGCGACCGGAGCGGTGTCGCGCGGCATGAAGAGGAGCACGACGAGGGTGACGGCGGCGGTCACGGCCGCGCCGACGAAGACCCAGGTGGATGCCGAGATGATCGTCGCGGGATCGTGGGCGCCCGCGCCCTGACGGATCACCGCGTTCGAGATCGCGCCGAGCACGGCCACGCCCACCGCGCTGCCGGCTGAGCGGGCGAACGCGTTCATGCCGGTCACGACGCCGCGCTGACCCCACCCGACCGACGCCTGCGCGGCGATGAGCGTGGGCGCCGCCGTCCAGCCCAGGCCGAAGCCGAGGACGAAGGCGATGCCGGCGACCGTGAACGGGTTCGGATACGGGCCGGTGAGGGCCAGCATCCCGGCGGCGACCGTCGAGATCGACAGGCCGATCAGCGAGGTGCGGCGGAACCCGATGCTGAGATACAGCCGGCCGACGATCGTCGCGGCGATCGGCCACCCCAGCGTGAGCGCCCCGACGGCCAGGCCCGACAGCAGCGGGGCGATGCCCAGCGACCCCTCGAGATACGCCGGTGCGAAGCTGGTGACGCCGATCAGCAGCGCCCCGACCCCGAACGACACCAGCGTGGTCACCAGGATCAGGCGCCGTGAGAACAGCGCGAAGTCGATGATCGGCTCGGCAGCCCGCCGCTCGACCATCGCGAAGACGACCAGCGCCAGCGCGCCGATGCCGAAGCACAGCAGGCTCGGCACCGAGAGCCACGCCCACGCGTTGCCGCCCTCGAGCAGTCCGAGGATCACGCCGGTCAGCCCGATCGTCAGCAGGGCGGCCCCGGCGAAGTCGATGCGGTGCCGGTGGGTCTGCTTCTGCTCGTGGAAGCGCCGCATCAGCATCCATCCGGCCAGCGCGCACAGCGGGATGTTGATGAAGAAGATCCAGCGCCATGCGTCGAGCTGCGAGAACACGCCGCCCAGGGCCGGGCCGACGACCGACGAGATCGCCCAGACGCTGGCGATGTACCCCTGCACCTTGGCGCGCTCGGCGACCGTGTAGATGTCACCGACGATCGTCATCGTCATGGGCGCGACAGCGCCCGCGCCCAGGCCCTGCACGAGGCGGAAGATGATCAGCCAGGTCATGTCCCAGGCGACGCCGCAGAGCACGGAGCCGAGCAGGAACAGGCCGATGCCGAACAGGATGATCGGCTTGCGCCCGATGGTGTCGGCGAAGCGCGAGTAGATCGGCACGCTCACCGCCTGCGCGAGCAGGTAGATCGAGAACAGCCACGGGAACTGCTGGTAGCTGCCGAGATCGCGCACGATGCTGGGCACCGCCGTGGCGAGGATGGTCGCGTCGATGGCGATGAGGCTGGCGGCGAGCATGAGCGCCCCGAGCACCGGACCGCGCTCTGATCGCAGTCCGACAGCGGCTCGGTCGACGGAGGCGGTCATGATTCCGACAAGCCTATCCGCGGCTCGGACATTCCCGATTCGCCCTGGTCAGGCCGCCGGAGGTCGGCGATCCTGGAGTGGAGCGGATGCCAGGGAGGCCCCGATGCGTGCACGACTTCGCCCCCGTCGCGGGTTCGTCGCGACCCTCGGCATCCTCACCGCGCTGACGACCGCACCGGCGCTGACAGCCTGCACGGCGCCCGGCCCCGTCGCGCCGCAATCACCGCGCGCAACCGCCGGCACCCCGGCGACCGGGACTCCCGCGACGACCGAGTCCGTCGCCCTGGCGACGGGCCTCGAGGCGCCGTGGTCGGTCGTGCGCCTGGACGACGGCGGGGCGCTGATCTCGCAGCGCGGTGACGGCCGCATCCTCGAGCTCACGACCGAGGGCGAGCTGCGCGAAGCCGGGGTCATCCCCGGCGTCGTCTCCGGCGGCGAATCGGGCCTGCACGGCCTCGCCGTGCACGACGCCGACGGCATCCGCTGGCTGTACGCGTACCACGGCGCCGAGGACGACAACCGGGTGGTGCGGATGCCGCTGACCGGCGGCGCCGGATCGCTGGCCGTCGACCTCGACGAACGCGAGGTGGTGATCGACAGCATCCCGCGCGCCTCGAACCACAACGGCGGGCGCATCGCATTCGGCCCCGACGGGATGCTGTACATCGCGACCGGGGATGCCGGGCAACGCGAGCGGGCGCGCGATCCGGACTTCCTCGGCGGGAAGATCCTGCGCGTGACTCCGACCGGCGAACCGGCGCCAGGCAACCCGTTCGGCAACGCCGTGCACAGCCTCGGCCATCGCAACGTGCAGGGACTGGCGTGGGACTCCTCGGGCACGATGTGGGCGAGCGAGTTCGGGCAGAACACCTGGGACGAGCTCAACCGCATCGAGTCCGGCGGCGACTACGGCTGGCCCGAGCACGAGGGCGTGGCCGGGGCGGCGGATGCGATCGACCCGGTCGCCGTGTGGACGCCGGCCGAGGCGAGCCCCAGCGGGATCGCCGTCGTCGACAGCGTCGTCTACATCGCGGGGCTGCGCGGCGAGGTGATCCAGACGTTCGACACGGCGAACCCGGATGCCGGCACCCGGGCGCTGCACCAGGGCGAGTTCGGGCGACTGCGCGACGTCGTCGCGGGTCCCGACGGGACGATCTGGGTGCTCACGAACAACACCGACGGCCGAGGTCAGCCGCGCGAGGGCGACGACCGGCTGCTGCAGCTGACGCCGCCTCGCTGAGGCGCGAACGGCTCGACGGGCCCTGCCGGCCCGGCCGGTTCAGCTCGCGGAGGGCGCCCCGGATGCGGATGCCGCGTCGCCGCCGTCGGCGGGACGGTCCTTGGCGTCGGCCGGGCGGTCGTTCTTCTCAGGTGCCGGGCCGTCGCCGTCCATCAGCACCGGACGGTCGATCGTGCGGGTGACGTCGGCGGGATCGACGGCCAGCATCAGCATGGCCAGGCCCAGCAGCGTGACGATGAACGAGATGCCGCCGACCACCAGCCCGAGCGCGATCGGCGTGAGCCCCTCGTACGAGCCCCGCGAGATCGAGGCGTTGACGCGCTCGGTGAAGGCGCCGGTGGAGACCAGCGTGACGACGGTCGCGAAGATGCCGCAGACGAGGGCGATGCCCACGAGGTGCAGCGGACGCAGGATCTCGCGTCGGGTGGGCTTCTGGTCGGTCATGCACGTCCTCCATGGTCGGCCAGGCTGTCGGTGCCGGCATCAGTCTCGACGGTCTTCCGCGCGCGCGGCGTGAGGCCGGCGATGCCCTGGAAGACCGCCACGATCGCGGCGTAGCCGCCGAAGAAGCCGACGGCCAGGATGATCCCGGTGACCGTGAACGTCGCGCCCGGCTCGGGCGAGTACTCCTGCGTGAAGCCGACCGGCACGAGCAGCACGATGACAGCCAGCAGGAGTCCGAGCGCTCCGGTGATGATCGCGTCGCGGGCGTCTTCGTCACCACGACGCCGGATGCCGGCGAGAAGCTCGACGAGTCCGGTGAGAGCGGCCCAGGCGATCACTGTGCCGAAGAAGACGCCGTCCGAACGCAGTGAGGGGACGCTGGCGACCATGCCGATCAGGAAGGACAGGATGCTCATGACCACGGCGGGCCAGCGCCGGCCGGCCGGGTGCACGATCACGGCGGCGATCACGTGCACCAGAGCGGTGGAGAGCACGAACCCGCTGAACACCGAGAGGCCGACGGCCGCGGAGTGATCGGGCGAGAAGGTGATCATGATGGCCGCGACCGCCGCGAGAGCAGCACGAGCCAGCTGCACATGACGCAGCGTGAACGTGCGGGAAGCGGTGGGCATGACAGTCCTCGGATCGGTGACCCCTCCAGTCTACGCCGGGGCCGTATGAGGGGCCTGTTCGGGCCGGGAAGGCGGGGGGAAGGCGGGGCCCGGCAGCCTCCCCAAAGGCCGCCGGACCCGCAACCGTGCGCCAGGGGACCATGCGCACCGCCGAGCGCGCGGCGGACGGGCCCTGTCCTCACGTTCTCGGAGGGGCGGTGATTCGCGCTCCCCAGCGACTGTCATCACCGCACCCGTATGCCAATCTAGGCGGTAGACGTTCACATACCGGGGAGGGTGCTGTGACGGATGCTGTTTCACGCGATGCGGCAACGGAGTCTTTCGCCGAGGCGCTGAGCGCCGCGATCAGGGGGCGCGGCGTGACACTCGCGCGTCTGCACGCGCGTCTCGCCGAGCGGGGCAACCCGGTGTCGAGGGCGACGCTGAGCTACTGGCGCTCGGGCGCCCGCCGGCCCGAGGGCGCGCAGTCGCTGGCCGCGATTGCGGATCTCGAGGACATGCTCGGGCTGGATCCGGGTGCCCTGATAGATCGGCTCGGTCCGTCACTGCGGACGGGCCCTCTGGGCGCGACGTCGTTCCCGTTCGACCGTGAGCTGCTCGAGGAGCGCGTGAAGGAGACGTTCCTGGCGATGGGTGCCGCCTATCCGGATCCCACGCGCGAGCAGACCATCCACGCGGTGACGGATGTCGGCCCCGACGGCCAGGTGGTCCGGCGCACGACGCGTATCGTCATCCAGGCGACGGCGGGCGTGGTCACCGAGATCCCGTTCGTCGAGATCACCGCAGGCACCCCGAGTCCGCCGCCGGTGTTCCAGGCGATCGGCGGCGGGCGCATCGCGCGGACGCACTCCCACGAGAGCCGCGAGATCCACGGCTTCATCTTCGAGACCGAGCATCCGATCACCACACCGAACAGCGCGATGATCGAGTGGTCGGTGACCTATCCGCCCGGTTTCCCCGCCGGCGACGGCACAGGCCACGGCGTCGCCTTCCAGGCGCGCGAACTCTTGCTGTGGACCCGCTTCGACGCGGCGGCGGTACCCGACTGGTGCGAGGAGGTCGAGGAGACCACCGCGGGGGTGGTGGCGACCCCACGGCACCTCTCCGGCGCACGATCGCTGCACGCCGTGCGCCGCGCCTTCGGCCCGGGCGCCCTGTCGATCCGCTGGGGATTCGGGGAGCGCCCCGCCGACGACTGACAGTGAGGAGCCACCGACCGCACCCGGGAGCACCGCGGATCCGGGAGAATCAGCTGTGCCCTCTCGTCTTCGCTGGATGCGCCTGCGCCCGCAGGAGCTCGCCCTCATCGCCATCACGGCCGTGTGGGGCGCCACGTTCCTTCTCGTCCACTGGGCCATGGAGCACTCCGGCCCGTGGTTCTTCGTCGGTCTGCGGTTCATCGTCGCGGGGCTGATCAGCATCCTGATCTTCCACCGGTCGCTGCGCGGGATGACGTGGGCCGACATCGGCGCGGGAGCGTCGATCGGCCTGATGATCTACGCCGGCTACGGCCTGCAGACCATGGGGCTGCAGACGATCGAGTCGAGCACCTCGGCGTTCCTGACGGCGCTGTACGTGCCGATGGTGCCGTTCGCCCAGTGGCTGTTCTTCCGCCGGCGCCCACCCGTCCTCGCCTTCGTGGGCGCGGGGCTCGCGTTCGCCGGCCTGGTGCTGATCGCCGGCCCGGGCACGCTCTCGCTGTCGCTCGGACTCGGCGAGACGGTCACCCTGATCAGCACGCTGCCCATCGTCGGCGAGATCATCCTGATCAGCGTGTTCGCGAACCGCATCGACCTCGGCCGCATCACGGTCGTGCAGCTGCTCACCGCCGGGCTGCTCGGCTTCGCGACCATGCCTGTCGTCGGCGAGGGCGTGCCGCAGTTCTCCTGGGTGTGGGTGGCGGCGGCGATCGGCCTGGGCGCGGCGAGCTGCGTCATCCAGCTGACGATGAACTGGGCGCAGAGGTCGGTCTCGCCCACGCGGGCCACGATCATCTACGCCGGCGAGCCGGTGTGGGCCGCCCTCATCGGGCGCCTCGCCGGCGAGCGGCTCCCCGCCGCCGCCCTGCTGGGCGGACTGCTGGTCGTGCTCGGCATCCTCGCCAGTGAACTGCGCATCGTGCGACGGCAGCGGCGACCCGACCCCATCGAGTAGCGTCGCGGAAGACTCGCGTCCGGCGCGCAGCGCCGGACGCGAGAGCCTGATCAGGCGGCGAGCTTGATCGCCTCGGTGCGGACTCCGGATTCCGAGGATGCGGTGGACGCCCGCGGCGCGGGACGTCCCGCGATCACGCGCTCTTCGACAGCCTCAGGCTTCTGAACGCCGACGGTCACCGCCGCACGCGCGGCCGTGACCCGATGCGCGCGAACCCCGCGGATGACGCCCCGGAGCACCGCCCCGGCGACGAGCGCCGCCCCGAGTGCGATCGCCGAGACGAGGAACGGCGTCCACTGTCCGGCGAAGGACGCCGAAATGCTCAGCAGGGCGCCGACGATCCAGACCCCGATCGCCCCGCCTGCGAGGCCGGCCGCACCGCGCGCGATGGCGACGGCGGCGATGACCGCGCAGGCGAGGGCGATGATTGCTCCGGCCGTCCCGATCGGCACGAAGACCGCCATCAGCGCCTTGGTCACTGCAAGAGTGGACATGGCATGACCCCCCGGTCCTGGGCGCGCCCCCCGCGCGCCTCTGACTCCAGGTTACGCGGGGAGATCGCGTTTCGGCCTCCGTCGTGAGAACGATTCGGCATCATCCCGGAGGATGATCGGTGAACGACGGGTGACGGGGTCCGTGGACCCCGTCACTGCGCGATCACCGGACCGGCTCAGCCGCGGCGGCGCGTCGTACGCGGCAGCCGCAGGCGGCTCAGCCGCGGCGACACCACCGGCACAGGCGCCGTGTAGACCGCGTCGACCACCATCGACCCGTCGGTCGGTCCGATGACCGGGATCGGCGTGGTCAGGGTCGATTCGATGGGGTCGACCTTCATCTTCGCCAGCGCACGATGCGCCTTCACGTAGGCCGGGATGAGCAGCGCGACCGCGCCCACCCAGGCCAGCGGGTTGCTCATCGCCACGCCGCCGAAACCGAGCAGCGCCCCGAGCACCACTGCTGCCACGACACGCATCACCAGCTCGATCACGCCGGTCACGGTCGGCACCAGCACGTGGCCGAGGCCCTGCAGCACCCCGCGCAGCACGAACAGCACGCCGAGCAGCGAGTAGGTCAGGCCGTTGATGATCAGCATCAGGTGCGCGGAGGCCACCACGTCGTCGGCACCGTCGCCGACGAACAGCCGCACGACGGGTGCGCCGAATGCGATCATGACCACACCCAGGGCCACCGAGCCGATGATCGCCATCCAGATCGCCTGGATGGTGCCGGTGCGGATGCGGTCGGGCCGGCGGGCGCCGAGGTTCTGCGCCGCGTACATCGACGCCGCAAGACCAAGCGAGGCGAGAAACGCGCTGGCGAGGCTGTCGACGCGGGATGCCGCGGTGTACGCGGCCACCGCCTCGGCACCGAGCCGGTTCAGCGCCACCTGCACGATCAGCGCGCCGATCGCGATGATCGAGGCCTGGAATCCCATCGGCAGGCCGAGGCGCAGGTGCTCGACGATGTCGTCGCGCGAGACCTTCCAGTCGTCGCGGTGCACGTGCAGCACCGGCACCCGGCGCCACACGTAGAGCAGGCACAGCAGCACCGAGACGGCCTGCGCGAGCACGGTCGCCCACGCGGCACCCGCGACGCCCCAGGCGAGAGGTCCGACCATGAGGATGACGAGCCCGACGTTCAGCGCGCACGAGACGGTGAGGAACACGAGCGGGGTCGTCGAGTCGCCGATCGCGCGGATGATCGCGGCGAGGTAGTTGAAGAACATGATCGTGCTGCCGCCGATGAAGGTGACCTGCGTGAACACGGTCGCCTCGGCCATCAGCTCGGGCGGCGTCTGCAGCAGCTCGAGGAAGGGTGCGGCGATCAGCGGACCCAGCACAGTGAGGATGAGGCTCGTCGCGGCGGTGAGCAGGGTGCCCGTCGCCACCGAGCGGCGCACGCCGCGCGCGTCGGACGCGCCGAACGCCTGGGCGGTCGGGATCGCGAAGCCGCTGGAGAGCCCCCAGGCGAAGCCGATCACGAGGAAGATCAGGCTGCCGGTCGCACCGACCGCGGCGAGGGAGTTCACGCCGAGCTGACGCCCGACGACGACGGCGTCGACGAACTGGTACAGCTGCTGCACGACGTTGCCGATGAGCAGGGGCACGGAGAAGGCCAGGATGACGCGCCAGGGGCGTCCGGTGATCAGGGTCGTTGCCATGAGGTGCGAGGAGAGGGGTCCCGAGAAGAAGGCGGAGAAGGAGGGGAGGACGAGCGGATGCCGTGACGGCGAGAACACGAAATGGCACCGTGATCGGTCACGGCGCCATTCGTGATCAGTGTATCGAATCGATTCGGCGAAAGACCAGAGCCTCGTTCAGAATTGCGCCGCGCTCGTTCGGAAAGGTACTGCGCTCAGGGCAGATCCTCCACCTCGATCCGATCGGGATCCTCGTCCGAACCATCGGCCTCGTCCTCACCATCTGCGTCGTCCTCACCATCGGCGCGGGCCTCGCCGACGGCATCCTGGTCATCGGCGTTCTGCTCGTCGGTGATCGTGCCGGTCGGTTCGGCGTCGACGACCCGGTGGTGCGTGCCGAGGGCGTCGGCCATGCCCTGCCCGGCCTCGATCGCCTCCTCCTTCGTCGCATACCCCTGCGACAGCTCCTCTTCGCCCTCGACGCGGTTCACCCACTGGCCGCGCTTGGACATCGTCACCACGTCCCCCGGCTGGTGCGACATGTCTCCTCCTTCGTTGCTGCGGAACACGTCAGGTTAGGCGCGCCCGTCGCCGTGCAGGGAGGGGCTTGCGCAGGCCGCGACGAGGCAGGTACGCCGGAGGCATGACGCGACTGAGGCGCAGCGACCCGCACGGCCCCGGCCTGCGCCGGGTGCGCCGCGGCCGCGGCTTCGAATACCGGATGCCGGACGGCACGCGCATCGAGGATGCCGCGACGCTCGACCGGCTGCGCGCCCTCGCGGTGCCGCCCGCCTGGACGGACGTGTGGCTCAGCCCGCACGAGAACGGGCACATCCTGGCCACCGGCGTGGACGACGCCGGGCGGCGTCAGTACCTCTACCACCCGGCGTGGCACGAGCGGGTGGCGCAGGAGAAGTTCGATCGGATGCTGCAGCTCGCGGCCGTGATGCCGGCCGTGCGGGGCGGTGTCACCCGTGACCTGCGCCTGGACGGGTTCGGCCGGCGCCGGGTGCTCGCCGGCGCATTCCGCATGCTCGACAGCGCGCTGCTGCGCGTCGGCTCGGAGCAGTACGCCCGCCAGCACGGCAGCGTGGGGCTCGTCACCCTGCGCGGCGCGCACGCGCGGGTGCGCGAGAACCGGCTCGTCGAGCTGAGCTTTCCCGGCAAGAGCGGCCAGCCATGGGAGTCGAAGATCGACGACGCCGAGCTGGCTGCGCTGATCGCTGGGCTCAAGCGCCGCGGTGGCAGGACGCTGCTGCTCAGCTGGCGCGAGAACGGCGACGACGCATGGCATCCCCTGCGCCCCGCCGATGTCAACGACGACGTACGCACCCGCACCGGGGGCGAGTTCACGGCGAAGGACTTCCGCACCCTGCACGGCACGATCTCGGCGGCCGAGGCGCTGGCCCGGATCGGCCCGCGCGGCACGGTGTCGGCGCGCAAGCGCGCGGTGGCGGCCGCCATCCGCGAGACCGCCGCGATTCTCGGCAACACCCCGGCCGTCGCTCGCGCCAGCTACGTCGACCCGCGCATCGTCGACCTGTACGACGAAGGTGTCGTGGTCGACCCGGGCAGGCGTGTGGAGCCGCAGCTCATCGAGCTGCTCAGCTGATCGAGCGCTCGCGCCCGGGATGTCAACCCGGTGTCGCTCACCGGGGTGGCGGCCTAACGTCGCCTGGACATCCCGATCTAGGAGGAGAGATGAGCGACGCCCAGCGCGGCAATACGACGCACGGTCCGAACCTCGACGAACAGCTCGAGCAGGAGTCCCGCGGGATGGTGCAGGGGCACGGTGCCCCGCACGCCGAACCCTTCCGGGAGACCGAACCGCTGCCCGACGACACCGACCCCGAAGAGGTGCAGCAGGCCTTCGAACGCGACGAGCCCGAGATCGCCGGCGAGGAGGGCGATGACGATGAGCTCCACTGACATCCGCGGACTGGATCTGCACGGACTGCTCTCCGAGCCCGGCGCCTGGAGCACGGTCTACACCGACGGCCCGCAGGGCGAACCGCCCGGGGCGGTCGAGAGCAGGATGCGGTCGCTGAAGGACCGCATGCGCGATGCCGGCATCCCGGACGACGACGCAGAGGCGATCCTGGCCGTACTGCCCGACGACATCGGGCTGCCCGCCCCGTCTGCGCGCTGGCTGGTGGCCCGCGGCGGCGACATCGTCGCCGACGAGGGCTTCGCCTCCGGCCGGCGCGGGGCGGAGCGGATCACCCACGGGACGTTCCCCGAGGTCGTGCCGCTGCTGCGTCATCACGGCGGCGAGCGCCGCATCCTCGTGGTGCAGACCGGACGCGACGGCGCCGAGCTGTCTCTCGAACGCCTGGGCCGGACGGATCCCGAGAAGGTACAGCACATCGAAGGCGAGGAGCATCCGATCACGAAGGTGAGCCCCGGCGGCTGGTCGCAGGCGCGCTTCCAGCGCAGCGTCGAGGAGGTCTGGCAGCACAACCAGTCGGAGGTCGGCGAGGCCGTCGACCGGCTGGTGCGCGCGCACCGGCCCGAGCACATCTTCGTCACCGGCGATGCGCACGTGCGCGGGCTGCTGCTGGAGAACATCGGCGCCGACGCACTCGCGCTGGTCGTGGAAGTCGATGCCGACACGCGCGCCGACGGCGCCGATGACACGGCGCTGGTCGAGGCGATCGACGAGACCACCGCCCTGGCGCACGGCGGCCGGGTCAGCGCGGTACGCGATCGGGCGGCGGAGCGGGATGCCGAGAACGGCGCATCCGGCGTCAACGCCGTGGTCGGTGCCCTGCAGCAGGCGCAGGTCGACACGCTGCTGCTCGATGAGCGGATGACGGATGACCGCCAGACGCTGCTCGCACTGCCCGAGGCCCCGTGGGTCGCGATCGGCGAGGCCGACGCGTTCGACGCGGGTCCAGGCGTGCCGATGCCGGCCGTGGAGGCGCTGGTGCGGGCCGCCCTGCTCACCGACGCCGAGGTCGTGTTCCTCGAGGACGAGCCCGCCGAGGGCGAGCCGCGCGAGGAGGCGGAACCGCATCCGCCGCTGGCGGCGCTGCGCTGGCCGGCGGCATCCATCACCGGCGACGTGCCGGACGGCGCACAGCCGGGCCATCCCAGCCAGGCCGAGGGCGAAGACCCCGCGCATCCCGCGAGCCATGACGATCCGCAGGAGGACGGGCACCCGTCGCAGGCCGAGGGCGAGGATCCGGACAGGCAGTGAGACGACCCGGGGCGCCGGACTCGTGACGGCGCCCCGGAGTTCTCCTGGCCCCACGCGCACCCCGACAGGAGCATGATGGAGGCGTGGCCGACCTTCTCTCCGCTCTGACGCACCTCCCCCGCCCGCAGTTCGTGGAGGTGGGTGATGGGGTGGGACTCGCGACATACTCGTGGGGCGATCCGGAGGCACCGGTCGTCGTGCTCGTGCACGGGTTCGCCTCGAGCACCGCCGACACCTGGGTGCACACGGCGTGGGTGCGGATGCTCGAGCGCGAGGGGTACCGCATCCTCGGCATCGACCAGCGCGGGCACGGCGCCAGCCAGAAGCCGCACGAGTCCGACGGCTACACCGTGCGCAGCCTCGCCCGCGACGTCGAGAGCGTGCTCGACACCTTCCTCGTCGACGAGGCGCTCTACGTCGGCTACTCGCTCGGGGCGCGCGTGGGCTGGCAGGTCACCCAGGATCTCGGCGACCGCATCCCCCGGGCCGTGCTCGGCGGCGTGCCGGACGGCATCCCGCTCGACCGCCTCGACATCGATCAGGTGTGCCGCTACGCCGACGACGGCATCCCGGTGACCGATCCGGTCACGCAGAACTACATCGAGCTCGCCGAACGCGTGCCTGGCAACGACCTGTACGCCCTGCTCGCGCTGGCCGAGGGCATGCGCGATTCGCGGTCGGTCGACCCCGATCCCGAGTACGCGCCCCAGCAGCCGGTGCTGTTCGCGACCGGGTCGGAGGACGGCGTGATCCAGGGCTCGCGGCGCCTCGCCGAGGCGGCGGCGCAGGGCACGTTCTTCGAGATCCCCGGGCGGCACCACTTCAACGCGCCCGGATCGAAGGCCTTCCGTATGGCGGCGCTGGAGTTCCTGAAGGGCTGAGTCAGCCGCGCGAGCGCGCGACCCCCGGTGCGACGCCGGCATGTCCCAGAAGCTGCGAGTCGGCGGCATCCGCACCCTCCAGTACTGGGACACGCTTCCGAAGGGTGTCCCAGAAGTCGCCGGTCCGGCCTCGGTACACCCGCCGTTTCTCGGACCCGCCCGCGGGGAGAAGCGCGCGGATGCGCTCCCTCAGCGTCCGGGAGGACCGTCGAGCACGGTCGGCACGTACTCCAGCAGCTGCGTGCGCTGGTCGAAGGTGCGCGCCTCGACGAGTTCGAGTCGCACGTCGGGGTAGTGGTCGAAGATGCGGTCCTGCCCGGTCGCGCCCGTGATCACCGGGAAGATCACCACCCGGTACCGGTCGACCAGGCCCGCGGCCAGCAGCGACCGGCACAGCGCGACGCTGCCGAGCGTGCGCAGCGGACGGTCGGAGAGCTCCTTCAGATCGCGCACGAACGCCGCGGCGTCGGTGCGCACGAGCGTGGTGTGCGACCATTCCAGCGGCTCGCGCAGGCTCGACGAGAACACGTACTTGGGCACCGCGTCGAGCGACTCGACCCCCTCGATGCGCTCGGCGGCCATCGCCGACATCAGCCGGTAGGTCGTGGCACCCATCAGCAGCGGGTCATCCGCGGCCGAGGACTGCTCGAGCCAGGCCAGGTACTCGGGACTCTCGAGACCCCACCATCCGGGCCAGCCGCGGGCGGCGCCGTAGCCGTCAAGCGACATGATGAAATCGATGGTCAGCGTCTGCATGAGTGCGCCTCCGTCTGATCCGCCGGGGCGATGACGTCCCCGTCACTGCGCGGCCGAGCCTACGCCGCCGCCGGCGGACGCATAACCCCGATCCGCCGGCACAGCCCGCGGGCCGGGGCCGTCTACGCTGGATGCGACGGCTCGAGGAGGGCGATGTTCGACGGTCCGCTCTCCGCATCCGCGTACGAGGTGCTCGGCGTCGACCCCGCGGTCGACGACGACGAGCTGCGCCGTGCCTACCGGCTGCGGCTGCGCCAGACCCATCCCGACACCGGCGGCGACGCCGCGCTGTTCATCCGCGTCCAGCGGGCGTGGGAGAATATCGGCTCGCCCGAGGCCCGCACTGCCTACGACCGGGGACGCACGGATGCCGCGTGGGGGCCGCCCACGGCATCCGCTCCGCGCGGCGGCACCCGGCCGCGCACGAAGTCGTACGGGCAGGCCGGCGCGTGGCGCCGCCGCCGCTACCTGCAGCTGCTGTCGGAGCACCTGGCCCACACGGTCACCGCGCGGGAGGCGTACGACCCGGCGATCGTGCGCACCGCCCCGTGGGGGGTGCGGCGGATGCTGGCCGACGCCCTCGCCGAGGAGGCGACGTCACAGGCCATCGACGATCTCGGCATCGGCTTCACCGCCTGGCACGACGTGATCTGCGGCCCGGATGGCGGCCAGAAACTCGACCACGTCGTGCTCACCCCGACCGGCCTGTACGGGCTGGTGTCGGAGGACTTCGGGGATGCCGTGCGGTTCCGGCAGGGCGAGGTGATCGGCGCCGCGGTGCACGGCCGCACACCGGTCGCCGATCTGCTCAGCCGGGCGCGCTGGGTCGCCCGCGCCGCACGCGTGCGCTTCGGCGGAGCCGTGCTGATCCTGCCCGACGAGGATGTCGCCGAGCCCGCGACTGTGCTCGGGTCGGTGCGCGGCGTTCAGGTCGCCGTCGTGCGGCGTTCCGCCCTGCGCACGGTGCTGCGCTCGGGCGTGCCGGGCACGCGACCGCTCGGGGTCACCGAGGCGTTCGACGTGCGCACCCGGCTGTCGCAGACCGTGCGCGTGCTCGTCCCCTGATGTGCACGAGCACGCGCTGTCAGCGGGCTGTGGCCCGGTGCCCGTCAGCGGGCGAGCGCCCGACGCACCTCGGGCAGCACCTCGGTGGCGAGCAGCTCGATCGAGCGCAGCGTGTCGCGCTGGTTCAGGCCGCCGAGCCCGACCTGCGCCAGGAAGCGCGTGTGGCCGAGCATCTCGTGCTCCCACAGGATCTTGTCGACGATCTCGGCCGGGCTGCCGGCGAACAGCGCCCCGCCCGGACCCGCCCAGGTGTCGAGCGTCTCTCGGTCGAGCATCCCGCCGCGCGGCATGTTCTCGGCGAAGTAGGCGGCGTAGTGCGGGAAGAACACGTCGCGCGCGGCCTGGGTGGTCTCGGCGACGTGGAAGTGCGAGGTGACCCCGACGCGCGGCTGCGGGATGCCGGTGGCCTCCGCCGCAGCCCGGTGCAGCTCGACGAGCGGGCGGAAGCGGGTCGGCCCGCCCAGGATCGCGAGATACATCGGCAGGCCCAGCCGTCCGGCGCGGGCGGCCGACTCGGGCGTGCCGCCGACGGCGATCCACACCGGCAGCGACGACTGCTGCGGGCGCGGCCAGATGCCCGCGTCATGCAGCGGCGGCCGCGTGGTGCCCTGCCAGGTGACGGGGTTGCCGTCGCGCACCGCGAGCAGCAGGTCGAGCCGGTCGTCGAAGTACTCGTCGTAGCGCTGCAGATCCTGCCCGAACAGCGGGAACGACTCCACGTAGGCGCCGCGGCCGGCGGTGATCTCGGCCCGCCCGCCGCTGAGCAGGTCGACCGTGGCGAACTCCTCGAACAGACGGACCGGGTCGGCGCTGGAGAGCACCGACACGGTGCTGGTGAGACGGATGCGCTCGGTCTCGCGCGCCGCGGCGGCGAGCACGATCTGCGGCGACGACACGGCGAAGTCGGGACGGTGGTGCTCGCCGACGCCGAACACGTCGAGCCCGCCCTGGTCGGCGACTCGCGCCCACTCCAGCAGCTGCTCCAGGCGATCGCGGGGGTCGGAGTGCGCACCGTCGGCGGTGCGGCTGAGCTCACCGAAGGTGAAGATGCCGATCTCGAACGGCTGCGCCTGGCTGGTCTGGTCGGTCATCCGGCCACGACCGCCAGCTCGCGGGCGAGGAAGTCGCGCACGTCGGCCAACTCGCGACCGTCGATGCCGTGCGCGAGACCGGGGTAGCTGCGCGCCGTGGCCGTGGTGTGGCCGGGCAGCCAGGCGTCGGTGCGCGCCACGGCGGCAGCGGCGATGACCCGGTCCGCCTCGCCGCGACCCGAGAACACGGCGGGCCGCGTGCGCGCCAGCTCGGCGTCGCCGGGCTGCTCCCCCGCCTGCACGAAGCCGCCCAGGATGACCGGGGCGATGACGCGCTCAGGGGCGGTGCGCAGCAGCTGCGAGGCCATCAGGCCGCCCTGCGAGAAGCCGATGGGCGCGATGCGCGCGGTGGCCGGCAGCACGGCATCCGCCCATGCCCAGATCGTGTCCGTCGCCGCCGCGACCGACGCGGGGTCGGGGTTGCCGGGTTCGCCGATCGGGAACCAGGCGAACCCGCCGGGGCCGATGGCGATGGGCGCGCGCAGCGACGCCCACGGGGTGCCCTGCGGCAGGGCGGGTGCGAGGCCGGCGAGGTCGCGTTCGTTCGAGCCGAAGCCGTGCAGGAACACGGCGACGACGGATGCCGACTCGAGCGGCCCGTCCCAGGAGGTGATCGCCTGCAGGGTCATCGCGCCAGCACCTCCTCGACGTCGGAGCCGGGCAGGGCGACGGTGACGTGCGTGCCCCAGGGGTCATCCAGCGAGATCGAGCGGCCGTCGTCGGCGAACTGCAGCCGGTGGTGGTTCAGGCGCGCGGCGAGCGCGTCGAGGTCGTCGCGCCCGGGGACGGTGATCGCGACATCGCCCAGGCCCAGGCTCGCGGCGCGGGGGCCCGCACCGGCGCTGTTCCAGGTGTTCATGGCGACGTGGTGGTGGTAGCCGCCGGCCGCGGCGAACAGAGCGCCGGGATAGGTGTCGACCGTGGTCTCGAAGCCGAGGGCGTCGACGTAGAAGGCACGGGCGGTGGGGATGTCGCCCACCTGCAGGTGCACGTGGCCGACCCGGCCCGCGGCCTTGCTGATGCCGGCGAGCACCTGCTCGTCGAGGTGGCGCTGCAGGTACGCGTTCGGATCCAGGTACAGGGTCGACATCTGCAGGGTGCCCCGGTCGTACTGCCACTGCGAGCGGTCGCGGTCGGTGTACAGCTCGATGCCGTTGCCCTCGGGGTCGGTGAAGTAGAACGCCTCACTGACGAGGTGGTCGCTCGATCCGGTGAAGCTGGCGCGCGAGTCCTGCGCGGTGCGCAGCACGGTGGCGGCGAGCGCCGGGGCGTCGTCGAAGAGGAAGGCGGTGTGGAACAGGCCGGCCTGGCGCGGGTCGACCGCGGGCAGGCCGGGGGTGCCGATCAGCCGCACCATCGGGATGCCGCCGCGGCCGAGCACGCGGTGCACCTCGGTGCCGCGCGAGCGCTCCTCGATCGGCTCGAGCGCGAGGGCGCCGGCGTAGAACGACGACATGAGTTCGAGGTCGCCGACCCGCAGGGTGACGGCGTCCATGCCCGTGCTCGCGCTGAGGATGCGGTCGGGCGCTGGCGCGGTGCGGGATTCGGTGGTGGTCATCGGGCTCCTCCGGAGGCGGGGCGGTGTGGGGTGAAGCTCTCTTGGTTGTATCTACAACCAACGTGCAGCGGCATTCATTCCCACGGGGTACGGTGACCGTGTGGACGCACTGGACCCGCTGCCCGAACACCCCGCCCCCGACGCGCCGCAGGGCAAGCTCGTGCTGCTGAGGCACGGCGAGACGGAGTGGTCGCGCACCGGCCGGCACACCGGCCTGACCGACATCCCGCTGACCGCGCACGGCGAGCAGCTCGCCCGTGCCGCGGGCGAGCTCGTGCGCGACTACGACTTCGGGCTCGTGCTCAGCTCGCCGCTGCAGCGCGCCCGGCGCACTGCGGAGCTCGCGGGGCTGGATGCCGACACCGACCCGCTGCTGGTCGAATGGGACTACGGCGGGTACGAGGGGCGCACCACCAGAGACATCCGCGCCGAGCTCGGCTATCCGTGGACCGCGTTCGCGCACGGGGTGATCAGCGGCGATACGCCCGGCGAGACCGTCGAGGAGGTCGCCGCGCGTGCGTCACGCGTGCTGACCCGGGTGCTCCCGGCGATGGCCGAGGGCGATGTCGCCCTGGTCGCGCACGGCCACTACCTGCGCATCCTCACCGCCGTGTTCCTGCGCCAGGCGCCGCGGTTCGCGGCATCCATCTCGCTGGATGCCGGATCGGCATCCGTGCTGGGATTCGCGCGCGAGCAGCCCGCGATCCTGGCGTGGAACCACGGTCCGCGCCTGCCGCAGGCGCCCTCGGAGTCGTAGCGGGGCGTCCTCAGCGGCGCTGACAGCTCGGGTCCGTCACCCCTGGCCCCGCCGCGTGCCCGATGGTTGTATGGCGTCATGAGCATCACGACTTCTGCGGACGGGACCGAGATCTGCTTCAGCACCACCGGGGCGGGCCCCGTCGTGGTGATCGTGAACGGAGCGCTGTCGACGGGCGCGGATGCCGCGCCGCTGGCGCGGGCGCTCGCTGAGGAGGGATTCCGGGCGGTGACCTGGGATCGCCGGGCCCGCGGCGACAGCGGCGACCGGGCGGGTTCCACACCCGAGGACGAAGCGGCCGATCTGGCAGCGGTGATCTCGGCCGTCGGGGGCGCGGATGCCGTGCTCGGCCACTCCTCCGGTGCGGTGCTCGCGCTGTATGCGGCATCCCGGGATGTCGCCACCGGCGCGCTGTTCCTCTCCGAACCGCCGATCGACTTCGACGGCGTGGGGTTCGGCGACGAACTGCCCGAGCGGCTGCAGGCGCATGTCGACTCGGGCCGGCCGGACGAGGCGGTCGCCGCCTTCCAGCTCGACGCCGTGGGCCTGCCCGCCGAGATGGTGCGGGCCGGGCGGGAGAGCGGTCAGCTCGCTGCGCTGGCGCCGCTCGGCCAGTCGGCCGTCTACGACGCCCGCCTGACGCTGCGTCTGCGGCAGCCCGCCGACGGTCTGCTCACAGTGGACCAGGCCGTCACCGTGCTGCGCGGCGAGCAGACCTTCCCGTTCCTCGTCGCGGCATCCGACCGGCTGGCTGGCATCCTTCCCGACGCGCGGCTCGTGATCGTGCCGGAGTCGGTCATGCACCGGCCCGACCCCGTCGCCACGGCGCGGGTCGTCGCCGAGAGCGTCTGAAGCGGCGCGGCCGACGCTATACCCGCGGCGGCGTCGCGAGCTCGTGCGCCGAACCGCGTCAGTTGAAGTCGCCGCCGCCGCCGAAGTCGCCGGGGGCCATGTCCATGAAGCGGGAGTAGTGGCCCTGGAAGGCGACGGTGATGGTCGCGGTGGGGCCGTTACGGTGCTTGGCGACGATCAGGTCGGCCTCGCCGGGGCGCACGTCCTTGTCGTAGGCCGCCTCGCGGTGCAGCAGGATGACCATGTCGGCGTCCTGCTCGATCGAGCCCGATTCACGCAGGTCGCTGATCGCGGGCTTCTTGTCCGAGCGCTGCTCGGCACCACGGTTCAGCTGCGAGAGCGCGATGACCGGCACCTGCAGCTCCTTCGCGAGCAGCTTCAGGGCACGTGAGAACTCCGAGACCTCCTGCTGACGCGATTCGACGCGCTTGCCGCTCGTCATCAGCTGCAGGTAGTCGATCACGACCAGTCGCAGGCCGGCACGCTGCTTGAGACGACGGCACTTCGCGCGAATCTCGACGAGCGTCATGTTCGGGCTGTCGTCGATGTACAGCGGGGCGTCGTTGATGCGACCGCGGGTCGCGGCGACAGTGGTCCAGTCGCGCGGGTCGAGCGTGCCCTTGCGCATGTTCTGCAGCGGGATCGCACCCTCGGCGCTGAGCAGGCGCATGGCGATCTCGCTCTTGCCCATCTCGAGCGAGAAGAAGATGGAGGGCTCGTTGTGCGATATGGAAGCCGCCCTAGCAAAATCCAGAGCCAACGTTGACTTGCCCATAGCAGGCCTCGCCGCCACGACGATCATCTGACCGCCGTGCAGGCCGTTGGTCAGCTCGTCGAGCTCGCGGAAGCCGGTCGGAATACCGGTCATCGTGCCATCGCGGCCGTTGGCGGCCTCGATCTCTTCGACGGCCGCGTCGACGGCGACGGTGAGCGGGACGTAGTCCTCGGCGGTCTCGGAGCCGGTCACCGAGTAGATCTCGGCCTGGGCGTTGTTGACGATGTCGGTCGCGTCGCCCTCACCGGCGTAGCCCAGCTGCACGATGCGGGTGCCGGCGTCGACCAGGCGCCGCAGGATCGCCCGCTCCGACACGATGCCCGCGTAGTAGCCGGCATTGGCGGCGGTGGGAACGATCGACGTGAGCGTGTGCAGATAGTCGGCACCGCCGGCGCGGCCGAGCTCGCCCGTCTTGATCAGCTCGTCGGTGACGGCGACGACGTCGGTCGGCTCGCCGTGCGAGTACAGCGAGAGGATCGCCTCGAAGATCAGCTCGTGCTTGGGGACGTAGAAATCGGCGCCCTTGAGGGTCTCGATCACGTCGGCGACGGCGTCCTTGGAGAGCAGCATTCCACCGAGTGCGCTCTGCTCGGCGAGAAGGTCGTGCGGAGGGGTGCGCTCAGGTGCGCGCGAACCGCCCAGACGCTCGTCAGAGATGTCAGCGATCGACACCGTGCTCCCTCCCGGGCACCGTGGCGCCGGGTCGCGCCATCTGCCCATCTGACCGTCGGTCTCGCGGTCGTGAGCACAAGCGAATCACGCCCCTCCGACACCCGGTCTCCGACCAACGTAGGAGGCGGGTTATCCCCATGCAAGAGGGCCTGTGGATAACTCTGTGGAGAGTGTGCGGAGAACTCGGGAGTGTCTGTGCAGAACCCTTGTGGATAAGCCGGTGGAGAGAACTCCATCACCACTGCTTTATCGCGTTTGACCTGGTTTTCCCGTCGTCCCCATCCTGTGGATGAGATTCGACTTAAAGCCCACATTTAAGGTTGACGTGGCAGCGGTCGGGTGTGTAGAACCTGGGGAGAAGTCAAGCCCGAGATCGACTCGGGCGTGGCGTCGCGAAAGACCCGCTCTCGTCATGTGGACACGCGTCGGGTGCACACGGTATCGTCGCTCCAACTGGGGTCGCGCGCACGACTGCGTGCGATCCGCCGAGGGAGGGCTCAGGTGCGGTTCGCGTCCGTCGACTACCGCAGCGCGAAGATGTGGCTGCTGGGCGGTTTCGGCGTGCTCGTGTGGCTGGTCTGCGCGGTCCTGCTCGGCGGCTCTTCGGCTCAGGCGAACGAGGGCGACGCTCCGCGTCCGCCCCAGAACGCATCCGCCACCTCGACCGCACAGGCGCCCGCCGCCCCGGCCGCAGCGCAAAAGGCGGATGCCGCGGTCGCGTCCACCGCCGCCGCGATGCAGGCTCCCGCGAAGTCGAGCCCGGCTCCGGTGCTCGCACCGGCCACCGTTCAGGCGACCGTTACCGCAGCGGCGAGCACGGTCGCGCCGGTGGCCTCGACTCCCGCTCCGGCGAAGGCCGCGAACGCACCCGCCAAGGCCGCAGCGACCGTCACCAGCGCGGTGCGCGAATCCACGCCCACCGCAGCACCGGCAGCCACCGCCCAGAACGCAGCCGCCCAGAACGCAGCGACCGCGCAAAAGGCCGCCAAGGCGGCTCCCGCCGCTGCAGCGCGCACGGCATCCGACGCGGCAGACCGCGTTCTCCCACCGCGCGCCGATCGCCCCGGCGTTCGGCCCATCGACCCGCGCGCGGACCGCATCGCCGGTTTCCCCGCGAACGTGCCGTCACACGCTGCTGCCGCAGACGTGCACGCGGATCAGGCCACTGCACGCCCGGTGACCGAGCGCGCCGCGGCGTTCCCCACAGTGCTGCCCGCTCCTCCGGAGGCCACCGCGGTCATGCGCGCGGCTGCCACGCAGACCGACGCCTCGGCAACATCCGAATCGGCACCCGCCTCTACATCCGACGGTGACGCAGACGCCGGCGAACCTGCCGGGCACCCTGCACCGGCGGCATCCGCTGCGGTTCCGCCGGCAGCATCGGTGGTCGGCGCGTCCGGCTCGGCCACGGCGGGCTTCGTCCCCGCTCATGACGCTTCCGCGCACGCGCGTGACCTCGTCATCGTCTCGGCACGTGCCGGCGACGACGTCCTCCCGTCCGCGCCCACCGGCAGCACGGACGTCTCCCCCGACTGATCGGAACACCGGGTGACCAGTGTGTCGCCCAGACGCCAGAGCGCGCTCAGCGCGCGCCCACTCGCGACATTCCGATCCAGGAGAGCAATCATGATGCGCACGACAGTGCCGCAGGTCCGCACGGACCGCCGCCGACCCATCACGGCCTGACGACTTCCGTCGGCGACGCGCAGCCTTCGGGGGAAGGAAATGCGCCGCCGGCGGATCGGATGCCGTGGCCCGCGCCCAGCGACGTCTCCCTACGTCCTGCGCGATGATCGGCATCCACGCGTCGCCGTGGGACCTCCCTCCTCCACGGCGGCGCACCTCCCGAGCGGTTCTCGGCTTCCCAGTGCCGACCGCTCTGGGCGGGTGTCTCACACCCCCTCAGTGAGACACCCGCCCGTTCTCTTTCCGCACGGTCCCCGCGCTCTAACCCCTCGGACGCACGAGCGCGAGGGGGCTGGACGCCTCCCCGTCTGCGGGGTAAGGTCGCGCCCACATGCTCCGAGTCATCGGGAGGCCGTGGGGAACGATGGACGAACCGGTCGAGACCGCCGGACGCCGCCCGGGCGCGGTGTACCTCTGGGGCGCGCTCTTCGTGCTCGCCTGGGCGGCTCTGACGGCCCTTCTCGGCGGCGGAGACGCCCGCGCGGATGATCAGGGCGCCTCGCCCCTCGGCGAGGCGACATCGCTCATCGCCGAGGCCGCCGACGATGTGGTTGCGCCGGTGATCTCGGGCACGGCGACGGCGATCGCGGCCTCCGCCGAGCCGACCTCACAGGCAACGATGACGGTCGTCGAGCAGACGACGGATGCCGTCGCGCAGACTCCCGTGATCGGCGAGCCGGTCGCCGAGACCTTCGCGTCAGCGAGCGATACTGTGTCGACGACGACTACGGTCATCACGGATGCCGTGGCCGAGACGCCGGTGGCGCCGGCCATCGAGCCGGTGGCGGACGCACTGCGGGACGTTCCGCTGGTCGGCGACGCACTCGACGAGCTGGGCGCGATCGACCTGGTCGACGAGGTCGCCGCGACCGTCGACACCACGATCGCCGAGGTCGCACCCGTCATTGATGCAGCTCCGGTGGTCGAGGCCGTGCAGCCGGCCACCCCGGAGATCGTGGCGGCGCCCGCGCGGGTCGTGACGACCGTCCCTGCAGCGGATGCCGTGGTCGCGGATGTCGCAGTAGCCAGCATCCGGGGCTGGAGCACGCCCCCTGCGGGCTCCGAACCCGCAAGCCTGCCGCCCGGAGTGGCGGCATCGAGTACAGCCGCAGCCAGTGGCGGCGGTGGACCTGGGCAGAGCTCCGACAGCCCGCCCGGCTCGCATCTGTTCGACGGGGTGTCCGCGCTCGCGAGCATCCCCGCTGATTCCGCATTGCCGCCGTCGCCGGCAGGCAGCACCGACGTCTCCCCTGACTGACGAGAGGGCGGCCGATCCTGCATCGGCAAGCCCGACCGCACGACCGTGCGGTCTTCATCTCGTACAGATCAGGAGAAACTCTCATGCGCACTATCGTCAAGCACGCCCTCTGGGGCGCGCTCATCGCCGGCGGCGTATCGCTGCTCGGCGCGACGGCCGCGAACGCGGCCGAAACGAACGGAGACGACGGTCTCCTCTCCGGCACGCAGGTCGTCGCCCCGATCACGGCACCCGTCGAGGTCAGCGACAATTCCCTGTCGCTGCTCGGAGACAGCTTCGCCGACTCGTCGGCGGATGCTGACCCGGCCCCGGCTCCCGAGACCGACGCTCAGACGAGCGGCGTCGACGGAACCGCCTCGGGTACTCAGGTCGTGGCGGATGCCGACGCACCGGTCACCGTGACCGACAACAGCGTCGCCGTGCTGGGAACGTCCAGCACTGACGGCGACAGCACGGCACCTGCGACGTCCGAAGACGGCACCACCGACGCCAGCACCACCGGCAGCGATGGAACCGCCTCCGGCACGCAGGCGGTCGCGGATGCCGACGCACCGGTCACCGTGACCGACAACAGCGTCGCCGTGCTGGGCACGTCCAGCACCGACGGCGACAGCACGGCATCTGCGACGTCCGAAGACGGAACCAACGACGCCACCACTGACGGCGCTGACGGCATCGCCTCCGGCACCCAGGTGCTCGCACCGACCGACGCACCGATCACCGTGACCGACAACAGCGTCGCCGTGCTGGGCACGTCCAGCACGGGCGGCGACAGCACCGCCACCGCGGCATCCGAAGACGGAACCGATTACGCCAGCACCAGCGGCACCGACGGTATCGCCTCGGGCACCCAGGTGCTCGCACCGGCCGACGCACCCGTCACCGTGACCGACAACAGCGTCGCCGTGCTGGGCACGTCCAGCACGGACGGCGACACGACCGCCCCGGCGGAGCCGACCGACGTATCCACGGACGGGCTCACCGACGGGCTCACCGAGGGTCTCACGGACGGCGAGGGAGCCCTCTTCGGCTTCCCGCTGCTCGCCCGGGCCGCGGTGGACGTGACCGGTGACTCGGACGGCATCTCGGGTGCACTCACGTTCTCGGGCGACTCCTTCGCGATCGACGCGGAGGGGACGACGGAGACAGCAGATGGTGAGTCCACGACCGGCGACGGCATGCTGTTCCGCACCGCGCGGCTGATGTTCGCCGCGGCGTCGGAGCCGGCCGAGGTCGGAAGCGATGTTGTCGTCGACGGCAGCGTCAGCGGCGACCCGGCTCCGCAGCCGCGGACCGAGCCGGCGGCGGGTGTCGATGAGATCCCTGCCACCGACGTGGTGACCTCGCCGAGCGTGATTGCCTCGGCATCCGCTGTCCTGGACACGCGCACGACTGGCTCGAACGCCACGGGCTCATCCGCCCTGGCGGCGAGCGTCCTGGCGGCGACCGGCGGTGATTCGGTGGCGGCGCTGGGCCTGCTCGCGGGCCTGATGCTGCTGAGCGGCGGCGCTCTGGTCGCCCGCATCGTCTGATGCAGACGAGAGCGGCGGGTGCGGCTCAGTGCCGCATCCGCCGCCTCGGCGCGCTCGGGCGCGGCATCCGGACTCGCCGCAGACGCGAGAACGCCCCGGGATCCGCAGATCCCGGGGCGTCCTTCGACAGGCTCAGGAACCCATACAGGTTCAGAAGCCCATCGGAATCACTTGGCGGCGACCACCTGGAGGGTGATCACGGCGGTGACGTCGTCGTGCAGACGGACGGTCGCCTCGTGCTCGCCGACCGACTTGATCGGGGCGGCGAAGTGCACCTTGCGCTTGTCGATGGAGCCCAGCTCGGCGGCGGCGACAGCGTCGGCCACGTCGGCCGTCTTCACCGAGCCGAACAGGCGACCCTCGGCACCGGCCTTGACGGCCAGGCGCACCTTGGTGCCCTCGAGCTTCGCCTTGAGGGCGTTCGCCTCGTCGAGGTCGTGGATCGCACGCGCCTTGCGGGCGGCCTGGATCGACTCGACCTGCTTGGCGCCACCACGGGTCCACGCGACAGCGAAGCCCTGGGGGATGAGGTAGTTGCGGGCGTACCCGTTCTTGACCTCGATGACGTCACCGGCGCTTCCGAGCCCGGCGACCTCGTTCGTGAGAATCAGCTTTGCCATGTCGGTACCCCTCAGCGGCCAGCGCCGGCGTAGGGCAGGAGAGCCATCTCGCGAGCGTTCTTGATCGCCTTGGCGATCAGACGCTGCTCCTGCACGGAGACACCGGTGATACGACGGGCGCGGATCTTGCCGCGCTCCGAGATGAACTTGCGAAGCGTTGCGACGTCCTTGTAGTCAATGACGCCCACGCGGATCGACTTCGCGGGAGCGGTGGGCTTGCCACCCTTCCGCGGCTTGCGGCGGTCGCCGCTCGACTTTCCAGCCATGAGTTTTCCTTAAGAAGAATTTCGGATTCCTGGCCCTTCGACAGGCTCAGGGACCCAGGTCGGGTGCCCGGCCTTCGGCAGGCTCAGGGATCCAGAGATTTAGAACGGGGTGTCGTCGCCGAAGCTACCCGGGGTGCTCCACGCGTCAGCGCTCGACGAGCCGGGGGTCGACCACGGCTCCTCCGAGACCTGCTGCTGCTGCGGGCGGCCACCGCCCTGGAAGCTTCCGCCACCGCCACCGCCGCCGGATGCGGCCCGCGTGACCTGTGCCGTCGCGTAGCGCAGCGACGGACCGATCTCGTCAACCTCCAGCTCGATCGCCGTGCGGTTGTTGCCGTCGCGGTCCTGGTAGGAGCGCTGACGCAGACGGCCCTGCGCGATGACGCGCATGCCCTTGGTCAGCGAGCCTGCCACGTGCTCGGCGAACTCCCGCCACACCGACGCACGGAGGAACAGCGCTTCGCCGTCCTTCCACTCGTTGGCCTGACGGTCGAACGTGCGCGGAGTCGAGGCGATGGTGAAGTTCGCCACCGGCAGACCGTTCTGCGTGTAACGCAGCTCGGGGTCTGCGGTGAGGTTGCCCACCACGGTGATGACGGTTTCGCCGGCCATGATGCTTACGCCTTCGCGACCTTGGGCTTGCGAGCGGCCTTGTCAGCGGCGCGCTTCGCCTCGGCGGCGACCATGGCCTGAGCCTCTTCGGCGCGCAGAACCTTGGTGCGGAAGACGAGCTCGCTCAGCTTCAGCTGACGGTCGAGCTCCTGAGTGGCCTCGCTCGTCGCGGTGAAGTTGACGACGGCGTAGATGCCCTCGTTCTTCTTGTTGATCTCATAGGCGAAACGGCGCTTGCCCCAGATGTCGACCTTGTCGATCGAGCCACCATCGTTAGTGATGACCTTCAGGAACTTGTCGAGGTTGGGGGCAACCTGGCGCTCGTCCAGCTCGGGGGTCAGAATGACCATGAGCTCGTACTGGTGCGTCACTTACCCACCTCCTTCGGACTAGAACGGCTCCCGGGACTTTCCCGGAAGCAGGAGGGTGTGTTGCATGTCATCCGCTCTTTCGGCATGAAACCACCGCATTCAGGCATGCGGAGAGCAGACAACCACAGAAGTCTACCGGATCGGAGCGGATGCCGCAGGCCGGCGCCGCACAGGCTCCGCGAGCGGGCTCGGCGCCAGCGTGAAGTCCTCCGTGGCATCGGCATCCGCTGTGCCCGTGCCGCGGCGGCGGCGCACCGCGGCGAGCGCCGAGATCACCGGGGTGACCAGCAGCCCAGCGAGCCGCCCGGTGAGGCTGCGGTCCTCGGCGCCCAGCACGTTGCGGCGGTGCCAGGCGGCGTGCAGCGCACCGCCGCGCGGCCGCGGCACGGTGCGCGCGGGCAGCATCCCGCTCCGTCGCTGCGCGACGAGCCGCTGCACCTGCTCCCACCAGCGCGAGTCGCGCGGGTCGTGGAAGTAGTTGGTCGTCGCCCAGCGGGGGTCGGGATGCCGGAAGCGGCGGGCGACGACGTCCTCCGCCCCTCCCAGCAGGCCGCTGCCCTCGAACACCCGGTTCAGCAGCTCGGAGCGCACCCCGAACGTGTCGAGCGCGATCACCGGCACACCGGCAGCCATCGCCTCGATCGCGGCCGTCGAGCTCACCGTCACCAGTCCCTCGGCGGTCTCGAGCGCCTCGGACATCGGGGCGAACGAGAAGACGAGGTTGTCGGGGGCGTGATCGAGCAGCTCGGTGTAGCCGTCGCGCTCCTGGTGCGCCTCGACCTCGCCGGGCCTCGAGCGCAGCTTGACGACCACGCGGCGGGACGGGTCGGCGACGGCCGCCAGGCGCAGGATCTCGGCGATGCGGCGCCGGTCGTCGCGGTCGGCCGGCACGAGCGCCTGCGCGGCGAAGACCAGATCCGTGTCGCCGGGGCGGGCGGCCGCACGATGCGCGAACGGTAGGGTCGCCAGCGCGATCGGCACGGTGGCGCCGATCGCCCGGCCGAGCTGCGCGTACGCGGCGACCTCGCGGCGGGAGTGCACGACCATCAGGTCGCAGTGCCGGCGGTAGTCGAGCGCACCCCGCAGCGCGGGGATCGACATGCCGGGCAGCCCGCTGACCACGACAGGACGCCGGGTGAGCCGGTCGATCTCCCGGCTCATCAGCCGCACGAACGGCGCACGTCCGGCGAGCACGACGACATCCGGCAGGTCGCGGGCCAGCCAGTCCGCGACGTCGGCGAAGGCGATGCGCGTGACGGTCTTCGGATGCTCGGCGAACCGGGTGCCGGCGATCGCGGCATCCTTCTGGGCGTCGCTGACCGTCAGCGGTGTGCGCACCAGCAGCAGATGCTGGCTGATGTCGTCGACGCGGTCGACGAGGTGGGCGGCCCACTTCACGAACGAGTCGGCGTCGCCGATCGCGACCACCCGCAGCCGGGGCTCCCGGCTGCCCGGGTAGGTCATGCCCCCACGCGGCGGAGCTTGGCCATGGGCGCGAGCTCGCCGGGGTAGACCCGCTTGACGCCGTCGCCGAGCGCTTCCTCGATGACCCGGATGTCACGCACGAGCCGCTCGGGGCCCCCCGGCTCGAGCGACGCGGCGTGGTCCGACCCCCACATGGCGCGGTCGAGGGTGATGTGCCGCTCGACGGCGACAGCACCCAGCGCCACCGCGGCGAGGGAGATCTGCAGGCCCCGCTCGTGACCGGAGTAGCCCACCGGAACCCCGGCGTAGCGGTCACGCAGGGTGGAGATCATCTTGAGGTTCGCCTCACCGGCCTCCATCGGATAGGTGGAGGTGGCGTGCATGAGGATCGTGCGGTCGGTGCCGAGCGTGTCGAGCGCCCGGTCGATCTGCTCCATGGTCGACATGCCGGTGGAGAGGATGACCGGCTTGCCCGTCTCGCGCAGCGCCTGCAGCAGCTCGGTGTCGGTCAGGCTGGCCGAGGCGACCTTGTGCGCGACGACGTTCAGGTCCTCGAGGAAGGCGACGCTCGGCACATCCCAGGGCGAGGCGAACCAGTGCAGCCCCGACATGGTCACGTAGTCGCCGATCTCGACGTACTGGTCGCGGTCGAACTCGACCCGGCGACGGTAGTCGAGGTAGCTCATGGTGCCCCACGGCGTCTCGCGCGGCACGTCGCGCATGTGCTCGGGGGTGGCGATCTCGGGGGTGCGCTTCTGGAACTTCACGGCATCCGCCCCCGCCTCCCTGGCCACGTCGATGAGGCGCTTGGCGATCTCGACGTCGCCGTTGTGGTTGAGGCCGATCTCGGCGATGACATAGGTGGGACGGCCCCCGCCGATCACCCGTTCTGCGATGCTGACGGTCATGAGACGCTCCGTTCTCCAGCGCTGGTGCTCCGGTCTGTCTTCCCGGTTTACGCGCGCGAGGTGAACCCCCGGGGTCGCGCGGGTGGCCGTCGGCGGAAGCCCTCAAGGCCGGCTGCGGTCGCGCGGCAGGACGGATGCCGTTCCCGGCGCGCTCCCCGCCCACAGGGCGGGGCGCACGGTCAGTCGACGGACCCCCGCGGGACGATCCACAGGTGCTGGAACTCGGGTGCGATCTGGGCGACATGCTCGAAGTCGGCGTCGTAGTGGACGACCGAGACCCGCTGTGCGCTGTCTGTGTGGCGGATCGCGGTCGCGGCGATCTGCAGGTCGCTCACGCCGACGGCGCGACCGGTGCCCGCAGCGAACAGACGGGTCTGCAGGTCGAGGGCGATGCCGGCCACCTCTGCATCCGGCGGCAGGAACACTCTCGCCCGTTCGGTTGCGGCACGGATCATCCCGAGCTCATCGGCGGATCTCGCCGAATACCCCTCCTCCAGCAGCTGCGGAAGGCACCCGGCGAGCTCTCCCCAGCTGAGAAGCCGGGTCAGTGCCGCCGCCACCTCGCCGGACCGGTGCACACGCTGCAGCACCGAGTTGTCGACGAGGAAGAGCTGATTCACCGCTGTGCGCCGTCGATCACCTGCGGGTCGTCGAGGTCCACCACGAGGCCTCCGCGGACGAGGTCGATGTACCCCAGCGCTTCAGCCCGTCTCACCACCTGAGCCAGAGCGGAATTGACGGCCGCCTTCTTGGTCGGCGCACCCGTCAGCGCCATCGCCCGCGCGAGCAGCGCGTCGTCGACGTCGATGAGCGTCTTCGTCATGATGGCCTCCGTATATCCGTCTTGCTTCCACAGGATATACGACGACGGGTGTCAGCGGGCCAGCATCCGCTCGATGACCTCGCGGACGGCGCCCTCGCCACCGCGCCGTGTCAGGACGACGCGGGCGGCGGCCTTCACGGCCGGGTGGGCGTTCGCGACGGCGATCGGCCAGCCCACCAGCGCGAGCGCGCCGAGGTCGTTCACGTCGTTGCCGACGTAGGCGATCTCGGCCAGCGGCACGTCGTGCGCGGCCGCCCACGACGCGAGAGCGGTCGCCTTGTCGTCGATGCCGTGCAGCACCGGCACCCGCAGCTTCTCGGCGCGGCGGGCGACGACCGGGTTCTGCTCGGTGGAGAGGATGAGCATCGGGATGCTGGCACGGCGCAGCCGCGAGACGCCCATGCCGTCCTCACGGCTGACGCGCACGGATTCGCGTCCCTCGCTGTCGACGCTCGCGGTGTCGTTGGTGTGCACGCCGTCGAAGTCGGTGACCAGGACGGATGCCGTGATCGGCTCGTCGGCATCCGCGCTCTGCACGGATTCGCAGATCGGCACCGTTTCGCAGCGATTCGCGGATGCGGTTGCGAGATCGTGCGGATCTGCGAGGTCGTGCGGATCCGAGTCAGCGGGAACGGCGGATGCCGCGGCGAGCGCCTCTGCCACGGCCAGCTGCTGCTCGTCGTCGATCTCGATGGCCGAGGCCTCGGGCACCTCGACGATGCCGATGCGGCCGAAGAACCGGTGCCCGGCCGCGCGGAACCCGTCGGCGGTGAACGCGTAGAAGGCGCCGGTCTCGAGGTGGTGCGGTTCGCGGTCCTGCCGGCGCGGGCGGTGGGTGGCGTCATGGTTGATCGCCTGCGCTGTGCCCCCGGCATCCCGCCGCCAGAGGAACCCGTAGGTCTCGTACGCCGAGAAGACGCTGTCGAAGCGGCCCGCGGTGATGTGCGCGACGGCCTCGGCGATGCCGTCGGCGGGGATGAACGGCGACGTCGCCTGCACGAAGACGACCGTGGCGACGCGGATGCCGTCGGCTTCGAGCACGTCGAGGGCATGCAGCAGTGCGCTCTCGGACGAGACGGTGTCGCCGGAGAGCTCGGCGGGCCGGATGACCACCCGGGCGCCGGCATCCCGGGCGACCGCGGCGATCGCGTCGCCGTCGGTGCTCACGACCACGAGATCGACGCCCGCGGCGGCGGATGCTGCGCGCACGGCCCGTTCGACCAGCGGCACCCCGCCGACGCGGCGCAGGTTCTTGCCCGGCACGCCCTTGGATCCGCCCCGTGCGGGGATGATGGCGACGGCGAGCCCGTCCGGCATCCGCTCTGTCATCGTCCGCTTGCCGCCTTCCACACCCGGACCGCACGGCGCTTCGCCCCCGCGGCGGTGAGCCGCAGCTCCTCCAGCCGCCCCACTCCCCCGGCGGGGTCGGTGAGGCGCTGCAGGCGCGTCGGCGCGGGGGCTCCCGGCAGGCCGAGGGCGCGCAGCCGTGCCGGTGGCACGTAGCGCTCGCGCTCGGTTCGCGACAGGGCGCCGAGGTGCTCGACGGCGCGCTGACGCAGGTGCGTGAGGATCTCGGGCTGCATGGCGTAGCCGACCGTGTCGACGAGTGACTGCATCCGTTCCGGGTCGGCGTGCTCGGCCCGGGTCATGGCGTCGATGATGGTCGCGGGCATCCGGTTGCTGTTCTCGTACGGGGTGAGACGGGCGAGCACCGTCTCGGTGCCGACCGCGTGCACGCGCGTGCCGAACAGGGCGCGGACGGTCGGAAGCGCCGTGGAGAATCCGGCGATCACGTCGGTGGCGGCGAGCCGGTGTGCGACGTATTCGGCGGGCAGGTCGCCGGTGAGCACGGCGAAGTCGATCGCGTGTGCGGCGGCCCGGCCGGCGAGCGCGGCGGTGAGCGCTGGCGGGGCGGAGGGATGCGGTTTGAACACCACCCGCTGTGCGCCTGCCTCGGCGGCGCGATCGATCATCGCCGCCTGCATCGCGGTCTCCTCCGCGGGCGAGACGAGCCCGAGCGCGGCGAGGTACTGCCCGATCACCAGTGCGGTGGGCGGTGCGCCGTCGGCGGCGAGGGCCTCGAGGGAGGCATCCGGTTCGGCATCCCCCGCCTCCCGCAGCGCGGCGCCGAACGCCGGCGCCGGCACGGGAACCCGGACGGCCCCGCTCTCGGCGAAGACGAGCGGGGCGACACCGGGCAGCACGTCGGCGTGGACGACGCGGTCGACCCGTTCGGTGAGCTGCCGGGGCAGGCGCGAGCGGATGGGCGCGTAGGTCATCAGTCCGTCGCCGACGACGTTCAGCCGCGCGTCGCGGAACAGCGCCATCAGTGTGCGGGCAGGTGCCACCTGCGGCGACTGCACGAACAGGTCGATCTGCGCATCGCCCAGTCCCCAGGCGCGGCGGAGCAGACGCTCGAGCATCGGCAGGTCCTGCTCGTCGGGCTGCCAGGCGGTGGGGTGGTGCGGGTCGACCAGCGGGTTCAGCGGCTCAACGCGGCCGAAGCGGGCGCGCAGCGACGCGAACCGCGGCGCCGTGCCGATGTCGGTCGCGGTCTCGGGCACCTTCGCGGTGTTCATCGGCACGAGGATGCGCTGCTCGCCCTCGCCCTGCTCGCCCTCGCCCTGATCGCCGAGCAGCCCTGCGTCGATCGCGGCGGCCGTGCCCATCAGCCCGTAGGGGCTGTGCAGGGCGAACAGCTGGATGCGGTTCATCGTGCCTCCCTCAGCACCCGGGCGAGCACCCGCCGGCGCGGTCCGCTCAGGCGCGCAATCGCCGCCTCGGCCTGGTCGTGCGGCAGGCGCGCCAGCAGATCCCGGATGCCGCGGCGCAGCTCGCGGCGCAGCGCCGGGCGCATGCGGCGAGCGCGCACCAGGTGGTGCGAGCTGAGCGCGAGCACGGTGAACACGGCCTTGGGCAGCATCCGCTCGGCATCCCTGTCGGCCTCGACGAGGTCGAGCACCTCGCCCAGCGCCCGCGTGAAGTGCAGCTGGCGGGCGTCGAGCGTCTTCGACAGCGAGTCGGACAGGCCTCGCCGGTACAGCAGGTGCGGTGCGTCGACGACAGCGAAGGATGCTGCGCTCAGGTGCAGGCGCCAGATCCACGGCCTGTCCTCGGCGGTGAACAGCCCGTCGCTGAACCCGGCGAGGCCGCGGTCGATGAGCCGGCGGTGCAGGAGGCCCGCCCAGGCGTAGGGGTAGTCGACCATGCTGCGGTCGTCGAGCGGCAGGATGCCCTCGCGCGGGTCGGCCACGACGCCGCGGTGCGTGAACGGGGCCCGCACGAGCCGGCGCTCGGAGCGCTTGACGGTGACATGGTCGGTGCGCACGAAGTCGCAGCCGAGGTCGTGCAGCGCCCGGATCAGCACGGGCAGGCGGCCCGGCTGCATCCAGTCGTCGCCGTCGAGAAAGCAGAACGCGTCGCCCTCGACGTGCGCGAGGCCCTGGTTGCGGGCGGTCGCGAGCCCGCGCGGCGCGGGATTGACGATGACCTCGGCGTGGTCGAAGCGCGCGGCGAAGGTGCGCATGATCTCGCCCGTGCCGTCGCGGGACCCGTCGTCGATGGCCACGAGCTTGAGCGCACGCCGGTCGTCGAACTGCCGGGTGAGGGTCTCGAGGGTCGTGCCGATGTAGTCACCCGCATCCTTGGCCGGCACGATCACGGTCACGGACGGGGAAACCATCCGGCCATGGTGCAGGGCGGCGCTGACGCGTGCACGACCGGCAGGTGAACAGCCGGTGACGCGCGGCGCGCGGGTACGGTGTACGCATGGAGTGGATCGACGACCCCTCCCGGGGGGACTGGCTTCGCGAGCGACTGGACGAGAGCTACGCGACGATGCACGGGGTCGTGCCGCGCGGGTACCCCGCGTACGCGCGGGTGTTCCATCCGGCATCCGTGCGCTCGCTGCCCGACCGGCCGGTGCCGACGCAGGACGAGTACGAGCGGATGCCCGAAGCGGAGCACCAAGCGCTGTACGGCCGGTACATCGATGAGCCGGCGCGCTGGGCCGACGCCGCCACGGCGTTCGGCACCGTGCTGCACCCCACCGCGCAGTGGCAGGCGCTGGTGCGCACCCCGGTCGGCGGCGACTGGCGCACCCGCCACACCTCGAACGGACGTGAGTTCTCCGCACCGGCCGAGGGCGACCTCGAGCCCGCCGACCTGGCGGCGATCGCCCGGCACCTCGTCGCGCACACCGCGACCCCGGATGCCGGTGTCGCCGCGGTCTGGGAAGGCTGGGGCGGCCTGCTCGGCCACCTCGGTCACTCACCCTCGCGTTCGATGCTCTCGGATGACCCGGTGCACGAGCGGATGCTGCAGCGCAGCATCCCGAACCCCTTCGAAGACGCATTCCGCAAGCCGACCTGGCAGGCGGGCATCCTGTCGGAGCGGATCTCGACCGGCCCGCGGCTGACGCTGCCAGGCCGGGAGTACGTGATGTTCTCGGCGGCTCCGCGCGAGTTCGCCGACCCGGACTGGGTCCTCGGTGCGCCCTGGCGCGACGTCGAGTCCGAGGAGCGCGGATTCCCGCCCGCGGCGCAGCATCCGAGCCTCATCTGGCCCGACGACCGAGCCTGGGTGCTGGTCAGCGAGATCGACTTCGACTCGACCGTGATCGCGGGGTCGGCCGAGCTGATCCGGGCGATCTGCGCCGATCCGGTGATCGAGGCGCTGCCGCTGCCCGAGAACGCCGCCCTCACCTGGGATGCCGACGAGGTGAACGCGTGACGCTTCCCCCGCCCACCCAATCGCACCACCCCTTCGACGCCCGGCCCCTCACCGAACCCGTCGACGCGGCGGCCGTGGCCGGTTTCTGGCGGCAGGTCCGCGCACAGCATCCCACTCCTGTCGGCACCGTGATCGCGTGGGTCGTGATCGCCGTCGTGGGTGCACTGATCGTCCTGCCGATGGTTGCGGTCACCGCCATCGGCGTCGTCGCCGGCGGCGGGGACTCCGGGCCGTTCGGGTTCCTGTTCGCCGTGCCGCTGCTCGTGCTCGTCGTGGCCGCGGCGATCGGTATCCCGCTCGGCATCCTCGCCTACCGGCGCAGACGCACGGATGCCTACCGGATCGCCCGCTTCGCCGCGGCGAACGGGATGGCCTACGAGCACCAGGTGCGCTCACCCGATCTGCCGGGGATGATCTTCCACCGCGGTGACGACCGCACGGCCTCGTCACTCGTGCGCGGCTACGCGCCGCGGTTCGTCGAGTTCGCGAACTACCGGTACACGACCGGATCGGGCAAGAACCGCACCACCCACGACTGGGGCTATGTGGCCGTCAAGCTCGACGTCCCCCTGCCGAACATCGTGCTCGACGCCCTCGGCAACAACACCCTCGGCACCAACCTGCCCGCCTCGTTCGCCCGCGACCAGCGCCTCTCACTCGAGGGCGACTTCGACCGATACTTCACGCTGTACTGCCCGCAGGGCTACGAGGCCGACGCGCTGTACCTGTTCACGCCCGACATCATGGCGCGTTTCATCGACCACGCCGCACAGCTCGACGTGGAGATCGTCGACGACTGGATGTTCCTGTACATGCAGCGCCCGGCTTCGACGACGGATGCCGCGACCTGGGCCTGGCTGTTCGGCACGGTCGGCGCGCTGATGACGAAGTTCGACCAATGGGCGCGCTGGCGCGATGACCGGCTGCGCGAGGCGCAGGCGCGAGCGGTCCAGGCTCCTCCCGCTCCCCCATTGCCGCCCGGTGCGCCGCTGCCTCCCGCCGGTCTGCCTTCCGAGCCGCAGGGCTTCGCCGCTGCGCCCGTACTGCCCGCCCCTCCCGCGGTCGCATCGCTCCCGTTCGCAGCTCCTGCCGGGATGCTGGCGCCGCCGCCCGGGGTCGCGCTGCCGGGGCGACGGCTGAAGAGGGGCTTCTCCTGGGTGACGGTCGTGGTGATCGTCCTGGTGCTCGGCTTCGGCTTGATACCGCAGCTGTTCGGCGTGCTCAGCGCGTTGTTCCTGCGCTGAGCACGGGCAGGGGAAGCGCCTACTCGCGCGTGAAGCCGAAGTACTCCAGCTCCGCGTCGTTCAGCATCCGCGACCTGATCATGAACCGCATACCGGTCGGGCCCTCGACGCTGAAGCCGGCACCACGGCCCGGGACGACGTCGACGGTGAGGTGCGTGTACTTCCAGTACTCGAACTGCGCCTCCGACATGAACATCTCGACTGCGGCATCCAGGCCCACGTCGAGCTCGCCGAGCTTCACGTCTCCCGCACCGGTGATGAACATGCCCACCGGATAGCACATCGGCGACGACCCATCGCAGCATCCGCCCGACTGGTGGAACATCAGGGGGCCGTGCTGCGATGTGAGATCTCGGATGAGGGATGCCGCGGCATCCGTGACATCCACCCGCTGATACGTGCCGATGCTGACCATGGTCCTGTCCTCTCTGCACCCGCGAGTATGGAATCCGGGTGGGAGCCGTCGGCTCCCACCCGGAGGTCGATCAGAAGAAGCCCATCGGGCCCTCCGCGTACGAGACCAGCAGGTTCTTCGTCTGCTGGTAGTGGTCGAGCATCATCTTGTGGTTCTCGCGCCCGACACCGGACTGCTTGTACCCGCCGAACGCGGCGTGCGCCGGGTACTGGTGGTACGTGTTCGTCCAGACGCGACCGGCCTCGATCGCGCGACCCGCACGATATGCGGTGTCGCCGCTGCGGCTCCAGACGCCGGCCCCCAGACCGTACAGGGTGTCGTTGGCGATCGAGATCGCATCGTCGAAGTCGTTGAAGCTGGTCACCGACAGCACCGGCCCGAAGATCTCCTCCTGGAAGATGCGCATGTCGTTCGTGCCCTCGAAGACGGTCGGCGCGACGTAGTAGCCGCCACTGAGGTCTCCGCCGAGGTCCACCCGCTCGCCGCCGGTGAGCAACCGCGCACCGCCCTGCTTTCCGATGTCGATGTAGCTGAGGATCTTCTCGAGCTGGTCGTTGGACGCCTGCGCCCCGATCATCGTCGCCGGGTCCAGCGGGTTTCCCTGGATCACCTTGCCGACGCGCTCGAGACCGTCGGAGAGGAAGCCGTCGTAGATCGAGCGCTGGATGAGGGCGCGCGAGGGACAGGTGCAGACCTCGCCCTGGTTCAGCGCGAACATCGCGAAGCCCTCGAGAGACTTGTCGTAGAACGAATCGTCCTCTCGGGCGACGTCCTCGAAGAACACGTTCGGGCTCTTGCCCCCGAGCTCCAGCGTGACCGGGATCAGGTTCTGCGAGGCGTACTGCATGATCAGCCGCCCGGTGGTGGTCTCACCCGTGAACGCGACCTTGCGAATGCGCTTGTGCTGCGCGAGCGGGGCTCCCGCCTCGATCCCGAAGCCGTTGACGATGTTCACGACGCCGACCGGAAGCAGGTCGCCGATGATCTCGAACAGGAACAGGAGGGATGCCGGTGTCTGCTCGGCCGGCTTGATGACGACGCAGTTGCCGGCGGCGAGTGCGGGAGCCAGCTTCCAGACGGCCATGAGGATCGGGAAGTTCCACGGGATGATCTGGCCGACCACGCCGAGGGGTTCGTGGAAGTGATACGCGACGGTGTTCTCGTCGAGCTGGCTGATGCCGCCCTCCTGCGCACGCAGGACACCGGCGAAGTAGCGGAAGTGGTCGATCGCGAGCGGGATGTCGGCGGCGAGCGTCTCGCGGACCGGCTTGCCGTTCTCCCACGTCTCGGCGACGGCGATGGCCTCGAGGTTCTCCTCCATGCGGTCGGCGATGCGGTTCAGGATCACCGACCTCTCCGCAGGCGACGTGCGCTTCCACGACTCGAAGGCCTTCCAGGCGACGGCGACAGCGCGGTCGATGTCCTCGGCGGTGCCGCGGGCGACCTCGGTGAACGGCTTTCCGTTGACGGGGCTGATGTTCTCGAAGTACTGCCCCTTGGCGGGGTCGACGAACTCGCCGCCGATGTAGTGCCCGTAGCGTGGGCGGTAGTTAGCGGCCGCTCCGGGCTGCCCGGGGGCGGCATAGGCGGTCGACACGCTCTCTTCGACGATGGTCATGGCGTCTCCTTCGACATCCGGCGGCTCCGATGCCGCTCGATGGTGACGACGGTACGTCGCACGAGGTTGCACTCCCGTGCGTCACGTTGCATCGGGTTGCACGCGGGTCCGCCGGGGCGGTGCCGTCACTGCCGGTCGAGCTTCTCGATCCTGCTCACCAGTCCGGCGCGGCGCGGCGAGCGCGCGGGCAGCATCTCCAGGCAGAGCCGCAGCACCTCGGCATCCTCTGCGCCTTCGGGGATGTCGGCGTAGGCCAGCAGCACGTCCACGCTCGCCTCGGTGAGCATCGTCTCGCGCAGCGTGCCGCGCAGGCTCTCGCGCAGTTCGATCACGCCTGGCGCGTCCGAATCGGGCAGCACCGGTCCGCGATAGGCCGACAGTGCCACCCGGTGCGCGCCGCGGTCGAGCAGCGAGAGCACGTTCTGCGCGTCGGTCTCCAGCACGATCGGCAGTCGGTACGGCCGCGACTGGGGCACGAGGTCGGGCGACAGCCGCTCCAGCACCTTCCGCAGCCGCACCATCTCGGGCCGCAGGGTCTCCGGCGAGGCGTTCTCTCCATAGACCAGCTCGGCCAGACGCTCAGCAGACAAGCCCTGACGGTGCACGGCGAGCATGAGCAGGATCTCGGCGTGCCTGGCGCTGAGCTCCACGATGCGCGCCTCGACTTCGACCCCGCCCGCCTCCAGCCGGGCACGGTCGCGACCGAGCACCTGCAGCTGTGCGCGCTGCACGCCGTCGCGCATCGCGCGGCGGGGAGGGGATGCCGAGGATGGTGGTGCCTCCGCTCTGGCACGCAGGCGGGTGACCATCAACTCCGCCTCCACGGCACGCGCGGTCGCATCCACCAGCATCCGGGCCTGCGGCGTCACGGCCTCGTCGCCACCGGTCACGTCGATGACACCGAGGATGCGCCGGGTCTCCGGATCGAAGACGGGTGCCGCCGTGCACGACCAGGGCTGGACGAGCCGGTTGTAGTGCTCTGCTCGGTGGATCTGGACCGACTCTCCGAGCGCCAGCGCCGTCCCGGGCGCGGCCGTGCCGACCATCCCCTCCGACCAGTTGGCGCCCTCCACGAAGCCCATCTCGCCCGACAGCATCCGCTGACGCAGGTCGCCCTCGACCCACAGCAGCCGCCCCGCGTGGTCGCCGACCGCCACGACGACGCCGGAGTCTCCCGGCTCGCCGGGCAGCAGCAATGCGCGGATGAGCGCCATCGCCCCGGCCAACGGATGCCCGGTGCGGTATGCGTCCAGCGCCTCCTGCGAGAAGTCCAGCCGAGGCAGATCCTGCGCGCCGACCTTGCTCTGCCAAGCGCGCTCCCAGGACTCGCGCACCAAAGGGCGGACCTGCTGCAGCCGCTGGTCATCGAGGTTCCCTGCGACCAGCTCCTCATGCGCACGCTCGATGATGAGGCGCGAGGTCTCCGGCGAGTGGTCGCGCGATGAGGACCAGGGAGACGGCACGGGGCCTCCGATCGGCGCTGACGGGTCTGCCTAGTGTAGATCGAATGCGCATGCGTCGGAATCCCCGTCATGCGCACCGGTTTCGGGAGGAGTTCTCCCGCTCGGGAGGAGGAATCCGGCTCAAGCCTCCTCCGATCCGTGAGTTCTCCTCCCGAGCCGGCGCCGGCTCAGTGCCGGCGCACCGCCTGCCACTGCGCACGCCGCTCTGCCTGGGCCACCGGGTCGGGCACGGGCAGGGCCGTCAGCAGCTCGCGGGTGTACTGGTCGCGCGGGTCGCCGAGCACCTGGGCGGTGGTGCCCTGCTCCATGATGCGGCCCTGCTGCAGCACGATGATCCGGTCCGCGACCGCATCGATCACCGCGAGGTCGTGACTGATGAACAGCGACGCGAAGCCGAGCTCCGCCTGCAGCTGCACGAACAGCTCCAGAACCGTCGCCTGCACCGAGACGTCCAGTGCGCTGGTCGGCTCGTCAGCGATCAGCAGCTTCGGATCCAGCGCGAGCGCACGGGCCAGCGAGGCGCGCTGGCGCTGGCCGCCGGAGAGCTCGTGCGGATAGCGGTCACCGAAGTTGACCGGCAGCCGCACGGCATCCAGCAACTCGTTCACTCGCGTCCGCGCGGACTGCAGGCTCGACGCGCGACCGTGCACGATCAGCGGCTCCGCGATGCACTCGGCGATCGTCAGCAGCGGGTTGAAGCTCGTCGCCGGGTCCTGGAAGACGAACCCGATCTGCGGACGCAGCGGGGCGAGCGTGCGGTTCTTCACGCCGCGCATCTCCTGCCCGAGCACCGTCAGCGAGCCGCCGAGCACCGTGGTCAGGCCCACGACCGCGCGCCCGATCGTCGTCTTGCCCGAACCGGACTCGCCGACCAGACCCACGACCTCGCCGGGACCGACATGGAAGTCGATGCCCTTCACGGCGATGACCGAGTTGCGTCCGAAGCGTCCGGGGTAGCCGATCTCGGCACGGGTCGCGACGATGAGGCTGCCCTCGGGCGCCGGCGGTGCGACGTGCTGCTCATCATCCGGGGTGACCGCGGCCGACGCCGCCGGAGCGGTCGCCGACTTGCCCTGACCGACATGCGGCACGGCAGCCAGCAGCTTGCGGGTGTACTCCTCGCGGGGGTTCGCGAACAGCTCGGCGACGGGCGCCTCCTCAACGATGTCACCCTGGTACATGACGACCACACGGTCGGCCAGGTCGGCCACCACACCCATGTTGTGAGTGATCAGCACGATCGTCGCACCGAACTCGTCGCGGCAGGTGCGCAGCAGCTCGAGGATCTCGGCCTGCACCGTGACGTCGAGGGCCGTGGTCGGCTCGTCGGCGAGGATCAGCCCGGCATCCAGCACCAGGGCCATCGCGATGACGATGCGCTGCTTCTGCCCGCCGGAGAACTGATGCGGGTAGTGGTCGACCCGCTGCTCGGGCTCGGGGATGCCGACGCGGCGCAGCATGTCGATGGCGCGCGTCCTGGCATCCTTCTTCGAGATCTTCGTGTGCGCGCGCAGGCCCTCGGCGATCTGCCACCCCACGGTGTACACCGGGTTCAGCGCGGTCGACGGCTCCTGGAACACCATCGCGGCATCCCGCCCGCGCATTTCCCTCAGGCGATGCTGCCCGGCGTGGACGATGTCGGTCTCGTCACCCGTGCGCCCGCGGACGATCACCGCGCCGGTCGTGGTGGCGGTCTCGGGCAGCAGTCCGAGCAGGGTGTTCGCGGTGACGGTCTTGCCGGAGCCGGACTCGCCGACGATCGCGAGCACCTCGCCCGCGTGCGCGCTGAGCGAGATGCCCTTGACGGCCTCGACCGGCTCGTCATCGGTGGCGAACACGACCCGCAGGTCTCGGATCTCGGCCACTTCCATCGGCGCGTTCGTCACGACTGCGCTCCTTCGCTCGCGGTGGTGGTGGCCTGCTTCTTCGCTCCCGCACGACGGCGGGTGCGCAGCCGCGGGTCGCTCAGGTCGTTCAGGCTCTCGCCGACCAGGGTCACGCCGAGCACCACCAGCACGATGGCCACACCCGGGAAGACGCTGGTCCACCAGATGCCGCTGGTGACGTCGCTCATCGCACGGTTGAGGTCGTAACCCCACTCGGCGGCGGCGGTCGCCTCGATGCCGAAGCCCAGGAAGCCCAGGCCCGCGAGGGTCAGCAGCGCCTCGGAGGCGTTCAGGGTGATGATCACCGGCAGCGAGCGCGTCGAGTTGCGCAGCACGTGACGCAGCAGGATGCGGTGCGTGGGCACCCCGATCACCTTGGCCGAGTCGACGAACGGTTCGGCGCGCACGCGCACGACCTCGGAGCGCACCACCCGGAAGTACTGCGGCACGAACACCACCGTGATGGCGATCGCGGTGGCCATGATGCCGCCCAGCAGCGTGGACTGCCCGCGGCTGATGACGATCGACATGACGATCGCGAGCAGCAGCGACGGGAAGGCGTAGATCGCGTCGGCGACCACGACGAGCACCCGGTCGAGCCAGCCGCCGAAGTAGCCCGAGAGCAGGCCGAGCGCGATGCCGATGAAGATCGAGCAGGCGATCGCGGCGATGATGACCAGCAGCGCGGTCTGCGCTCCCCAGATCACCCTCGACAGCACGTCGAAGCCCGACACGGTCGTGCCGAGCAGGTTCGTGGCGTTGGGTGCCTGCCGGGTGCCGAACGAGGCGCCGTCGGCGGTCTGCTGCGCCCAGGAGTAGGGCGCGATCAGCGGGGCGATGAGCGCGACGATGACGAACACGGCCGTGATGACCAGGCCCGTGATCAGCATCCCGCGCTGCAGCCCGACGCTCTGCCGCAGCTGCGAGACGACCGGTACCCGCTCGCTCCAGTGCCGCTTGCGCGGCGGCACGGCGGCGAGCGCCTCGGTCTTCGGGGTGGGCATGTCCTCGCGGGTCTCCGGAGTCCAGGTCATGTCAGTACCTCACCCTCGGGTCGATGAACGCGGCGACGATGTCGACGATGAAGTTCGTCACGGCGACGACGACGGCGATCATCACCACGATTCCCTGCACGGCGACGAAGTCGCGCGCCTTCAGGTACTCGGCGAGCATGAAGCCGATGCCCTTCCATTCGAAGGTCGTCTCGGTGAGCACGGCGCCTGCCAGCAGCAGGGCGATCTGCATGCCCATCACGGTGATGATCGGGATGAGCGCGGGCCGGTAGGCGTGCTTGGTGATCAGGCGGTACTCGCTGACCCCGCGGGAGCGACCCGAGGTGACGTACTGCTGCCCCAGGGTGCCGATGACGTTCGTGCGGATCAGCCGCAGGAACACTCCGGCGGTCAGCAGGCCCAGCGCGATGGCGGGCAGGATGGCGTGCTGCAGCACATCGCCGATCGCGGCGGAGTTGCCCAGGCGGATCGCATCGAGCAGGTAGATGCCGGTCGGGGTGTCGACACCGGCCATCAGCAGCTCGGTGCGGGTGCTGCCCCGGCCCGAGACGGGCAGCCAGTCCAGCCACACCGAGAAGACGAGTTTGAGCAGCAGGCCGGCGAAGAAGATCGGCGTCGCGTAGGCGAGGATCGCCATGACGCGCAGCACGGCATCCTGCCAGCGGTCACGGCGGTACGCCGCGACCAGACCGAGCGGGATGCTGATCAGCAGGGCCACGATGAGGGCGTAGATCGCCAGCTCGAGGGTGGCCGAGCCGTACTGCAGCAGGATCTCGATCACAGGGCGGCGGTCGGTGATCGTGGTGCCGAAGTCACCGCGGAACACGCCGCCGAGGTATTCGAAGTACTGCACGATCAGCGGCCGGTCGTAGCCGGCGTCGTGCACGCGCTGGGCGAGTTGATCCGGTGGGAGGCGGCCGCCGAGGGCCGCGGTGATCGGGTCTCCGGTGATCCGCATCAGGAAGAAGACCGTGGTGACGAGGATGAAGACGGTGGGGATGATCAGCACGAGTCTGATCAGGATGTAGCGCCAGAGCCCTCCCCCTTTGGAGGGACTGCGCGCCTCGATGACTGGTGTGGCGACATCGGCCGACATGGTGGAACCTTACTGCTCGGGTACTGCGCTTGTGGCGCGTTCGGACGCTTCGCAGAGGTGGCGAAGGGCACAGCGGAAGAGACGGAGACCCTGGGGCGCGTCGAGTCAGATTCAGCGCCCCAGGGTCTCCGTGTCAGTCGTGCGTCACTTGGTCAGCGGCCCGAAGCGGAACTTGAACGACGCGTCGAGCGTCGCCCCGTTCACGTCCTTGCCGACGATGGCGACCTGCTTGCCCTGCAGGATGGGCAGGGTCGACAGGTCACCGGCGACCATCTCCTGGATCTCGCCGAGCATGTCCATGCGGGTGTCGGCGTCGGTCTCGGTCTGCGACTTGACGATGAGGTCGTTCACCGCCGGGTTGTCGTAGTGGTTGACGATGAAGTTGTCCTTCACGAAGAACGGCGACAGGTAGTTGTCGGCATCCGAGTAGTCCGGGAACCAGCCCAGCTGGTACACCGGGTAGACGTCGGCGGTGCGGTCCTTGGAGTACTGCACCCACTCGGTCTGCTGCAGGTTGACGGTGAACAGGCCGCCCTCTTCGAGCTGCGTCTTGTACGCCGCGTACTCGTCACCCGACGAGGGTCCGTAGTGGTCGCCGTTGTACTGCAGGTTGATGGTCACCGGCGTCTGCACACCGGCATCCGCAAGACGCTGGGTCGCCTTGTCGACGTCCGGTCCGCCGTTGCCGTCGCCGTAGAGCTCCTTCAGCGGCTGGGTCGCACCTGGCATCCCCTCGGGGACGAACGAGTACAGCGGGGCGAAGGTGTCCTTGTAGACGTCCTTCGCGACCGCGTCGCGGTCGATGAGGTCGGCCATGGCCTGACGGACGGCCAGCGCCTTGGCCGGGTCGGCCTCGGGCGTGGTCGCACCGAACGGCATGGTGTTGAAGTTGAAGACGAGGTAGCGGATCTCGCCACCGGGGCCGTCGACGACCTTGACGTCGTCGTTGCCCTTGAGGTCTTCGACGTCGGTGGCCGACAGGCTGCGGTACGCCACGTCGATGTCGCCGTTGCCGATCGCGAGCTTCAGGTTCGAGGCGTCGGCGTAGTACTTCACCTGCACGCCGTCGTTCTCGGCGGCGCCGAGGTTGCCCTGGTAGCCGTCGAACGGTGCGTAGGCGACGAGCTCGTTGGTCGTGTAGCTGGTGATCGTGTACTGACCGGCGAAGGGCTCGCCCGCGATGATCTCGTCGTCGGGCGTGACGGCGTCGGCCGAGAAGACGTCCTCGTCGATGATCGGGCCGGCGGGGCTGGAGAGGATCAGCGGGAAGATCTGGTCGTCGCCGTTCTTCAGCGTGAACACGACGGTGGTGTCATCGGGTGCCTCGACCGAGGCGAGGTTGCCGAGCAGCGACGACGGGCCGTTGGGGTCGGCGATCTTGACCATCCGGTCGAACGAGAACTTCACATCGCTCGAGGTGAGCTCGTTGCCGTTGGCGAAGGTCAGGCCCGGCTTCAGCTTGACGGTGTACTCGGTCGGCGAGGTGAACTCGGCCGACTCGGCGATGTCGGGCGTGACCTCGGCGGTGCCGTACACGCTGTTCATCAGGAACGGGTAGATCTGGTTCATCACGGCGAACGAGCCGTTGTCGTACGAGCCGGCCGGATCGATCGAGGTGATCTTGTCGGTGGTTCCGACGATGATCTCTCCGCCGGAGTCGTCGTCGCCCCCGCCCTGTTCCGCCGTGCTGGTGGCGCAGCCGGAGAGGACGAGCGCCGAGATGCCGAGCGCTCCGATGGCAAGGCCGAGTCGGCCCCTGGTGTTCTTCATTGAAATTTCCTGCCCCTGTGTGGATCGGAACACCGTCTCGGGTGGAGACGGTCCGGCCCCAATCTAGGCCTGTGATCGCGAGACGCTCAAACCCTGCCCGCGCATCGTGACCCGACCGCAACCGATCTCAGGGGCCGTGTGAGCCCGCCGCAACGGCGATTCAGCGGGACTGCGCCCACCATTCGCGCAGCCGCTGCTCGGCGGCATCCGCTCCGATCACACCCTCGTCGAGGCGCAGGTCGAGCAGGAACCGGTAGGCCTCGCCGACCTCGCGCCCTGGTGGGATGCCGAGGATCTCCTGGATGCGGTTGCCGTCGAGTTCGGGACGGATGCTGTCGAGCTCCTCCTGCTCGCGCAGCTCGGCGATGCGCCGCTCGATGTCGTCGTAGGCGGACGCGAGCCGGGCGGCCTTGCGCCTGTTGCGCGTGGTCACGTCCGCTCGGACGAGGATGTGCAGGCGCTCGACGACGTCACCGGCGTCGCGCACGTAGCGGCGCACAGCACTGTCGGTCCAGGCGCCCTCGGCATAGCCGAAGAACCGCAGGTGCAGCTCGACGAGCTTCGCCACGACGTCGGTCGTCTCGCCGTCGAAGCGCAGGGCCTGCAGGCGCTTGCGCACCATGCGCGCGCCGACCACGTCGTGGTGGTGGAACGACACCCCACCACCCTGCTCGAGCTTGCGCGTGCGGGGTTTGCCGATGTCGTGCAGCAGGGCGGCCAGGCGCAGCGGCACGTCGGGCGCGGCGCCGGGGTTGCGGGTCTGCTCGAGCTCGATCGCCTGGCGGACCACGGTGAGCGAGTGCTCGTAGACGTCCTTGTGGTGGTGGTGCTCGTCGACCTCGAGGCGCAGCGCACTGACCTCGGGCAGGAACTCCTCGATCAGGCCGGTGTCGACCAGCACGCGGATGCCGCGGACCGGATCGGGCGTGCCCATCAGGCGCACGATCTCGCCCTGCACCCGCTCGGGGCTGACGATCTTCAGCGTCTCGCGCAGCTTCTCGATCGCCGCGAGGGTGTCGGGGTCGATGTCGAAGCCGAGCTGGGCGCTGAACCGTGCCGCGCGCAGCATCCGCAGCGGATCGTCGCCGAAGCTGACGGCCGGGTCGATCGGGGTGCGCAGGCGCCCCGCGACGAGGTCTTCGACCCCGCCGGTGGGGTCGATCAGCTTCACGGCGGGCACCTGCAGCGCCATGGCATTGACGGTGAAGTCGCGGCGCAGCAGGTCGCCGTCGATGCTGTCGCCGAATTCGACGACGGGCTTGCGGGTGACGCCGTCGTAGCTGTCGGCACGGTAGGTGGTGATCTCCACCTGCTCGCCCTGCACACGGGCGCCGATCGTGCCGAAGGCGCGGCCGATGTCCCAGTGCGCGGTGGCGATCGGCTTGACGATCGCGAGGATGTCGTCGGGCTCGGCGTTCGTGGTGAAGTCGAGGTCGTTGGTCGTCCGGCCCAGCAGGGCATCGCGGACGGGGCCGCCCACGAGGGCGAGATCGAAGCCGGCCGCGGCGAAGGCGTCGGCGAGCGTCGCGACGACGGGTTCCGCGGCGAGCGCGCCGAGTCGGGCGAGGCCCTCGGCCATGTTGAGCATGGGTTCCAGGTTACCGGGGCGGATGCCGCGGCCCGGGCGTGTGCGACGGCATCCGGTGGTGGTGATTCTGAGTTGAGCGGCCGCGTTGCGGCCGGAGGGGCTGTCAGGGGTGCGGCGCGGGCTGCAGCATCGCGCGCAGCAGGATGCCGGGGGCGGATGCCGCGCCGGCGGCATCCGGGTCCTCGGACGTCTCTGTGCTGAGCGCCCACTCGTCAAGGCCCCGCAGCATCCCGAACGTCGCGGCGGCGAGGGCGTCGACGGGAAGGTCGTCGCGCACGGCGCCGCTCGCGGCGCCGACGCTCAGCACCTCGCGCACCCAGCCGCGCACGCTGTCGAGCAGGGCGGTGCGGGCGTCGGCGGCGCCGGTGGCGGGCAGGTAGAAGATGCGCCCGAGCAGGCCGAGGGCGCGGTTCTGCGCGGTCAGCGTCGCCAGCTCGCCGAGCACGCGGTCGACGGCCGGCCAGAAGTCGTCGCCCTCGAACGAGGCGGGCGCCGGTGCCGTCCACCGCGCCCGCACGTCGCCGATGAGCGTCTCGACAACCGCGTCGAACAGCTCGGCCTTCGACCCTGCGGCGTGATAGAACGAGCTCTTGCTGATGCCGGCGGCGCGGATGATGCGGTTCAGCGAGGCGCCCTCGTAGCCGGCGTCAGCGAACTCGGCCACGGTCGCCTCGATGAGGGAGTCGCGATGCGTTCCGGTGAGCTCGGTCATGCGTCCAGGCTACTGGACCGAGTGGTCCAGTCGGGCGTAGGGTTCATTCTGGACCAGGTGGTCCAGAGGAGGATCATGCTCACCGACACATCCCTCGCCGACCAGCTCGCCGCGCAGCGGGACGACCGGCTGCGCGTGCTCATCGTGGGCGCCGGCATCGCCGGCATCACCCTCGCGCAGCTGCTGCGACGCGCCGGTCTGCACCCGGTGCTCATCGACCGGATGCCGGCCATGGAGCACCCCGGCTACATGCTCGCGCTCATGCCCACCGTCGATCAGGCGTTCGTCGACCTCGGCATCCACGAGCAGTACCATGCGGCCGGCACGCCGATGGCGAGGTACTCGTTCCGCTCGCATCGTGGTCGCGTGCTGCGCACGGATCCGCTCGGCGAGCTGCTGAACGTGTACGGCGACTACAACGGGATCTCGCGCGGAGCCCTCATCGAGGTACTCACCGCCGGCGGATGCCCGGTGACCTTCGGCCTGTCGATCGACCGGTCCGATGCGAGCGGGGTGCGCTTCGTCGATAGGGACGGCGCCGGGGTGGCCCAGGCCGCATTCGATCTCGTCGTCGGCGCCGACGGCATCCGCTCGCGTCTGCGTGCCGTGCTCGGCGCCGGAACGCCCGAAGTCGTCGAGACCGGCTGGTCGGGCTGGGTGGCGTGGGCCGACGACAGCGGCGACCCGGCGCTGGGTGAGGAGCTGTGGGGCGACGGCTTCTTCCTCGGCATGTACCCCGTGAAGGACAGGCTCGGAGTGTTCCTGGGTGGGCCGGATGCCGACCTCGAGGTCGGGCCCGCCGCGTTCGCGGCATCCGTGCGCGCCCGTGTCGACGAGCTCGGGCCGCGCCTGTCGGCATCCCTCGACGCCGTGGCCGCCGACCCCGATCCGTACCTGTGGCGGCTCGACGACGCACGGGTGGCGTCGTGGGTGCTGCCGCACGGCATCCTGCTCGGCGATGCGGCCGCGGGTTTCCTGCCGACCGCGGGGATCGGCGCGGGGATGGCCATCGAATCGGCGTGGATGCTGGGGCGGATGCTCGCCCGCGCCGACCGGGCGACGCTGCCCGCGGTGCTCGCCGCGTGGGAGCGGGTCGAGCGGCCCCGTGTCGAGGCCGCGCAGTCGAACTCGCGGATGCTGGCGAAGCTGATGTTCCGGCGCGGGCGGGTCGTCGCCTGGCTGCGCGAGACGGTGATGCGGATGCTGTCGGTGCGCGCGGCGCTCGGCCCGATCCTGCGCCTGGTCGCCACGCGTCCCGACCCCGACGCCGAGGCCGCCGCCGCCCTCGCCGCCGCCGGCTCCCCCGAGAAACCACATTCCGCATGAAAAACCCGCTCAGACGTGGTTTCTCACGACGAATGTGGTTTCTCGCGGGCGATGCGGGGTCGGGAGAGGTGCGAGGAGTTTGCATCCCTACCTAAGTAGTGTGACTATCTAGGTGTGACGAGCGGATCGAGAGCCGAGATCGACAGGGCGGGCCTTCCCCTCGCCGTGCTGTCGCTGCTCGCCGTCGCACCCGGGCACGGCTATGCGCTGATCGAACGTCTGCGCGAGCAGGGGTTCGAGCGCATCCAGGGCGGCACGCTGTATCCGCTGCTGCGCCGCCTCGAGGAACGCGGGCTCGTGCACCACGAATGGCTGCACGAGGAGAGCGGACCCGGGCGCAAGGAGTTCTCGATCACCGACGCCGGGCTGGCCGAGCTGTCGGCCGCGAGACGCGAATGGGCGCGGATGGGCGCGATCATCAACGGAGAAGGACGATGAGCTACGAACAGGATCTGACCTTCGAGCTGCGGCTGCGCGGGCGCGACGAGACCGAGATCGCCGAGATCCTGCGCGAGGTGCAGGCGCACGGCACCGATGACGCGGACCTCGAGAGGGAGTTCGGCGCACCCGCCGAGTACGCCGCCTCGTTCGGCAGGAGCAGGCGCCGCACGCTCGGCGGCCGCATCACCGCCACGGCCGTGATCGTCGCGATCGCCTGGGTCGTGGGCTCGTTCGGCGTCGTACTCGTGCGCCGCCTCGCCTTCGGCATCGAACCCGTGTCGGGAGCGCTGCTCGGCTCGCCGTGGACCCTGGCGATCGCCGTCGTGATCGCCGCCGCCGGCGTGCTCGCCGGGTTCCTCGTGGACCGGCTGAGCCCCGTGCGGGGCCGCACCGGGGTCTGAGCGGGTCATCCGCCGCCTCTGAGAAACCACATTCCGCATGAGACACACGCTCAGGCGTGGTTTCTCGCGGCGAATGTGGTTTCTCGCGGGTGTTTCGGGGGTGCGGACCGGTCGAGCGACGCGGTGCGGGCGACGCGGGGCGCGACGCGGGTCAGGCGACGGGGTCGCCCTGCACGGGGCCCTCGGTGTTCGGCTTCCAGCCCAGAGCGGGAGCGACGTGCTCGGCGAAGGCCTGCAGCACGTGCAGGTTGTACTCCGGGCCGAGCTGGTTCGGGATGGTCAGCATGAGCGTGTCGGCGGCCATGACCGCCTCGTCGGCGCGCAGCTGCTCGATGAGCACATCCGGCTCGGCGGCGTACGTCTTGCCGAAGGTGGAGCGGTAGCCGTCGATGATGCCGATCTGGTCGCCGTTCTCCGCCGAGCGCAGGCCGAAGTAGGCCCGGTCGCGGTCGCTGACCAGCGGGAACACGCTGCGGCTGACCGAGACGCGCGGTGCGCCGGTGTGACCGGCCTCCTTGTAAGCAGCGCGGAACAGGTCGATCTGCTCGCGCTGCAGCTCGTGGAACGGCTGCCCGGTCGCCTCGGTGACGAGCGTCGAGCTCATCATGTTCAGGCCCATCCGCCCGGTGGTCTCGGCGGTGGCGCGGGATCCGGAGCCCCACCAGATGTGATCGCGCAGGGTGGGCGACTGCGGCTCGATGGCCAGGTACTGCCCGGCACCGACCATCCGCGGGTCACCCGGGGCGATGCGCTCCCCGTCGATGATGCGCAGGAACAGGTCGAACTTCTCCCGGGCCATCACGCTGCCGCGCTCGGTGTCCTCGCCGTCGTGGAACCCGAAGGTCTCGTAACCGCGCAGCGCGGTCTCGGGTGACCCACGGCTGACACCGAGGGCGATGCGCCCGTCGGCGATGAGGTCGAGGGCGGCCGCCTCCTCGGCGAACTGGAACGGGTTCTCGTAGCGCATGTCGATCACGCCCGTGCCGACCTCGATGCGCTTCGTGCGTGCGGCCATCGCCGTCAGCAGCGGGATGGGCGACGCCGCCTGCCGCGCCCAGTGGTGAACGCGCACATACGCACCGTTCACTCCGATCTCATCGGCCCCCTCGGCCAGTTCGATGGTCTGCTTGAGCATGTCGCCGGCCGTGCGCGTGAGCGAACCCGGGACGTCGGCGTAGTGCCCGAACGAGAGGAATCCGAAAGCCTTCATGCTGCATTCGAACGAATGGATGCCGGATGCTATTCCGCGCTCAGGATGTCGGGAGCAGCAGCCCGTCCTCGATCAGCCGGCGGATGCGCGGCTCGAGGTCGGCCCAGAGGTCATCCAGCGGCACCTCGAACAGGTCGGACAGGGCCGAGACGATCTGCACGACCGTCAGCTCGCCGTCGCACGCTCCGACGAAACCCGCCAGAGCGGAGTCGACGCTGATCGTGCGGGCGAAGCCGCCACCCTGCCGCAGCTCGATCACACTCGGATGCTCACTGCCCGGCATGTGGTGGCGCGCCTCGGTCACGTCGGGTGCGACGGTGAGACGCTCCGGGATGCCGTCGGCGAGAGCATCATGCGCGGCCAGGCCCGCGCCGAGGGCGCGGCCGAGATCGGACACCGGCTGCGTGAGCGTCTCGAAGCGGCGGAGCCGGGTGGGTGTGTGGTGGGGCTCCGGCCCTTCGACAGGCTCAGGGACCCAGGTGGGCTGGGGCCCTTCGAGAGCCTCAGGGACCCAGGCGGGGTCGGGCCCTTCGAGAGCCTCAGGGACCCAGGCGGAGGCGGGGCGGCGGAGGAGGATGTAGCCGAAACCGATCGCGGTCACGCCGCGGGCGGTGAAGTCGTCGAGCCAGGCCGACAGCAGGCGCGAGAACCCGGCATCCCTCGGCAGCGTCCCGCCATCGCGGATCCACAGCTCGGCGTACGCCAGCGGGCTGAGCTCCTCGCGCTGGATCACCCACACGTCCAGGTCGTCGGCCACCCATGAGCGCACGCGCTCCATGCCCGGCTCGCCGTCGCGGGACTCCCAGTTGCCCAGCAGCTGCGCAACCCCGCCCGGGGTGAGGTGGTCGGGCGCCGCGCTCAGCACGCTCTCGACCAGCGCATCCCCGATCAGGCCGCCGTCACGGTATTCGTACTCCGGAACCCCGGTGGCGCGCGGGGTGATCACGAACGGCGGGTTCGAGACGATCAGGTCGAACGCCTCGCCGGCGACGGGTTCGAACAGGCTGCCGGCACGGAACTCGATGTTGTGCACGCCGTTGAGGTGCGCGTTCAGCTCCGCATAGGCGAGAGCGCGGTCCGAGATGTCGGTGGCTATGACGACGCGGGCGTGGCGCGAGACGAGCAGGGCCTGGATGCCGCATCCGGTGCCCAGATCCAGCGCGCGCTCGACCGGAACAGGGATCACGAGCTCGGCGAGCGTCCGTGAGGCACCGCCGACCCCGAGCACATGGTCGGCAGGAAGGGATCCGCCCAGCGCGATCTCATCCAGGTCGCTGGCGATCCACCACTCGCCGACCCCATCGGCATCCACGAACGACTGCGGACGGATGATCGCCTGCGGCGCCACCTCACCGTGCTCCACCCGCGCGAGGCCGAGCGCGACGAGACCGTCGACGCCCAGTCGAGGCAGGGCGTGCTGCACAGCATCCTGCGGCTGCGGCATCCCGAGCACGAGGAGCCGTCCGAGCGTCGGCAGCGCATCACGGCGACCGGCGATCGCCCGCAGGATCGGCTCGCGCAGTCCGCGCCCGAGCGCGTCGTCGGCCTCCTCCCCCCACAGCCGCCGCAGCGGATCGGAACGGAAGTCCGCGGCATCCAGGTCGGCGGCGAGCGCCCTCGCGAGGGAGAGGTCGGGGCGGGGATGGTCACGATCCGGCACGGCGTCACTTTACGCGCCTTCAGGGTTCACCGTGCCCCGCGGCCTAGAATCGGGGGCGTCGACGATGCCCGGATCCCCGGCACCGCCGACGTCGACTATGACTGCGAAATCCCCCCGCGACGGCCACCGCCCGCGCGCGCGACGGCTGCTGAGCCGGCTCGCCGCGCTGCTCGTCGTCGGCACCATCGCGCTGGGAGGCGCGGCCCCTGCCGCCGCCGAGACCGGCGACGGCGAGGCCGAGGCCGCAGAGGGCACCGTCGGGCTCGCGGTCTCCACCGGAGCGGGTGCGACGATCGAGCCCGGCGGGCCGCTGGTGAGCACGATCACCCTCACCAACGACACCGACAGCGCCCTCGGCGCCGCGGCCGTCTCGCTCGAGGTCAACCCCACCCCGCTCACCGACGGCAGCGCCGTCGACACCTGGCTCGACATCGGCACGGCATCCGGCGCCTTCTCCACGGTCGCCACCGAGGCGACGCCCGAGGTGGCGGCCGGTGAGGCGGCACAGATCAGCACCGTGGTGGATGCCGTCGACCTGGGCATCGCGCAGCCGGGCGTCTACGCGGTGCGCGCCCGCCTCAGCGGCGCCGCCCTCGACGACACGACCACGACGAGCCTCACCGCGACCACCGTCGCCGTCGTCGCCGCCCCGGGCGAGCGCACGGTCGCTGTGCTCGTGCCCATCACCGCCACGCCGGCCGACGGCTCGCTGCTGACCGCCCAGGAACTCACCGAGCTCACCGCGCAGGACGGCGCCCTCACCGGCCAGCTCGACGCGGTCACCGGCACTGCCGCCGTGCTCGCCGTCGACCCGGCGATCCCGACCGCCATCCGCCTGCTCGGCACGCGCGCGCCGCAGACCGCGATCGACTGGCTCGACCGGCTGGAGCGGCTGCCGAACGACATCTTCACCCTGCAGTTCGCCGACGCCGACCCGACGACGCAGGTGCACGCGAAGCTGCCCGCCATGCTCGGACCGCTCGACCTCGGCCCACTGCTGCAGCCCGACGACTTCCCGGCGAGCACGCCCGGGCCCACCCCGGCGGCGTCGCCGACAGCATCCGCCGAACCGGAGCTGCCCGACAACACCGCCCTCGCGGCGATCTCGGGCGCACGAACCGACATCCTCTGGCCCCGCGCCGACGTCACCGGCGGCGACCTGACCGTCTTCGACACGTACCTGGGCCAGCCTGCGACGACGATCCTCCCCTCGACCTCACTGGATGCCGCCGCCGGACCGCATTCCGCGGTCGGCGACTCCAGCGTGCTGGTCACGGATGCCGCGGCATCCGCCCGCCTGTCCGCCGCCGCGGAACTGACTGAGCTGCCCGCGATCGGGCGTGAGCTCGCGGCGGCCGCGGGGCATCTCTTCTTCGCCGCCGAGAAGTCGGATCCCGTGCTCGTGGGCCTCGACCGCTCCGAGACCCGCTCCCCCGTCGCGCTGCGCTCGCTGCTGAGCACGTTCGCCTCGCCGACCGTCGGGCTGGCGGCACTGCGGGCGACGCCGCCGGCATCCGCCACCCTCACTGGTGAGGCCGACGCCACCCGCGCCAACGCGCTGACCGCCATGCTCGCCGGCGAGGAGCGCCTGCGGGCGTTCTCGACCGTGCTCGACGTGCCGGCGCTCATGCTCGCCCCTGAGCGCATCCGTCTGCTGCGCACGATCGCAGTCGGCGTCGACGACGAGACCTTCGCGGCGGATGCCGCAGCCCGCACCGCCCATGTACAGGACCTGCTCGGCTCGGTCAGCATCCAGCGCCCGAAACCGGTGCAGCTGATCACCTCGGCGGCCCCGCTGCCGGTGTGGATCCGCAATGACCTGCCGTGGACGGTGCGGGTGCTGCTGCACAGCGACCCCTCCGACCCGCGCCTGGACATCAAGCCGGTCACCGAGGTCGAGGCCCTCGCCGCCAGCAGCACGCGCGTCGACGTGCCCATCGAGGCCCGAGTGGCCAGCGGTGAGGTCGAGGTCGACTTCCGGCTCACCAGCCCGACCGGCGTGCCGATCGGGCAGCCCGCCGCCGCGGATGTGACGCTCCGCGCCGACTGGGAGGGCATCGGCATCGGCATCCTCGCCGGGATCATCGCGCTGCTGTTCGTGTTCGGTCTCATCCGGACGGTGCGCCGTCGGCGCCAGAGTGCGGCGGATGCTGACGCTGTGGCTGGGGATGCCGGGGCGGATGCTGTGGCGGGGTCGGCAGAGTCTGCGGCGACGGCATCCGGCGCCGAGGCGGCATCCGATACGGCGACGGAACCCGGCCCCGGGGCCGGCGAAGGGAAACGATGAGCGGTCTGGGACGGGCGAGTGCGGTCCTCGGTGCGGGGACCCTGGTCTCGCGCATCACCGGACTGATCCGCACGATCGTGCTGCTGGCGGCGATCGGATCGCTCGGGCGCGCCAGTGACGCCTTCAGCACCGCGAATCAGCTGCCCAACAACGTCTTCACGATCATCCAGACCGGTGTGCTCACCGCCGTGATCATCCCGCAGATCGTGAAGTCCGCCAGTCACAAGGACGGCGGGCAGGCGTTCATCTCGAAGCTGTTCACGCTCGGCACGGTGGTGTTCCTCGCGGCGACGGGCCTGGCCATGGCACTCGCGCCGTGGCTGGTGTTCATCTACTCCAGCCAGTTCACCCCCGACCAGCTGGCGCTCGGCACGGCCTTCGCGTACTGGTGCCTGCCGCAGATCTTCTTCTACGGGCTCTACGCGCTCATCGGCGAGACGCTGAACGCCAAGCGCGTCTTCGGGCCGTACACCTGGGCGCCGATCGCGAACAACGTCATCTCGATCATCGGCTTCATCCTGTTCATGCTGCTGTTCGGCGACAACCGCAATCGTGTCGAGATGTGGGATCCCACGATGATCGCCGTGATGGGTGGCACCGCCACCCTCGGCATCGCCGTGCAGGCTGCCCTGCTGCTGCTGGCGTGGAGGCGCACCGGGCTGCACCTGCGGCCCGACTTCCGCTGGAAGGGCGTGGGCCTGGGTGATGTCGGCAAGCTCGCCGGCTGGACCTTCATGATGGTCATCGCCGGTCAGCTCGCGGGACTCGCGCAGTCGAACATCGTCTCGCAGGCCTCAGGCGATCACCCCGCAGGCACCATCATGATGGCCGCCTGGCTGGTGTTCATGCTCCCGTACTCGATCTTCGCTGTGTCGATCGGGACGCCCTACTTCACGCAGATCGCCGAGCACACCGCCGAGGGCAGACACGACGAGGTGCGCGGTGACGTCGCCCGCAGCATCCGTGCGATCAGCCTGTTCATCGTCGTCTCGACGGTGGCGCTGGCCGTGGCATCCGTGCCCGCCACTCGCATCTTCACCGACGACGGGAGCGATGCGGTGCAGGCGGCGCCCGTGCTGATCTGCTACCTCGTCGGCCTGCTGCCGCTGTCGGTGCTGTTCATCGTGCAGCGCACGTTCTACGCCTACGGCGACACCCGCACGCCGTTCTGGTTCACCATTGTGCAGTGCTCGCTGATCGTGATCTCCGCGCTCGTCGCGCCCCTGTTCGTGCCGCTCAGCCAGCTCGCGGCCGCCGTCGCACTCGGGCAGTCTCTGGCAGGCCTGGTGCAGACGATCATCGCGCTGGTGCTGCTGCGCCGGCGCCTGGACGGACTCGAGTTCCCGCGGATTCTGCTGTCACTGGGACGCTTCGCCCTCGCAGCCATCCCCGCCGGCCTCGCCGGCTGGGGCACGTACCTGCTCCTCGGCGGCACGGACGGCTGGGCCGTCGCATCCGAGGGGATGACCGGACGCCTGCTCGGTGCCGTCGGCACCGGCGTCGTCGGAGGTGTGACGGTGGTCGTCTACCTCGCGGTGCTGTTCATCCTGCGCGCGCCCGAGCTGAGCGTCGTCTCGGGGCTCGTGAAGAGGTTCGCCGGGCGGCGCTGAGCGTGCCGGATGCCGTTACGGCATCCACTCTCTTCGGTTTCCGGGGCGTCGGGACGTCCTCGAGATCCGGATGCCGTGGTGGGATGCCGTCGCGCGCCCGCGATGCACAGCCCGGGGGAATGTGGCGCGGTTACCATGGGTTGAAGCAGTCGTGGCGGGTTTCTCGCGTCCTGTGACGCGCCCGCCGACAGAGGAGAGCACATGCGTCAGGTCATCATCATCGGTTCGGGTCCGGCCGGATTCAGCGCTGCCATCTATGCCGCGCGCGCCAACCTGAATCCGCTGCTGGTCGCCAGCTCGGTCGAGGTCGGCGGCGAGCTGACCAAGACGACCGATGTCGAGAACTTCCCGGGCTTCCCGGAGGGCATCCAGGGTCCCGACCTCATGGTCAAGATGCAGGAGCAGGCCGAGAAGTTCGGCACTGAGGTCCTGTACGACGATGTCGTCGAACTCGATGTCGACGGCCCGGTCAAGAAGGTCACCCTCGGAACCGGTGCCGTGCACGAGGCGCACACGATCATCTACGCGACCGGCTCGGCGTACCGCAAGCTCGGCATCGAGGGCGAAGAGCGCCTGTCCGGTCACGGCGTCTCGTGGTGCGCCACCTGCGACGGCTTCTTCTTCCGTGAGAAGACGATCGCCGTGGTCGGCGGCGGCGACTCGGCCATGGAAGAGGCGACCTTCCTCACCCGCTTCGCCTCGAAGGTGTACGTGATCCACCGCAAGGACTCACTGCGCGCCTCGAAGATCATGCAGGAGCGGGCGTTCGCGAACGAGAAGATCGAGTTCGTGTGGAACAGCGAGGTCGAAGAGATCCTCGGCGAGTTCGAGACCACCGGCGTGCGCCTGCGCTCGGTCGTCGACGACTCGACCCGTGAACTCGACGTGCAGGGCGTGTTCGTCGCGATCGGCAACGACCCGCGCACGCACCTCGTGCACGACAAACTCGACCTGACCCCCGAGGGCACGATCTGGGTCGACGGCCGCTCGTCGCGCACCTCGGTGCCCGGCATCTTCGCCGCCGGTGACGTGATCGACCCCACCTACCGTCAGGCCGCCACCGCCGCCGGATCCGGTGTCGTCGCCGCTCTCGACGTGGAGCACTTCCTGGCATCACTCGAAGACGCCTCCGTCGAGGTGCCGGCCGCTGAGGCCGCCGAGATCATCGTCGGCTGACCGCCGGGAACAGTTTGCCCGTGCCCGGTGTTTCACCGGGTGACACCGAGCCGCACTTACTGATTGAGAGAGAGATTCCATGACTGCCAAGGCAACCACCGAGGCGACCTGGGAGCAGGACGTGCTCCAGGCCGACGGCCCCGTCCTCGTCGACTTCTGGGCCGCGTGGTGCGGACCGTGTCGCATGGTCGCGCCGGTTCTCGATGAGATCCAGTCCGAGCACCCCGACAAGATCACGATCCTCAAGCTGAACGTCGACGAGAACCCCAACCTCGCGATGAAGTACCAGATCACCTCGATCCCCGCGATGAAGGTGTTCCAGGGCGGCGAGGTCAAGACGACGATCATCGGTGCAAAGCCGAAGTTCGCTCTCGAGCAGGATCTCGCCGCGTTCATCGGCTGATTCCCGTGCTTCCCGAAGCCCGTCGCCTCTCAGGCGGCGGGCTTCGTCGTTTTTCGGTGGGTCTTGGTGGCGGTCTGGCGGTTGCTGGGTCCCTGAGCCTGTCGAAGGGTCGTACTTGTTCAAGGGTGTCTACTTGGCTGGGTCCCTGAGGCTCTCGAAGGGCTCCAGCAGCACACAGGTGTCTCGCTCGTAGAAGAGCGTCAGCCCCCGGTCAGGACGCGTCAGCGATGGTGGGATCCCACCTGCGATGCCGCTTCTCCCCCAGCATCCCCCACACGGTCGTCGTGAGTTCCGGGTACTCGATCGCGATCTGACGCAGCACGCGATAGTGCCGTGCCGCGTTCGGCCGAACACTGTCGTTCGCGAGGATGTTCTCGGCCCGAAGCAGGTACACCACCAGCTCGTCGACGCTCGGCAGCTCCTCCATGAAGTCCCACGGGTCCTCGCCGGCGTGCAGCCGTTCCTGCACCAGCACCGCCAGTTCATCGGCGGCTTCGGCGCGCAGCACCTCCAGGCTGGCTCGGCGCGGAACGGATTCGGTCATCCCTCCAGCCTACGTCCCCGGACCCGTGTGAACGGTCGGAGTTCAGCGCGATCCGTAGGCTTCCTCACCGAGTTCGGCAAGAATCCGGTTGAGATCTTGGATCGAGGCGAACTCGATCTTGACCTGGCCTTTTCGAGCACCGAGTGAGATCTGCACGCGCGTGTTGAGCCGGTCACCGAGCTTGCCCGAAACCTCGTCGAGGTAGGCGCGACGAGCACCGGGCTGCGGCTTCGCAGTCTTACCGGAGGTGACCGGCATCATCTTCGCGGCGGCCTCAGTGGCTCGCACCGAGAGGTCCTCATTCACGACCTTGTCGGCGAGCTGCTGCATCCGCTCCGCGTCCTCGACCGAGAGGATCGCACGGGCGTGACCGGCGGTGAGGACACCTGCCGCGACGCGCTGCTGCACGGGAACCGGCAGCCGCAGAAGGCGGATCGTGTTGCTGATCTGCGGACGCGAGCGACCGATCCGTGTGGCGAGTTCCTCCTGCGTGATGCCGAAGTCCTCGAGCAGCTGCTGGTAGGCCGATGCCTCTTCGAGCGGATTCAGCTCGGAACGGTGCAGGTTCTCCAGAAGCGCGTCGCGCAGCAAGTCCTCATCAGCCGTGTCGCGGACAATCGCCGGGATCTCTGTGAGACCGGCCTCACGTGCCGCCCGGGTACGCCGCTCCCCCATGATGAGCTCGTAGTCGCCGTCGGCGTTCTTGCGGACGACGACGGGCTGCAGCACGCCGAACTCACGGACGCTGTGCACGAGTTCGGCGAGGTGATCCTCGTCGAAGTGGGTGCGCGGCTGACGGGGATTCGGGACGATCTGTTTCGGGTCGAGCTGAATGAGGTGGATGCCGGGCACTTCGGTGAGCTCCACAGCATCCTGCGCGTCACCCGTCTCGGGGGCGGCGGGGGTCACATCGGTCGTCTTGACCTTCGTGGCTCCGGGGAAGAACACGTCGACCGGACGCTCCGACTGATCCGTCGTCGGGATGAGTGCGCCGATTCCACGCCCGAGTCCAGTTCGCTTGGCCATCAGTTCTCCTTCTTCTGCGCTGCCTGCGGCGCCCGACGGGCGATCTCGACGGCGGCTTCACGGTAGGCGATCGCTCCTGCGGATGATCCGTCGTAGGCGATCACGGTCTGTCCGAAGCTCGGTGCCTCTGAGACGCGGACGGATCGTGGGATCACCGCGTCGAGGACCTGTTCGGGGAAATGCGAGCGAACCTCGTCTGCGACCTGCTGGGCGAGGCGCGTGCGCGCATCGAACATCGTGAGCAGGATCGTCGAGAGCCGGAGCTCCGGGTTGAGGTGTTTCTGGATCATCTGGATGCTGCCGAGCAGCTGGCTGAGGCCCTCGAGTGCGTAGTACTCGCACTGGATGGGGATGAGAACCTCGGATGCCGCGGTGAAGGCGTTGATGGTGAGCAGCCCGAGCGATGGCGGGCAGTCGATGATGACCACGTCCATCGGGTTGTCGGCGAGGTAGGTGTCCAAGGCGCGACGCAGCCGGAACTCGCGGGCGACCTGCGAGACCAGTTCGATCTCGGCACCGGCGAGGTGGATGGTGCTCGGAGCGCAGAAGAGATTGGGTGACTCGGGGCTCGGCTGGACGATGTCGCCGAAGGGGAACTCGTCGATGAGTACGTCATAGACGCTCGGGGTGTCCGCGGTATGCGTGACGTTGAGCGCTGTGGACGCGTTGCCCTGCGGGTCTAGGTCGATCACGAGGACCTTGGCACCGAGCTCAGCGAGGGCGGAGGCGAGGTTCACCGCGGTGGTCGTCTTGCCGACGCCACCTTTCTGGTTGGAGATGGTGAAGATCCGCGTGTCGCCAGAGAAAGAGACTTCGATGTCCCGAAGCGCCTTACGACGAGTGGAGAGATCGGCGAGCTCCCGAGCAAGCGGGGTATCCATCCCGAAATCTTCGTTCGGCGATGCGTTGTCGGATGGTTTCACGTGAAACATCGACTCCTTTCGGGACCGTCTACCACTCTAATCGCGCGCCCCGACATGACGAAACGCACCCCCTCTTCCCCGCTCACCGAGCGTGGTGAAGCCGGCATCCCCCGGTCATTGAGCGAGGCGAAGCCGAAACGAAATGCCCCCACGGCCCACGCACTCGTTTCGTCTCGCTCCGCCCGCTCAACGACCAACCGGTCATGAGCGATGAGCGCAGCGAGGAGACGAAATGCCGCCCGACGCGCACCTTCGTTCGCGGTGGGCCCCAAGCTCCTCCCCCGGGTCCTAGACGTTTCACGTGAAACACCGACATTCTGCGTTTCGTCTCGCTCCGCTCGCTCAACGACCGGAACAGCACCGGTCATTGAGCGAGGCGAAGCCGAGTCGAAATGACCCTCCGCCCCACTCTTCCGATCGACCAGCCATCCGCCGAACGAGAGCGGCGAGGTTTCACGTGAAACACCGATGGTGCGAGGTTTCGTCTCGCTCCGCTCGCTCAACGACCAACCGGTCATGAGCGATGAGCGCAGCGAGGAGACGAAATGCCGCCCGACGCGCACCTTCGTTCGCGGTGGGCCCCAAGCTCCTCCCCCGGGTCCTAGACGTTTCACGTGAAACACCGACATTCTGCGTTTCGTCTCGCTCCGCTCGCTCAACGACCGGAACAGCGCCGGTCATTGAGCGAGGCGAAGCCGAGACGAAATGCCCCCACGCGGCGCACGCAAACTTGAAGCACCACTCAACGACCAGGGGTGGCGCGGAGCTTGCGCTCGCGTGCACTCCACCCTTTGATCGCGTCGAAACCGCCCTCGATGAACGCGAGACGCTTCGCGTGGCTCCACCCCTGGATCCGCTTCTCCAGCCCGAAGGCCTCATCGATCCGTTCGAACTCGTCGAACCACACCAGCTCCACCGGCAGCCGGCACGAGGTGTAGTTGCTGCCGAGCCCCTGAGCATGAGTCTCAAGGCGTCGGTGCAGGTCGCGTGTGCTGCCCACGTAGAAGGTTCCGTCGGAGCAGCGGAGGATGTAGACGTAGCCCATGCGAGGACGGTAGCTCGATCGTGTACGCCCATACCCCGCGCGGGGCGGCTGCTGTGGATGTTTCACGTGAAACAGCGAGATGTGCAGGGAGATACACCTACCCCCTCGCATCCACGTTTCGTCTCGCTTCGCTCGCTCAACGACCGGCGGGGTCACAGGCGCGGACGCGGGCGCGGAAGACCCGGGTCGTGTCGGCGAGGACGTTCTCGCCGAGCACCTCGACCGAGACCTCGGTCACCTCGTGCTTGCGCAGCACCTTCTGCGCCGCTTCGATCTCGGCGGGCACGTTATGACCCTTGAGGAAGACCAGTTCCCCGCCATCCTTCACCAGCGGAGCGGTGATCGGGATCAGAGTCCGCAGTGCACTCACAGCTCGTGCCGTCACCACATCGAACTCCAGGCCCACGTCCTCGGCGCGAGCGCGCATGATCGCGACATTGTCCAGACCGAGAGCATCCTTCTGCTCGGTCAGCCACGTCACGCGACGCTCCATCGGCTCGACGAGAGTCCACTGCACATCGGGCCGTGCGATCGCGAGAACCAATCCGGGAAGGCCAGCACCTGAGCCGATGTCGGCAACCGAGCCATGAAACAGAGGAGCCACGATCGCGGAGTTCAGGATGTGGCGCGTCCACAGACGAGGAAGCTCGAGCGGCCCGATCAGGCCACGCAACTCTCCCCCGGCAGCGAGGGCCGCGGTGAACCGGCGTGCAAGGTCGATGCGGTCACCGAAGAGCTCCGCCGCAGCGGCGGGCTCTGATTCGACGATCGCGTCGGACATGTGGGGCTCCGGGGGTTCTGAAGAGTGGGTGGGTTGCGGTGGACGTTTCGTCTCGCTTCGCTCGCTCAACGACCGAGACTACTCGACCTGCTCGAAGGGCGTTTCGTCTCGCTTCGCTCGCTCAACGACCGGGCGTTTCACGTGAAACATCAGTGGCGGGAGATCACCGTGTGGCGATCAGCACCGTCGCCATAGGACTCCGAGACGAGGCCTCGCTCAGAGACGATGTCGTGCACCAGCTTGCGCTCGTAGCTGGACATCGCGGGCAGCGAGGCCTGGCCTGCTCCCCCATCGAGCTTTGCGACGGCGGCATCCACCAGTGCCTCGAGCTGGCGGCGACGTGTGTCGCGCGAACCGCCGATGTCGAGGATCAGGCGCGAGAACGCTCCGGTCTGATTCTGCACGGCCAGACGCGTCAGCTCCTGAAGAGCCTGAACGGTCTCGGGGGCAGACAGCACCGGCAGCGAACCACCGTCCGCCTCGACCGAGACATAGGCGCGCCCCTGACGGACGTCGAGATTGAGGTCGCCGTCGATGTCGGCGATGTCGAGCAGCTCCTCGAGGAAGTCGGCGGCGAAGTCGCCCTCCTTCTCGAGCTCTTCGACCGTCGCGTCTGCCGACTCCTTCAGTTCCTCAATGGCCATCAGTTGGACCCCTTCTTCTTCGCGCGCTTCTTGCTCATCGGCTGCTCTCGCTTCGGGATCTCAGCCTTGGCACGCTCCACCTCTTCGAGCTTGCGCTGCTGCTCCGCCTCGTACACAGCCATCGGAACGACCTTGCCCTCGGCGTTGATCGCCTTGCCCTTGCGAGCCAGACGCTCCTCGCGAGCTCGCGCGGCCTCAGAGCCGGGCGTCGGCATCTCGCGGATGACCATGAACTGCTGGCCCATGGTCCACAGGTTCGAGACGAACCAGTAGATAACCACACCGAGCGGGAAGAAGACACCCGAGAAGATGAAGCCCAGCGGCAGCACGTAGAGCATGATCTTCTGCATCTGGTACGCCTGGCCGGTCTTGGCCTCGGGCGACAGGTTCTTCGAGATGATCTGCAGCTGGGTGAAGAACTGCGACACGATCATGAGCACCACGAGCGTGGCGATGATCACGATCGCGAGGGTGTTCTGGTCCTCCCACGCGACGCTCAGCGTCTCGTGAAGGGAGACGCTGCCGAACAGGCGCGCGTCGTAGAACTGCTGGGTGAGCTCGTTGCTCAGCATCCCGACACCGCTGAACGACGGGTTGTCGCGGATCTTCTGCACGTCGACCAGCACGCTGTACAGCGAGAAGAAGATCGGCATCTGCACCAGCAGCGGAAGGCAGCTCGACATCGGCGTCGTGCCGTGCTTCTTGTACAGCGCCATCGTCTCGCGGCTCATCGCCTCACGAGAGAGCTGGTCTCGCTTGCCCTTGTACTTCTCCTGAACTTTTCGCAGTTCAGGAGCGATTTCCATCATCTTCCGCTGACTCTTGATCTGCTTCACGAACAGCGGGAAGACCGCGGCACGGACGACGATCACCAGACCGACGATCGCGAGCACCCAGGTCACACCCTCGGCCGCCGGCAGGCCGACGACCGTCAGCAGCCAGTGCCAGGCGACGAGGATCAGCTCGACCATCCACTTCAGCGGCCAGAGGATCATGCCGAACAGATCGAAACCGCCGCCGGATGCCGGCTGGCTGGTCGAGCTTGCGAGCAGAAGGTCAAGACCCACTGTTCAGTCCTTTCGAGCGGGTACGACGAACCCGCGAGGAGTCAGGTCGTATCGGAAGTGAGCGTGGGGACGGACGTCGTCGACGCCGCCCTTGCTCCACGGATTGCACCGCAGGATGCGCCACGCCGAGAGCACCGCTCCCCACACAGCGCCATGCTGCTGAACCGCACCTACAGCGTAAGCCGAGCAGGACGGGTAATACCTGCACACGTCTCCGTACAGCGGGGAGACGACGGCGCGGTAGACGACCAGCAAGGCGAGGACGGCATTTCGCGGCAGGACAAGGATGCTGCGCAGCAGATCCGCGGCATGGAACTTCGCGGTGCCGAAGGCATAGGACGGGAGCGCGCTCATGCCGGCACCGGGCCGACGAGACGGCTGATGCAGCGGGCCACGTCGGAGCGGAGCGCGGCGAAGTCGGCGTCGGCGGATGCCGGAAGGGCACGGATGACGACATCCGTGCCCTCGGGAACCGCCTCGAGGAATTCCGCGCACACCGCTTTCAGACGGCGGCGAACGGTGTTCCGAACCACGGCGGTTCCAACCTGCTTGCTGATGATGAACCCGAACCGCGGCGCACCCTCCCGTGCTGTGGGCAGCACGGAGGTGATCAGCCGCGGACCGCCGCATCGCGTGCCGCGCCGAACCACCTGGCGGTAATCGACACCGCGGGTCAGACGATTCGGCCGGGCGAGCACGGCGGGTCCGGGCGAAGGCTTACGCCGAGAGCTCGCTGCGGCCCTTCGCGCGGCGGGCCGAGAGGATGGCACGGCCGGCGCGGGTGCGCATGCGGGCGCGGAAGCCGTGCTTCTTGGCGCGACGACGGTTGTTGGGCTGGAAAGTGCGCTTGCTCATGGAATCACTCCGGGAATGGTGTCACCGGGGTTCTTTCATCCGGAGACAGGGGGTTCTGCCGTTAGGCATAAGTCAACCGATTAAGGGTACGACTCGCCGGGGCGCAGGGCAAATCGACCGGTGGATGCCGCGATGCCGTCCACCGGTTGCGCACACCCATTATCCACATCTGTGGAGATCGGGCCGGCACACGACACACCCGCGTGTTTCCGGGGGCGGCTTGCTGTTCACGCACGCGATGACTACCGTGGCATCCGATGTTATCCACAGGTGGAGATCCCGATTCGCGGGACCTCTCCACAACTTCGCCCGGAGCGCCATGACCTCTGCAGCCCAGCCCGACGTGCCGATCTGGTCGACCCTGCTGGAGCACCTCTCAGAGGATGAGCGCGTCTCGCCCCAGCTGCACGGCTTTCTCAGCCTGGTCGTGCCGGCAGGTGTCATGGCCGGGGTGCTCTACCTCGACGTGCCGAACGACCTCACCGCCGCGCAGATCAACAAGCGCCTGCGCCTTCCGCTGATGGAGGCCCTTTCGGTGATCGGTGACGAGGTGACCTCGTACCGCACGGTCGTGAACCACGAGCTCGCCGACCAGCCGACCGCGCCGATCGCCGTCCCCGACTTCTCCACTCCCGAGCCCGTCCGTCTCGAGACCGCGATCGAGCCACCGGCGGTGCTGCGTCACGAGTCGCGCCTGAACCCGAAGTACACCTTCGACAACTTCGTCATCGGCCAGTCGAACCGGTTCGCGCACGCCGCGGCGGTCGCGGTCGCCGAGGCGCCGGCGAAGGCCTACAACCCGCTGTTCATCTACGGCGACTCGGGACTGGGCAAGACCCACCTGCTGCACGCCATCGGCGACTACGCGCAGTCGCTCTACGCCGGGGTCAAGGTGCGGTACGTCTCCAGCGAGGAATTCACGAACGATTTCATCAACTCGATCGCCAACAACCGCGGCGCCGCCTTCCAGAGCCGGTACCGCGAGGTCGACATCCTGATGATCGACGACATCCAGTTCCTGCAGGGTCGTGCCGAGACCCAGGAGGCGTTCTTCCACACCTTCAACCAGCTGCACGATCACAACAAGCAGGTGGTCATCACCAGCGATGTCGCCCCGAAGCTGCTCACCGGTTTCGAGGACCGCATGCGCAGCCGCTTCGAGTGGGGTCTGATCACCGACGTGCAGGCCCCAGACCTCGAGACGCGCATCGCGATCCTGCGCAAGAAGGCGCAGAGCGAATCACTGCACATCCCCGACGAGGTGCTCGAGTACATCGCCACCGTGGTGTCGTCGAACATCCGCGAACTCGAGGGCGCTCTCATCCGGGTCTCGGCGTTCGCCAGCCTGAACCGCTCCTCGCTCGACATCTCGCTCGCCCAGACCGTGCTGCGCGACATCGTCGACACCACCGAGGACAACATCATCTCGCCGACCGACATCATCACGTCGACGGCCGCCTACTTCAAGCTCACCGTCGACGACCTCTACGGTTCGAGCCGTTCGCAGCAGATCGCCATCGCCCGGCAGATCGCCATGTACCTGTGCCGGGAGCGCACGAGCCTGTCGCTTCCGAAGATCGGGCAGCTGTTCGGCAACCGCGATCACACCACGGTGATGTACGCCTGCAAGAAGATCAGCGAGCTCATGAAGGAGCGTCGATCGATCTACAACCAGGTGCAGGAGATCACCACGCAGATCAGCCGACGCTGACACGGCGCGTCGCCTGCGACGACGCCGATCGGCGGGGTTTTCCGCATGGGTTGTGGATAACTTGTGGAAACAGGACCGAGCGGATGCCGTCCGGCCGGTCACCCTGTGGATAACGTCGAGGGCCGATTTCGGACCCGATGCCCTCCACAGCCCCGGATTCCTCAGGGCATCCACATGTCACACGCCTGTAGTTTCCTACTCTCCGCTGATATCCACCGGGTTATCCACAGTATCCACAGTTGTTAACACCGTTAAGAGATCAATCTCATCCAGGGGTCATCCGATCACCAGACGAATGTGGACGGAACCCGGAATGACAAAGATCCGGGGGTAGCGGGGCCTTCGCCCGGTACGACTAGCATGGGATGGCCCGCAGTGGACCACTGCGCTGGGTGAGGTACAACGAGGGAGCGCCCGTGAGGTTCCAGGTCAACCGCGATGTGTTCAGCGAGGCTGTGTCCTTCGTCGTGAAGCTGCTGCCGCAGCGCAATCCGCAGCCGATCCTCGCCGGAGTGCTCATCGAGGCGACCGACGCAGGGCTCACCCTCTCGGCGTTCGACTACGAGGCGTCCGCTCGAACCACCATCGAGGCGACGGTGGACGAGCCGGGCACGATCCTCGTTCACGGCCGGCTGCTCTCCGACATCGCCAGCCGGCTGCCCAACGCTCCTATCGAGATCGCGGTCGAGGAGGACGGCGGCATCGCGGTCACCTGTGGTTCGGCACGCTTCACGCTGGCGGCCATGCCCGTCGAGGAATACCCCTCGATCCCCGAGGTCACCGGCTCGACGGGACTCGTCCCCGCCGAGGACTTCGGCACCGCCATCGCACAGGTGGCGTTCGCCGCATCCCGCGACGATGTCACCCCGGTTCTCACCGGCGTGCAGCTCGAGGTCTCGGGCACCACGCTCAGCCTGGTCGCGACCGACCGCTACCGCGTCTCGCTGCGCGATGTGCCGTGGGACGGCGACGTCACCGAGCAGACCGCACTCGTCCCGGCGCGCACGCTGACGGAGGTCGGCAAGACCTTCGCGCACGCCGGCAACATCGAGGTCGCCTTCTCGGGCGCGGGCGATCGCGAGATCATCGCGTTCACCGCCGGCAACAAGACCGTCACCTCGCTGCTGATCAAGGGCAATTTCCCGCCGGTGCGCCGCCTGTTCCCCGAGCAGACCGACCACTACGCGGTCATCAACACGGCTGACCTGATCGAGGCGGTGCGCCGAGTCGCCCTGGTGCTCGACCGGTCGGCGCCGCTGCGATTCACGTTCGGCCCCGACGCGGTGACGATGGATGCCTCCGGCAGCGAGCAGGCCCGCGCATCCGAGTCGGTCGACGCACACCTCAACGGCGGCGACGAGGTGACTCTCGGCCTGAACCCGCAGTACCTTCTCGAGGCACTCGGCGCGGTCAAGAGCGAGTTCACCCGCGTGACCTTCACCTCGAGCGACAACGCGAACAAGCTCAGCCCGGTGCTGGTGACCAGCCAGACCTCGGTCGACCAGGCCGGCCTCGATTCGTTCAAGTACCTGCTGCAGCCCAACCTGCTGTTGCGCTGACGCGGACAACCGCCCCGGCGGCCCTGAGCCGGGCCCAGTCGTTGTCGCAGGCCGAAGGTAGGCTGATCCGGTGATTGTGGAGCACCTGAACCTGGTCGATTTCCGCAATTATGCGACCGCTGATCTCACCATGCACAGCGGACCGAATGTGCTGGTGGGCAGCAACGGTCAGGGCAAGACCAACCTCGCCGAGGCGATCGTCTTCCTGGCGACGCTCGGCTCGCACCGGGTCTCATCGGATGCTCCGATGGTGCGCGACGGCCACGAATTCGCGGTGATCCGGGCCCGCCTCGCCCATGGAGAGCGCAAGGTGCTCATCGAGGTGCAGCTGAACAGGCAGGGCTCGAACAAGGCGCGCATCAACGGCTCGCCCTCGAAGACCAACGAGCTGCCCCGCTACGCACACGTCGTGCTGTTCGCTCCCGAGGATCTGCAGATCGTCCGCGGTGATCCGTCCGCGCGCAGAAGATTCGCAGATCAGCTGCTGATTCAGCGCACCCCGCGGATGGCCTCGGTCATCGCCGACTACGACCGTGTGCTGCGGCAGCGCACCGCGCTGCTGAAGTCTGCACGGGCTCGCGGAGTCCGCGGTGACGGGCTGTCGACGCTGGACGTATGGGACGACAAGCTCATCGCCCTCGGCTCGGAGATCATCCATGCCCGCCTGCGGCTGGCATCCGATCTGCAGGGACCGCTGACCGAGGCGTACACGGCGATCGCCGGCGCCGACCACCGGCCGCGGCTCGAGTGGGCGCTGTCGGTGCGGGGCGGTGACCCGGAGGAGGGCACCCCGTCGACCGATCCGGAGACCCCGGGCGATGTCAGGGGCGAGATCGAAGAGCAGTTCCGCGCCGCACTGCAGGCTAAGCGCGGCAAGGAGATCGAGCGCGGACTGACTTTGGTCGGCCCACACCGCGACGATCTCATCATGCGCGTGCGCGATCTGCCGGTGAAGGGCTACGCCTCACATGGCGAGTCGTGGTCGGTCGCGCTCGCCCTGCGGCTGGCATCGGCCGAGCTGCTGCGCAGCGAGTCGCCGGCAGGCGACCCGGTGCTCATCCTCGACGACGTCTTCGCCGAACTGGATGCCGACCGCCGCCGCCGCCTTGCGGCGATCACCGCCGAGTACGAGCAGGTGATCGTCACGGCCGCCGTCGAGAATGACATCCCGGATGCTCTGCACCGGCATGTCGTGCGCATCCACGCGGGTACCATCAGCGACGAGCGCGCGGAACGCGCGGAGCAGCACGGCGAGGAGGCGGACGATGACTGATCCGCAGGTCCCCGAGACCGTCGCCACCTACCTGCGCCTGCGCGGGCTCAAGCCCAGTTCGAAGAGCTGGAAGCGCAAGAAGCGGCTGGTCGTCGACGATGACAACGCGCCCTTCACCAAGGGCCGCGACCCCGGCACCCTCGGCGACGTGCTCGCCAAGCTGACCAAGGACTCGGGCTGGGAGAAGAATCTCGCCGCCGAGGATCTGGTGCGCCAGTGGGCGGAGCTTGCCGGCGAAGACACCGCGAAGCACTCCGAGCCGGTCTCGCTCGAGCGCGGCGTGCTCACCGTGAAGTGCGACTCGACCGCCTGGGCGAAGAACCTGCAGTTCATGCGCGGCATCATCATGACCGAGATCACCAACCGCTACCCGGATGCCGGTGTCGAGAACCTGCGCTTCATCGGTCCGGACGTTCCATCGTGGAAATGGGGACCCCGCGTCGTGCCGGGACGGGGCCCACGGGACACCTACGGGTAGGGCATCACGAACGGACCCTCAAGCGCTCAGAATCGCACACACGGCGTTTGAGGCGTATGTCGCCACTCGAAACCCGATAGAATGAGCGGGAAGTTTCGATGTGGAGAACCATTTCTGATGACGCCTGAACCCGCTGCTGACGACAACGACCCGACCACAGGTTCGGGGACCCCGGGGGACGCAGGAGCGGAAGACTCGGCTGCCCGCGACTCCCAGCCCGAATCCCGCAAGGTGCCGGGAGAGTACGGCGCCGACGCGATCCAGATCCTCGAGGGACTCGAGGCGGTCCGCAAGCGACCCGGCATGTACATCGGGTCCACAGGGCCGCGCGGTCTGCACCACCTCGTGTACGAGATCGTCGACAACTCGGTCGATGAGGCCCTCGCCGGCTACGCCGACAACATCGAGGTGACGATCCTCGAGGACGGTGGCGTCCGGGTCGTCGACAACGGCCGCGGCATCCCCGTCGACCCGCACTCCTCCGACCCGACGAAGTCGACGGTCGAGGTCGTGCTGACGATCCTGCACGCCGGTGGAAAGTTCGGCGGCGGCGGATACGCCGTCTCGGGTGGTCTGCACGGCGTGGGCTCGTCGGTCGTGAACGCCTTGTCGACCCGATTCGACGTCGAGATCAAGCGGCAGGGACACGTCTGGCGGCACAGCTTCGCCGCCGGTGGCGTGCCTCAGCAGAAGCTCGAGAAGGGCGAGGAGACCCCTGAGACCGGGACGATCATCACGTTCTGGCCGGACCCCGAGATCTTCACCGAGACGGTCGAGTTCGACTACGAGACCCTACGCACGCGCTTCCAGCAGATGGCGTTCCTGAACAAGGGGCTGCGGATCGAGCTGCGCGACGAACGCCCGGCATCCGCGTACGAGATCGAGGACGAGGGGACGGTCGCCATCCGTCAGCCCGGCGATGTCTTCCTGTACGAGCGTGGTCTGGTCGACTACGTCGAGTACCTGAACCGGGTGCGCAAGGCCGAGACCGTCAATGACGAGATCATCGATTTCGACGCTGAGGACACCGAGCGCAAGATCTCGCTCGAGGTCGCGATGCAGTGGACCACCTCGTACACCGAGAACGTGTTCACCTACGCGAACACGATCAACACGCACGAGGGCGGCACGCACGAAGAGGGCTTCCGCGCGGCGCTCACCAGCCTGGTCAACCGCTACGCCCGGGCGAACAACCTGCTCAAGGAGAAGGACGACAACCTCTCCGGCGACGACGTGCGCGAGGGCCTGACCGCGGTCATCTCGATCAAGCTCGGCGAGCCGCAGTTCGAGGGGCAGACCAAGACCAAGCTCGGCAACACCGAGGCGAAGACGTTCGTGCAGAAGATCGTGAACGATCAGCTCGGCGACTGGTTCGACCGCAACCCCACGCAGGCGAAGAACATCATCCGCAAGGCGATCGACGCGGCCACCGCCCGCATCGCTGCGCGGAAGGCGCGTGAGACCGCGCGTCGCAAGAGCGTGTTCGAGTCGGCCGCGATGCCCGACAAGCTCAAGGACTGCACCAGCAAGGACCCGTCGATCAGCGAGATCTTCCTCGTGGAGGGTGACTCGGCCGGCGGCTCGGCGGTGCAGGGTCGCGACCCGCACACCCAGGCGATCCTGGCGCTGCGCGGCAAGATCCTCAACGTCGAGCGCGCGCGACTCGACAAGGCCCTCGGCAACAAGGAAGTCCAGGCGATGATCCAGGCCTTCGGCACGGGCATCGGCGAGGACTTCGACATCGAGAAGGCCCGGTACCACAAGATCGTCCTGATGGCGGATGCCGACGTCGACGGGCAGCACATCACGACGCTGCTGCTGACGCTGCTGTTCCGCTACATGCGCGGACTCATCGAGGCCGGTTTCGTCTACCTCGCGATGCCGCCGCTGTACCGGCTGAAGTGGACCAACGCCCCGCACGAGTACGTGTACACGGATGTCGAGCGCGACGCGCTGCTCAAGGACGGCGCCGCCAACGGCAAGCGCCTGCCGAAGGATGCCGGCATCCAGCGGTACAAGGGTCTGGGCGAGATGAACGCCAAGGAGCTGTGGGAGACCACGATGGACCACACCACGCGCACCCTGCGCCAGGTGACCATCGACGACGCGGCCGCCGCGGACGAGATCTTCAGCGTGCTGATGGGTGAGGACGTCGAGTCACGACGCACCTTCATCCAGCGCAACGCCAAGGACGTCCGCTTCCTCGATATCTGATTGCCCAACTCCTCACACACCGCTGATCTCGGTGGTGACACAACTTCAGAACGCAAGGGATTGCGGATGCCGCGTGAGCGAGCATCGGGAGGGGCCCGCGAAGCGGGAGGGAACCCGCTCTGCGAGCGAAGCGGCAGCCGCAATCCCGGCCCATGAGCACGGAAAAGACTGAAATGACTGACGAAGAACGCCCCGAGCCGGCCCACGAGCACGGCCGCATCGACCAGGTCGACCTGCAGTCCGAGATGCAGCGCAGCTACCTCGACTACGCCATGGCCGTGATCGTCGGCCGCGCGCTGCCCGATGTGCGCGACGGCCTCAAGCCGGTGCACCGACGCGTGATCTACGGCATGTACGACGGCGGGTTCCGCCCCGACAAGTCGTTCTCGAAGTGCGCCCGCGTGGTCGGCGAGGTGATGGGTCAGTACCACCCGCACGGTGACACCGCGATCTACGACACCCTCGTGCGTCTCGTGCAGCCGTGGTCGCTGCGCTACCCGCTGGCTCTCGGCCAGGGCAACTTCGGCTCCCCTGGCAACATGGGCGCCGCAGCTCCCCGGTACACCGAGACGAAGATGGCTCCCCTCGCGCTCGAGATGGTGCGCGACATCGAAGAGGAGACCGTCGACTTCTCGCCGAACTACGACGGCCAGACGCAGGAGCCCGATGTCCTGCCCTCGCGCTTCCCGAACCTGCTCGTCAACGGCTCGATCGGCATCGCGGTCGGCATGGCGACCAATATCCCGCCGCACAACCTGCGCGAGGTGTCGGATGCTGCGCTGTGGGCGCTCGATCACCCGGGCCTTCCCCGCGAGGAGCTGCTCGACGGCCTCATCCAGCGCATCCCGGGTCCGGACTTCCCGACCGGCGCGCAGATCCTGGGCACCAAGGGCATTCACGAGGCCTACCGCACCGGCCGCGGGTCGATCACGATGCGCGCGGTCGTCGAGGTGGAGGAGATCCAGGGCCGCACCTGTCTGGTGATCACCGAGCTGCCGTACCAGGTCAACCCCGACAACCTGGCGGTGAAGATCGGCGAGCTGGCGCGCGACGGCAAGATCACCGGCATCGCCGACATCCGCGACGAGTCGTCCGACCGCACCGGTCAGCGCCTGGTCGTGGTGCTCAAGCGGGATGCCGTGGCCAAGGTCGTGCTGAACAACCTGTACAAGCACACCCAGCTGCAGGACAACTTCGGCGCGAACATGCTGGCGATCGTCGACGGCGTGCCGCGCACGCTGGCGCTCGACGGCTTCATCACCCACTGGCTCGACCACCAGCTCGACGTCATCGTGCGGCGCACCACGTTCCGGCTACGCAAGGCGCAGGAGCGGATGCACATCCTGCAGGCGTTCCTCAAGGCGCTCGACGCGCTCGACGAGGTCATCGCGCTGATCCGCCGCTCCCCCACGGTCGCCGAGGCGAACGAGGGACTGCGCCGGCTGCTCGACATCGATGAACAGCAGGCCGAGGCGATCCTGCTCATGCAGCTGCGCCGTCTCGCCGCGATGGAGCGCCAGAAGATCATCGACGAGGCGACCGACCTCGAGGCGAAGATCGCCGACTACAAGGACATCATCGCCACCGAGTCGCGCCAGCGCGACATCGTGCGCACCGAGCTCACCGAGATCGTCGACCGCTTCGGCGACGAGCGCCGCACGCACATCCTGCACGGGTTCGACGGCGACATGTCGATGGAGGACCTCATCCCCGTCGAGGAGATGGTGGTCACCGTCACCCGCGAGGGCTACATCAAGCGCACCCGCAGCGACAACTACCGTTCGCAGCACCGCGGCGGCAAGGGCGTGAAGGGCGCGCAGCTGCGCGCCGACGACCTGGTCGAGCACTTCTTCGTGACCACGACCCACCACTGGCTGCTGTTCTTCACCGACAAGGGCCGTGTCTACCGCACCAAGACGTACGAGGTGCCTGAGGCCGGCCGGGATGCCAAGGGTCAGCACGTCGCGAACCTGCTCGCGCTGCAGCCCGAGGAGAAGATCGCCCAGGTGCTCGCGATCAGCGATTATCAGGCGAAGGACTACCTGGTGCTCGCCACCCGCGGCGGCCTGGTGAAGAAGACCCGCCTGGGCGACTACGACACCAACCGTCAGGGCGGCGTCATCGCGATCCGGATGCGCGAGGGCGACGAGCTCGTCAGCGCGAAGCTCGTGAACGCCGACGAGGACATCCTGCTCATCAGCGCGAAGGGCATGTCGGTGCGCTTCCACGCGACCGACGACGCACTGCGTCCGATGGGCCGCGCGACCGAGGGTGTACGCGGAATGAAGTTCAAGGATGAGGAGGACTGCCTGCTCTCGGCATCCATCGTCGCCGAGGATTCGTTCGTGTTCACCGTCACCGACGGCGGCTACGCGAAGCGCACCACCGTCGACGAGTACAAGGTGCAGAAGCGCGGTGGAACGGGCATCAAGGTGGCCAAGCTGAGCGACGAGAGAGGCGTTCTCGCGGGTGGTCTGATCGTCTCCGAGGACGACGAGGTCTTGGTGGTTCTGTCCAGCGGCAAGGTGGTACGCTCTGCCGTGGCCGAGGTGCCCGCCAAGGGCCGCGACACCATGGGAGTCGTGTTCGCCCGTATGACGGGCGATGACCGCATCCTCGCCGTGGCACGCAACAGCGAGCGCGGCATCGACGATGAAGACGAGTCGGATGCAGAGACCTCGGAGCCCCAGACCCCTGAGGCTCAGACCGCTGAAACCCAGAGCGCTGAGGCTCAGAACGCTGAGACCCAGTCCCCCGAAGTCGAGAACCCCGACGCCTGAGACCTTGAAGAGAGCTGACCGATGAGCACAGTGGCAGACAAGCTGGCGAAGAAGTCCACGCGCAGGACCAGCGGCAAGCAGGTGCGCCTGCGCCTGGTCTACGTCGACTTCTGGTCGGCTGTGAAGCTGTCGTTCCTCGGCGCGGTCGCGCTGGCGATCGTCACGATGGTGTCGTTCTTCCTCATCTTCATGGTGCTGCAGGCGACCAACGTGCTGGCCCAGACCGGTGAGTTCCTCGACACGCTGACCGACGGCGCCGTCGACCTGCAGAGCCTGATCGGCCTGCCGCAGGTGATGGCGTTCGGCGCGGTCGTGTCGATCCTGAACCTCATCGTGTTCACGGTGCTCGGCGCCGTGCTCGCCGGCATCTACAACCTCGCGGTCAAGGTCACCGGCGGCCTGCTCGTCGGCTTCATGTCCAACTGACGACTGGGTCGCTGAGCCTGTCGCCTGTACTGAGCGAGCGTCAGCGAGACGAAGTGAAGCGCCCTTCCTCTTCGGAGGAGGGGCGCTTTCTACGTTGGGCGGGTGCGGAGATGTTCCCTGCGCTCGCAGAGCGGGGGACCCCTCCCGCTGCGCGGGCCCCTCCCCGATGCTCGCTCCGGGAACATCTCCGCACCCTCGGCACCTGTTCGCCTGACTGGGTCCCTGAGCCTGTCGCCTGTACTGAGCGAGCGCCAGCGAGACGAAGTGAAGGGTTGCGTGATGGGAGGAGTGGGAGGAATATAGTGAACGTCACGTTCACTAAGGAGTTCGGATGCGCACGGTGGTGGGGCTGGAGGAGCTGGGCCGACACGACCTGGCGGTCGCCGGCGGCAAAGGCGCCAACCTCGGGGAGCTGATCCGCGCGGGACTGCCCGTGCCGGGCGGTTTCGTGGTGACCACCGAGGCCTATGCGCAGGCCGCCGAGGCGGTGGGGCTCGCCGAGCGCGTCGACAGAGCGCAGCCTGAAGAACTGCGGCGGATGCTGAGCACAGCGCCCGTGCCCGATGCACTGCGCGATGAGATCTCGACGGCGTACCGCGCGCTCGGCTCTGACGTCGCCGTGGCGGTGCGCTCGAGCGCCACGGCCGAAGACCTTCCCGGTGCGGCGTTCGCCGGTCAGCAGGACACCTATCTGAACATCGTCGGAGCGGATGCCGTGATCGACGCGGTTCGCGACTGCTGGGCGTCGCTGTGGACCGACCGCGCGGTGTCGTACCGGCGCGAACGCCGCGTCGACCCGCACACCGTGCGCATCGCCGTCGTGGTGCAGACGCTCGTCGACTCGGATCTCGCCGGCGTGATGTTCAGCGCCGATCCGGTCAGCGGCGCTCGCGACCGCATCGTCGTCGACGGCGCCGCCGGTCTCGGCGAGGCCGTCGTCTCGGGCAGCGTCACGCCCGACCACTACCTGCTCGACGACGAGGGAAACCGGCTCGAATACCGACCCGGGCGGGCCGAGGTCATCATCCGCCGGGATGCCGGCGGTGGCGTGCGCGAGGAAGCGGCGACGGCATCCGATGCTCCGCTTCTCGATGCCGCACAGCTCCGGCAGCTCGCCGGATATGCCCGCGTCGCACAGGAGCACTTCGGGCGCCCGCAGGACATGGAATGGGCGATCGCCGACGGCGAGGTGTTCATCCTGCAGGCACGGCCGATGACCGCGCTGCCGCCCGAGCAGGCGAAGCTCAACAGCCGGCAGCGGGTGCAGTCCATGATCTTCAGTGAGTACCTGTCGGTGCGCCCCTACCCGCTCGATGTCACGACCTGGCTCGGCCGGGGACCTGCCGACATGATGCGCCAGATCACCGAGTACTTCGGGTTGCGCGGCGCGTTCCGCGACTATCTGCGCGAAGAGGACGGCGTCGTGACGGGGTTCACCGCCCCGAACCCGCATCCGGGGCCCGGTGCCCTGCTCGCGCCGTTCCGCATCGCGGCGAAGGCACGGCGGTTCCACCCGGAGGACTGGCAGGACGATCCGCGGCTCGCCCGCCTGCTGAGCGCCTCGGATGAGCTCGATGCCCTGCCGCTGGCCGACCTCAGCTGGCGCGACCTGCTCGCGGTGCCCGAGCGCGCGCTGGGGCTGATGGACATCAGCCGCGACATGCGGATCGACTACCTGCCCGGCGCGGGGCTCGCCATCGCCCGCCTCGCCATCGTGCTCACCCTGCTCGGACGGCGGCGGCTGCTCGGCGCCCTCACCGGCGGCGCCCCCACCCGCACCGCGGACTCGGAGCAGGCGCTCGTCGAGATGGCCGCGATGGTGCGAGAGGATGCCGCGCTGCGCGCCCTGCTCGCCGAGCGCACCCCGCAGGAGGTCGTCGAGACGCTCGGCGAAGGAGGCCACCCGGTGTTCGCGGATGCCCTCGCCGGGTATCTGCGCGAGTTCGGCCGCAAGGAGACCGCGTCTCCGCTGCTGGTCAGCCCGCCGACGCTCGCCGAGTCGCCTGACGTGATCGTGGGGATGGTCGCCGGCTTCGTCGACCACGAGCCCGAGACCGATCGGCGATCCGGGTCGGAGCAGGCGCTCGAGCAGCTGCTCCGTCACCCTCTGCTGCGCTGGCGTCCTCTGCGCACGGCGGTGCGCCGGTGGGTGCGGGCCGCACAGGCCGGCGTCGCCTACCGGGAGGACAGCCACTTCTACTTCACGGCATCCCTTCCGGCGCTGCGCCGGGCGCTGCTCGAGATCGGACGGCGCCTGCAGCTCGCCGGCGTGGTCGACGAGGCGTTCGACGTGTTCCATCTGCGCTGGGATGAGCTGACGAGCATCCGGGATGTCGCTGCCCTCACCGACGGCGAGGTGAGCCGCCTGCGTGGACTGGTCACCGAGCGGGCGGCGAAGCGGGCGGAGCTGGCCGGCATCCCCGTGGTCGACGTGCGCGCGGTCTTCGACAGGGATCCGCACGACGCGGCCGTCGTGACCGGCGCCCCGGCCGGCGGCGGGACGGCGACCGGCCCGGCGCGGGTGATCCGGGATGCCGCGGACTTCCACCTGCTGCAGGACGGCGATGTGCTCGTGTGCCCGTACACGAATCCCGCGTGGACTCCGCTGTTCCTGCGTGCCTGCGCGGTGGTCGTCGACACCGGGTCCATCGCCTCGCATGCGGCGATCGTCGCGCGCGAGTACGGGCTGCCCGCTGTGATGGGCACCGGCGACGGCACCCGCGTGCTGACCGACGGCGAACGCGTCACAGTCGACGGGATCACCGGGACGGTGACCCGTGCCTGACACGGCATCCGCCGCTCCCCGTCCGCGCCGCCGAGGCGACGCGCTGCTCGACGCGATCCACGCCGCCGTCGTCGCCGAGCTCGACGAGAACGGCTACGCCGGGATGACCATGGAGGGCGTCGCCGAGCGTGCGGGCGCCGGCAAGGCCTCGCTGTACCGGCGGTGGGATTCGCGGGCCGAGCTCGTCCGCGACACGGTGTACCACCTGATGCGCGACCCCGCAGGTTCGCCCGACACCGGCAGTCTGCGCGATGACCTGCGCGCGCTGCTCGGACAGACCACGCGGCTGCTGTCGGGACCGCTCGGCGAGGCGCTGCGCGCTCTGCTCTCGGAGATGCTCGCCGATCGCCTCCGCACCGACGATCTCTCGGCCCTGTCGCTGCGGATGGGCCGGCGGCTGATGGGCGAGGCGGTGCAGCGAGCGGTCGCACGCGGAGAGATCGACCCGGATGCCGTGACCGACGCGCGCCTCGACGTCGGGCAGGCGCTCATGCGCGACCGCTTCCTTTTCCGCTCGGTCGACGAGCACGACGTCGACGAGATCGTCGACACGGTCATCCTCCCGCTGCTGCACGCACCCGTGACCGGCCCGCCGAACCGCCCGCCCGCCGGCTGACGTTCAGACGATGCCGGTCGTGCCGAGCAGCGTTCCGATCAGCCAGGTGGCCGCCAGCGCCAGCGCACCGCCGACCACGAGTCTCAAGGACGCGCGCAGCGGCGGGGCCCCGCCGATCTTCGCGCCGATGAACCCAGTCGCGGCGAGGGCGATGAGCACCGCGACGAACGTGACCGGCACGCGCACACTCGGCGGGGGCAGCAGGATGGCCACCAACGGCAGCAGCGCGCCGATCGTGAACGCGACAGCCGACGAGATCGCCGCGTGCCAGGGATTGACGAGATCGTCGGGGTCGATGCCCAGCTCCACCTCGAGGTGCGCCGCGAGGGCATCGTGCTCGGTCAGCTCGACAGCGACCTGCCGCGCGGTCTGCTCGGTCAGCCCGCGCTGCCGATACAGCTGGGTCAGCTCGTCGAGCTCTTCCTCGGGCATGGTGCGCAGCTCTTCGCGCTCCTTGTGGATGAGCGCGCGCTCGCTGTCTCTCTGACTGCTCACCGACACGTACTCGCCGAGCGCCATCGAGATCGCGCCACCCACCAGGCCCGCGAGTCCGGCGATCAGCAGCGCCGCGTTGTCGGTCGTCGCACCGGCGACGCCGACGACCAGCGAGGCGACCGAGACGATGCCGTCGTTCGCGCCGAGCACGCCGGCGCGCAGCCAGTTCAGCCGCTGACCGACACCGCCGCCGTGCGGCTCGTCGGGGTGCAGCGGATCGGATGCTGTCATGCCCCCAGTGAACCATCCGCGAGCACCGCAGGGGCGATGAACGGTAGGGAAAACCCGAACCCAGGTGTCCGGTCTCCCCCGTTCCCCCGTGCGACCGGCCGCCCGTACCTTTGAGCCATGACCACGAATCCGACCCCCACGCCGCCCCCGGCGCCGACGGGTGCCGCCACGACTCCGCCGGCGCCCGCGAGCCCGCCGCGCCCCGCGGCATCCGCCGACGCCCCGAAGCGTCCGCTGCGCATCTTCCTCACCGTCCTCGAGCTCGCCGCGCTCGGCACTCTCGGCACGGCGGTGTTCGTCTTCCTCACGACCATGCTGGGCGTCGGCCTCGGACTGGTCTTCATCTTCGGCATCGGCCTGTTCGTCCTGCTCGGGCTCGTGTACGCGCTGTTCGGCGTCGCCTGGTTCGAGGTGCGCCGCGTCAGCGGCCTCTACGGCGACGACCTACCCGACCTGCGCTGGCGTCCGCGTACCCGCCCCGGCTTCGGCGGCTGGCTGCGCAACGTCGGTCGGCAGTCGATCGACGGGGCGATGTGGCGCGCGATCCTCAACTTCCTGCTCGGCGCGATCACCGGCGCCATCGTGCTGCGCCTGTTCTGGGCCGGCATCTGGTCGTTCGCCTACGCCTTCGCGCCGCTGCGCGCCGACGGACCCGTCGAGGGTCCGCTGGGCACCACGATCCTGCTCGGATGGACGCCGGTCGTCGGCATCCTCGGTGTTCTCGCCGCAGCCGCCGCGATCATCGGCCTCGCGCTGCTGCACCGTCTGCTCAGCCGCACGCTCGTCGTGCCCAGCCGCGAGGCGGAGCTCAGTGCGCAGGTGCGCACCACCTCCGCCCAGCGGGCCGGCGCGGTCCGCGCCGCCGAGCTCGAGCGCACCCGCATCGAACGCGATCTGCACGACGGCGTCCAGCCCCGGCTGGTCTCGGTCGGGATGACGCTGGGGCTGGCGCAGCAGAAGATCGACACCGACCCCACGACAGCCAAGGCACTGATCGACGAGGCGCACACCTCGACGAAGGCCGCGATCACCGAGCTGCGACAGCTCGCCCGCGGCATCCACACCTCGGTGCTCGACGACCGCGGACTCGACGCGGCCCTCTCGGCCCTCGCCGGACGCTCGCACATCCCCGTGCAGCTCGACGTGCGGCTCGACCCGGGCATGACCGGTGCGAACGCCGGATGCCGGGATGCCGAGGCGGCGATCTACTTCGCGATCGCCGAGTCGCTGACCAACGCGGCCAAGCACTCGCGGGCCAGCGAATGCCGTGTGGTGGTGCGCAGCCGTGACGGTGCCCTGTGGGCGCGCGTCGAGGACAACGGCATGGGCGGCGCGCAGGTGCAGCCCGGCGGCGGACTCGACGGCATCACCAACCGCATCCTCGCCGCGGGCGGGACCTTCCGCCTCGACAGCCCCGCCGGCGGACCGACCAGTCTGGAGGTGACGGTGCCATGCGCATCCTGATCTGCGAGGACTCCGTCCTGCTCCGCGAGGGTCTGGTGCGTCTGCTCGAAGACGCCGGCCACCAGGTCGTCGCGGCCCTGCCCGACACGAACGGCCTCTCGGATGCCGTGATCGAGCGCGACCCCGAGCTCTGCATCCTCGATGTGCGGCTGCCCCCGACGTTCACCGACGAGGGCATCCGTGCGGCGCTCTCGATCCGCGCCGCGCATCCGGCCCTGCCGCTGCTGGTGCTCTCCCAGTACGTCGAGGAGCGGTACGCGAGCGACCTGATCACCGCCGGATCCGCACAGGGCGGGGCGCTCGGCTACCTGCTCAAGGACCGGGTCGCCGACGTCGCCGAGTTCGTCGAGTCGGTGGAGCGCATCGCCGCCGGCGGCACGGTGCTCGACCCCGAGGTCGTGGTTCAGCTGCTCACCCGGCGCAACCGCGACGAGCGGATGATGCGCCTGACCGAACGCGAGCGCACCGTGCTCGCACTGATCGCCGAGGGCAAGTCGAACAGCGCCATCGCGGGGCTGCTGTTCCTCAGCGAGGCGAGCGTCGAGAAGCACATCACCGCGATCTTCCAGAAGCTCGGGCTCGAGCCCGAGGACGGCAACCGGCGGGTGCTCGCCGCACTCGCCCACATCGAGAACACCGGATCCGCGTCCGCGGACCCTGCACGGGACAATCAGGGAGGCCTGCGATGAACGGCACGACCAAGAAGAGCGTCGGCGCACTGACCGTCGTGCTGGCGGTGATCGGCGGGGTCTCCCTGCTGGGCACCGGAGCGGGCGCGGCGTTCGCCGGAGTGCGCAGCCTCGGCCCGCAGGCGGGTTCGCTGGAGCAGGATGTGAGCGGCGTGACCTCGCTCGACGTCGAGGTGCACGGAGCCGCGATGGAGGTGGAGTTCGCCGATGTCTCCGAGGCGCAGCTGCGCATCGAGGGCGGCCCCTCGGACGGGTGGCGCCTGAGCCGGGACGACGACGAGCTCGATGTTCGAGGGCCCGACCGCGGGTTCGACTGGTTCCGGCCGGACTGGCTGCGCGGCGACGAGCGTGCGACCCTCCTGCTGCCTGAGTCGCTGCGCGGTCTCGATGCCGAGCTCACCCTCGAGGCGGGTTCACTCTCGGTCGACGGCGAGTTCGGCGAACTGCAGCTCGACGTCAACGCCGGAGCGCTGACCGTGGAGGGTGCGGCGCGGATGCTGGATGCCGAGCTGAACGCGGGGCGGGCCGACATCGACCTGAGCAGCGTCACCGAGGCGAAGTACTCCGTGAGCGCGGGCCGCATCACCTCCACGCTGACCGACGCCCCGAGTCAGGTCGCCATCACCGTGGAGGCCGGCCAGCTGGACCTGACCGTGCCCGACACCGACTACGACGTGCGTGAGAACGTCAGCGCCGGATCCATCAACAACGGGCTGTCGCAGCGGTCGGACAGCGACCGCCGGATCACCGCGAAGGTGTCGGCCGGATCGATCAACCTGCGGGCCTCTGACGACTGACGACGGATCGAAACGCCCGGCCTGCACGCAGGCCGGGCTCGATTCGCTTTTCCTCAGGTTCATCCGGTAAAGTCTTGGAGGTTGACGGGGCTATAGCTCAGGCGGTTAGAGCGCTTCACTGATAATGAAGAGGTCCCAGGTTCAAGTCCTGGTAGCCCCACTCCGTTCGCGGAAATCCGCGGTGACCGCGCCGCTCCGGGGCCTTAGCTCAGTTGGTAGAGCGCTTGCTTTGCAAGCAAGATGTCAGGAGTTCGAATCTCCTAGGCTCCACGAAAAAGCCCGGCGTGCCGGGCCGTTATCGTCTTCGCAACACGACGACGAGTCCTGGGCTTATGGTCGGTCACTGAGGCTGACCTCAAACTGCCGGTAGACCGACTTCATCCTGTGCGAGACTCGCTGCATGGGCAAGAGGGTACATCCGAAGACGCGAGATCACGTGCACACCTCGGCCTGGGTTGCGGCGGGTAGTGCGATACTCGCAGCCATTGCCGCGTTTGCGGGCGTCTATTGGACTACTTACCAGGCTCACCAGCAAGATGTGATTGACCGCCGCGCCGCAGCCTATGCGGCATACCTCGGGACCTTCGCCGAGTTCAACGAACTCGTTTGGGCAGCGTCGGCATGGGCTGGTGAGGGCGCACCAGAACCGCAGCCAACCGACCCGGGACCATTCTGGAGCACCGCATCGCAGTTGCAATCGGATCTTGAAGCTGGATACGCGAGGTCTGTAATGTCGACCACTGACTCACGGACACTCGCAGTGCTGCAGTCGTTGCGCGACGGCCAGAGTGATATGTTTCTCTCCTTCAAGTGCGCGGCCCAATTGCAGATTGCCGGTTGTGACGACGAAGCTCCGCTGGCGACCAACGACGCGATCATCGAGATTCTTGAGAACTGGTCCGCGTCTGCCGGAGCGGACAAGCAGACCTTGATGGATCTTGCGCGGGATCAGCTGAACTGAGGTCGGGTGCACTGGGGTGAAGACCTCGCACAGGTCGGCAATCTCACCGGGATTGCGCAACGCTCGAGCAGCGGGGCGCGCTCGAGCGGTTATCCGTACGATGCGAACCCTACTCACAGGAGTCCTTTGGAACGCTACGAGCGTTTGATGCGTTATGAGAAGGGGCTCCACCGAGCCCAGCAGCATGAGCAGATATGCACTGCAGTGGCGCTCGGACGCCGCTGGGTTAGACAACGAGTACGGGTGGCGCGCGTACCGAGCTACTGGGTCCGAATGGGCGACGCTCAGCCCCTGGCCGCACTGATTGATTCGAGCGTCTTCATGAATCGCTCGAACTCGGCGGGAGCGGTGGTTCCCTCCGCGGCGGCGCGGAGTGTCTCCTCGGTGAAGCGGAATTGAAACTTTTGCTGTAGCCACGGCTTGAATCTCTTCACCGTCTTCGTTGGTGCGGATTCGCGTTCAGCCTGGTGCTGAGCGTGCAGCTCAGCCCATGACTCCGCCTGCGGGACGAACGCGGTCACGGGCAGGTAGTCGATAATATCAGCAGCCTCGAGAGCGTACGGAGTGATGCGACTATCGAGGTCCCTTTTCAGTGCTGCTTGAAGCCACTCGCGCAGGAAGCCGGATTCTGAGCTCGTGAGCGGGATTCCGTGGAGCACGGTGTCGATAGCCGCTTGCTTGTTGCCTTGAGCGGCTGCCACCTGCGCCTTGGCCCAGGTGGCGGTGAGGGTCTCGGCATTCTCGTTGTCCATCAGCGCTACCACGTGTGCTTCGGTGTGGTCAAACAAGACCTTGCTGTCCACGGTGGGGTGCAACTTTGTTCCACCGCGAAGCACCAGCACATCAACGCGCGCCGCGCGAAGTCGGTCAGCGAAGTAATGGTCGAGGAGGACCTCATCATGCATGCCTTCGACGAGCAGCAGAACACGAGGCCAGCGCAACAGGTCGCTCGGTGTTAGGCCAAGGGCATCCAGGGCCTGGCGGTCGGCGAAGTCGAGTCGACGAACGGTCGGTGTCCGATTGTCTCCACCATCGTGGCGCAGTTCGACCAGTCGTGCCTCGGTGGTGTCGAGGAGTTCCGGCGAGTGTGTCGCGACGATGAGTGCCCGCGGAGCGTCCTTTGCGCGCGCGAGCAGGCTTCTAGCCATGAAGGCCTCAGCTGCGCGATGTAGGGCGGACTCCGGCTCGTCCAGGAGGTAGACCGCCGGACGAAGCGACAACAGTTTGCTGGCGTCGTGCTCCCGGCGGTGCCAGTACACCGCTTCATTGATGGAGCGCTCAGCCCACAGGCGCTCGGCCTTCGAGAGACCATCAAGGCCGACCTGCACTCGAGCAGTGGACGCCCGATGGAAGCGCCATTCCAAGGCCGGCATGGAGGCTCGAAGCGCAGACGGAGCAACTTCGAGCCGTGCGACGAGCGCGTCGAGAAGTACATCCTGGAGTGCCGTGGTCACTCGCTCGCTGAGTTGCTCGGCGGCAGCGTCGATGGCCTGCTCGATGAACTCGATCGCGTTCTTGCGGCGCTCGTCGGCAAGGCGGTGCCAGAGGTTCCGAATGTATTCCGGGTTTCCGAAGCTGAACGTGCCGTCGAACGAGTCTTCATCGCCATCAAATCCCAGCTTGTCGTTGAGTGCGCCAGCGACCAGGCGGGCGAAATGGTCATGAGTGGCGTCCACAGCATCGTGCTCCAGGGTGAGCACGTCAACGCCGAAGTCGATTGGTCCTTCAAGGTTCACGGGAGACTCGTACAGGAGGTCCGTCATGGTGATGTTGTAGAGCTCCACGCTCGAAGGCTGCACCCGCACACGACGATGACCGCGTGCGATGAAGACATCCCCTCCGGTTGCAAAGAACGGAATCGCGCGGAGCTTCTCGACGTATGCGTCGAATTCGTCGTCGTCGGTATCGTCGTCCGGATACGTCTCCTCGACCTGACGCAACTGCTGGAGAACCGCCTCAGCAGCTGGTCGGGATCTGTCAGCTACTGCGTATGCATCCCATGACGGAGCACCTTCTGTGCCTGTCGGTGCGAGGACGAAAAGGCGGTCATCCAGCACCTCGGCTCTGAGCTCGGGGTACTCCCACCCGACCATCGCTTCGATGTGCCTAATGACGACGGCCTCAACGGTCTCGGGTGAGAACTCGCGCTCTGAGCTGCGCTGGCCCGGCGCTGCCCTGTAGTCGGAGGGGTCGGCGAGCTCCTGCGCAAGCGCGAGAGCAAAGGGCCGAGCATCGTCCCTTTGGCGCCGCCAGGGGGCTGGGATGAAGAGCCCAGCCTCCTGTGTCACGACTGCGCGGGCGAGCAGGCTGACGTTGACATCTGTCTGCACACCCAGAAGGGCCCCTCGAATGCCGCGAATCAGGCGGCTCTTGCCTGTTCCATTCAATCCGTACAGGACGGTGAGCCCCTCTTCGAAGGTGAGCCGTTCCCCCCTGAGCATCGGGTCGCCGGAGAAGTCGAAGCCGACGATGACATGCTCTGCACTCGGGTCGCCCATACCTGAACGCTAGCGAGTTCAGCTCCGGGCGCCGACCGGGCACGCGGCACCGCGTGTCGGCGCTCCGACGAGACGCGCGACTGCCCGTGCTCGACGGCAGTCGCCTCGCGGTTCGATGCAGCACGTCGTCCGCCCCTTGACTCCTGATTGTTAGTGACTAACATTGCAGCATGGGTCGATGGGAACGCACGCATGAGGCGCTCGCGCAGGCGGCGTGGGAGCTGTTCTCCGAGCGCGGGTATGAGGCGACGGCGATGGCGCACATCGCCGAGCGCGCGGGTGTGAGTGAGATGACGCTGTTCCGGCACTTCCCGACCAAGGAGGCGCTGGTGGTGACCGACCCGTTCGACCCTCTCCTGGCCGAGGCTGTGCGCGAGCGCCCCGCCGAGGAGCCGGCGATGCGCGCCCTCGCCGAGGGGATCCGGCAGGCATGGGCGCGGATCGGCGCCGATGACGTGCGGATGCTGCGCGCCAGACTCGAGCTCATCGCCCGCACCCCCGCACTGCGCGGGGCGATCGAGCGGGGCAGCGACGACACCGTCGCCGCACTCGTCGCCGCACTGGTGGATCGCGGCACGAGCGAGGAGCAGGCGCGGGTCGCCGCGACCGCCCTGATCGCAGGGCTGAGCACCGCACTGCTGCAGTGGGCGCGATCGGAGCAGACCACGCTGGATGCCGCACTCGGCGCCGCACTCGACGTGCTCGGCGGCCAGTGACATGCTCGCGTTCGAGAACGTCACCCGCCTGTTCCGCGGCGGCGGCGGAGTGTCCGATCTGACGTTCACGGTCGGCGCGGGAGAGATTGTGGCGCTGATCGGGCTGAACGGGGTCGGCAAGACGACGCTGATGAGGCTGGCACTGGGGATGCTGCGCCCGCAGCAGGGCTTTGTGCGCGTCCTCGGTCACGCGCTCGAGCAGCGCCGCACGCCGACCATCGTGCCGGCGGCTGTCTGGGCGCAGGTGGGTGCCCTGATCGAAATGCCCCTGGTCTATCCCGAACTGACCGCCCGCAGGAACCTCTACATCGCCGCACTGCTGCACGGTGCCGATCCCGATGGCACGGTGCCGCGCTCGATCGCCGAGTGGCAGCTCGGCCCGGTGGCTGATCGCCGCTTCCGCCGGCTGTCGCTGGGTAACCGGCAGCGGGTCGGCCTGGCCGCAGCGCTGCAGCACGATCCCCGGGTGATCGTGCTCGACGAACCGGGTAACGCGCTGGATCCGGCCTCCGTGCTCCTGCTGCGTGAGCAGCTGATCCGGCGCGCCCGAGAAGACGCGGCGATCCTGGTCAGCAGCCATCATCTCGATGAGGTGTCACGGATCGCCGACCGCGTGCTGCTGATGAACGGGGGCCGGTTGATCGGAGAACTCGACACCACGGGCAGCGATCTCGAACGCGCATTCTTCGAGCGCGTCCGCGAGGACGACGCCCGCCGTGAGGCCGCGGAGGTCGGTCGATGAGGGCGGCGATCAGCGTCGAGGCGATCAAGCTGACGCACTCGCTGGTCGGTGCGATCGCCACGCTCGCGGTCGTCCTCGGCATCCTCGGGCTGCTCGGCGGCATCACCGCCGGCGTCGCCGGCGGCAATCCCGAGCTGATCGCCCAGGCCGGACCCGCCGCCGTACTGAACTGGCACGGACTGCTCGCCGGTGCCACCCAGATCACTGCCGTCGCCACGGTGCTCGGGTTCGGAATCGTGCTGGCCTGGATGTTCGGCCGCGAGTTCATCGACGGCACCATCACCGGCCTGTTCGCCCTGCCGATCAGCCGAGGGCGCATCGCGCTCGGCAAGCTTCTCGTCTACGCGCTCTGGGCGACCCTTGTCAGCACGGCTCTCGTGCTCGGCGTGGTCATGCTGGGGCTGCTGGCCGGCTACGGTCCGCTCGACGGCGACGGCTGGGCCTCGCTGGGCCGGCTCTGGGCTCTCGCACTGCTCTCGGCGGGCATCGCGATCCCCGTGGCATGGATCGCCACCCTCACCCGGTCCCTGCTCGGTGCCGTCGCCGGCACCATCGCCCTGGTCGTCGCCGCGCAGGTCGGAGCCCTCGCGGGGGCCGGAGGATGGATGCCGCTGGCGGCACCGGCGCTCTGGGCCATGACGGACGGCGCGGCCGTGAGCATGCTGCAGCTGAGCCTCACCGTGGCCCTCGCCCTCCTCTTCACCGCTCTCACCTGGCTGGCTTGGTCGCGGCTGCAGCTCGACCGCTGATCAGGACAGGATGGAGCGCATGGCATCACCGCAGACGCTCAGTGAGCAGGACCGCCGGCTGGTTGCGCTGTGGGCGGCGGACTGCGCCGAGCGCGTGCTCCCCCTGTTCGAGGCCGACGCCCCGCACGAGGATCGTGCGCGGGACGGCATCGCCAGGGTACGGGCGTTCGGGCGCGGGGAGCGGGATGCCGCGGACGAGATCCGCGACCGGTTCGTCGCGGGCCGCGCCGCGCACTCGGCGAAGGCCCCGGCCGCCGTGGCCGCTGCGCGTGCCGCCGGTCAGGCCTCGGGTGTCGCGCACATGGGTGCGCACGCGCTCGGTGCCGCTGCGTACGCGGCACGAGCCGCGGCCCTCGCTGCTGCCGACCAGGCGAGCAGGACAGACCGGGCGAGCAGGACAGACCGGGCGAGCAGGACCGACCGTGAGGCCGCGCAGGAGTCCGCGCGCCGTGCGGAGGTGCGCTGGCAGCTCGACCACATGACCGCCGAGGTGCGGGCTGCGCTGGCACGACTGCCCCTGCTGGGTGAGGACTCGTCGGGTCCGCTCGGCGCCGGGCTGCTGGCATCCGGGATGCTCGCCACGACGATCCGTGAGATCCAGGCGCAACTGGCAGCATCCGCCACCTGACGCGGGGCGTCGGGCGCGCCGCACCGTGTGCCACTCTGGGAGGCATGAGCCTTCCCCACCACGACATCGATCCCGACGGACTGCTGGAGTACTCGGTGGTGTTCACCGACCGCTCGCTGAACCACATGTCGGCGCGGTTCGTCGGGGTGATGCAGCAGACGCTCGAGATCCTGCGCGAGACGTACAACGCCGACAGCGCGGCGGTGATCAACGGTGGCGGCACCTACGCGATGGAGGCGGTCGCCCGTCAGCTCGCCACCGGCCGCCGCACGCTCGTCGTGCGCAACGGACTGTTCTCTTACCGGTGGTCGCAGATCCTCGAGTCCGGCTCGATCGCCTCCGCCGTCACCGTGTGCGCGGCGCGACCGGATGGCGACGACGCGCAGGCGATGTGGAGCCCCGCCCCCATCGACGAGGTCGTCGAGACCATCCGCGCCGAGCGACCCGAGGTCGTCTTCGCCCCGCACATCGAGACGGCAGCCGGCATCCTGCTGCCCGACGACTATGTGGCCGCGCTCGCCGAGGCGGTGCACGCGGTCGGCGGCATCCTCGTGCTGGACTGCATCGCCTCCGGCGCCCTGTGGGTCGACATGCGCGCGCTCGGCGTCGACGTGCTCATCAGCGCCCCGCAGAAGGGATGGAGCGGATCCCCCGGCGTCGGCTACGTCATGCTCAGCGAGAAGGGTCGGGATGCCGTGGCATCCGGCACCGCGACGAGCTTCGCGCTCGACCTCGGCCGCTGGCTCGCCATTTCCGACGCGTACCGCGACGGATCGGCGACCTACCACGCCACGATGCCGACCGACACGATCGCGCACAACCTCGAGCTGATGCTCGAGACCCGCGAGCGTGGCCTCGCCGAGCTGCGCGACGCCCAGCTCGAGCTCGGCGCGCGCGTGCGCGCACTGCTGGCCGAGCGCGGGCTGCCCTCGGTCGCCGCATCCGGATTCGCCGCGCCCAGCGTGGCCGTCGTGCACACCGGCGATCCGGGGCTGCGCTCCGGCGCCCTCTTCAGGGAGCAGGGCCTGCAGATCGCCGCCGGCGTGCCGTTGCACTGCGGCGAGCCGGAGTCGTTCTCGACGTTCCGGCTGGGCCTGTTCGGGCTCGACAAGCTCGCCGACATCGGCGGCACGGTCGCGCGGCTCGAGGCCGCACTCGACGCCATCGCCGGCTGAGCGGTTCGGAACTCGCAGCGCTCCCTGACCGCCGCGCCCGAACGGGCGCCCAAAGTACCCGACTGAGCGGATGCTGCGCAAGGGGGTAGATTTTCCGCCTCACGGCCCGGACTTCCCCAGCGGCACGTATGGTGGGGAACGGGGGGCGATCCTGCCATCCCCGAAAGTCCAGGACGACTTGCGCGGTCAGGAGGGATCATGGCGGACTTCGTTCGGGTCGACTCCCGGGATGTCGCGGATGTGGAAGAGCTCTGGTCGCAGTACGTGCCCTCGGCGCGTATCGAGAAGATCGACCCGCAGCGTTTCGCGTTCCAGTGGAGGTCGGCGCAGAGCGGCGGGTTGTCGGTCGTGCGCTACGCACTCAGCGCGACCGTGAACTCCGCGGTGCGACCCGAGGATCAGATCCTGGCGTGCCGCGTCTCGACGCCCAGCGGCTGGGTGCGGGGAGCGCGCAGCTCGCTCGACGTCGAGCAGCCGTGGGCCACCGACGGCGCCCAGGTGGAGGCGTACTGGGAGGGCACCGCCGAGGTCAGTGCGTTCATCTTCGACCGCAGCATCGCCGAGCAGCTGGCCCGACGCATCACCGGCGACGACATGCTCAGGATCCGGCTGGCCGATGTCACGCCGCGCAGCGACGTCGCCGCGCGCAACTGGAACCGCAGCTTCGATTACGTCCTGAACGCCATGGCCGCCGGTGAGGACGATGAGCTGATCGAGGCGGGTCTGGTGCGTCACGCACTGGTGACCACGTTGAGCACCTTCCACTCGACCTTTCTCGATGCGGCGATGCGCGAACCGAGGTTCGCGGGCACCTCGGTGGTGCGCCGGGCGGTCGCCTACATGGACGAGCACGCGCAGGAGCCGATCACCCTCGAAGACGTGGCCGAGGCGGCACACATCTCCACTCGAGGTCTGCAGTACGCGTTCCGGCGCGCGCTCGACACCACGCCGACCGAGTACCTGCGAAAGGTGCGGCTGGACGGCGCGCACCGCGAGCTGCAGACCGCGGAGCCGGGCTCGTCGGTCACCGAGATCGCCCGGCGATGGGGGTTCGGCAATCCCTCACGTTTCACCACCACGTACCGTCAGGTCTACGGCCGCCACCCGCGCGCCACCCTCGACGGCGAGTGACGTTTCCGTCCAGGAAGCGAACGCCGGTTGCGCTGAATGTCCCTCCGCTTCGGCGGATGGCGGCAACCATGCCGACCTGACGTACGGTGAGCGCATGGGTCAGCTCTATTACGGCGATGCGAACGAACCGATCACGATCGAGGATCGTACGCTCGCCCACCTCAAGGTCGTCCTCGCCACGAAGCTGCGGCGCAACGAGAGCTTCACGCTGTCGTGGCAGCACCCCGAGGGCGAGCAGCCGGGCCGATCGACGCTGTGGCTGCACCCGTCCATTCCGCTGCGGTTCGTCTTCGACGATCCCGTGACGCCGGCCCTGAGCCAGCAGTGGCTCAATGAGCTCGCCGCCTCGGCCAACAGCAGCGGCGGCATCCGGCTCACCGAGGAGCACATCGAGGCCGTCGACGAGACCGCCGGCGACAAGACGCCGGAAGACCTGCAACTCGCCTAACGTCGGATGCCGCGCCGGGGCGCTGCTCGCACTCCCGGTGCGACGGCGGAATTCCCCGGCTCCCACCCGCGCACGAACCGGCTCGTCGCACTAGAGTGAGAGACCCGCAGAGATGGAGCCGGACATGAGCGAGAAGATCGTCGTCGGTGTCACTGAGGCCTCGAGCAGCCGCCGCGCTGTGGAATGGGCCGTCTCGCGAGCCACGGCACATCGGCAGAGCATCGAGCTGCTGAGCGTCGTCGGCGGAGCCGTCGGAACGATCGGCGAGGGCGCTGTGCTGCAGGCCGCCGTCGAGGCGACGCAGCAGCACCTCGACGGGGAGGCCGAGCGCATCCGCCGCGACGGGCTGACCGTCACCACCCGCGTCGAGGCGGGCGACCCCGTGACCGTGCTCAGCACGGCATCCGAGGGCGCCGCGCTGCTGGTCATCGGCAGCGACTACCGCGGCCCGGGCGAAGGCCCGGCGCGCGGATCCCACGGCATCCGCATCGTCGCCGGCGCACACAGCCCCGTGGTCGTCGTGCCCGACTTCGAGATCGACGGAGAGCGCAGCGGCGTCGTCGTCGGTGTCGACGGATCCCCGGTGTCGGAGGCGGCGATCGCCTTCGCCGCCGCCGAGGCCGACCGTCTCGGTGAGCCGCTCACCGCCGTGATCGTGTGGACGCCGATCGCCGCGCCGCGGAACTCGCTGATGGTCAGCCCGCAGGCCTACCGCGACGGCATGGAGCAGAACGCCCGCGAGGCACTGGCCATCTCGCTAGCCGGACTGCGCAGCCGCTACCCCGGGCTCGAGATCGAAGAGGCCGTCGCCGAGGGGTTCCCGTCCGTCATCATCAACGACCTCGCCGAGAGCGCACGGCTTACCGTCGTCGGCAGCCGCGGCCACGGCGCGGTGCGCCGCTTCCTGCTGGGCTCGATCAGCCACGAGGTGCTGCAGCGCCTGGCCACGGTCACCGCCGTCGTGCGCTGACGAGCGCGTAGTCAGGATGCCGCGCGGCGGACCCGCTCGGCGAGGAATGCGAGCTGCTCGTCGCCGAGCGCCGTGACCGCGTATGCCGTCGGCCACACCGTGCCCTCATCGAGGTTCGCTGCCTGATCGAACTCGAAGGTCGAGTAGCGCACCTTGAACTTCGAGCGCGGCTTGTAGAAGCACACGACCTTGCCCGCTTCGTTCGCGTAGGCGGGCATGCCGTAGTACGTCCTGGGCACGAGGTGCGGCGCCGCCTCGGCGACCATCGCGTGCAGTGCCTCGCCCAGTGCGCGGTCATCGTCGGGCATGGCGGCGAGCTTCTCGCGCACCTCAGCCTCGCCCTCGCGGCGCACTTCGGCCGGATCCTTCTTCGCTCGCGACCGGGCCGTGCGGCGTTCGGCGGACGCCGCCTTCATCGCCGCGCGCTCCTCGTCCGAGAACACCACGGTCTTGTCCGTCTTGTCCGTCTTCTCCGTCTTCGCCATGATGGCCTCCTTCGTGTCTGAACCCACGCTACGAGCCGGCGCACGCGGGTACTTCTCGATTCCTGATCGGATGCCGCCGTCGCAGCGGGCGCGTCAGCGGGCGTTACTGTGAGTTCATGGACCTGCGCGTCGCCGCATACGCGGTCGTCACCGACGACGACGATCGCGTCCTGCTCGCGCGCTGGACGGAGGGGCGCCGCATCGCCTGGACGATGCCGGGCGGTGGGCTCGAGGACGGCGAGGATCCGGAGGTCGCCGTGCGGCGCGAACTGCGCGAGGAGACCGGGTTCCACATCGAGACGACCGAGTTGCTCGGCATCCACTCCCGGGTCATCCCCGGTTCGCAGCGCATCCACAAGGCCGAGGTGCCGCTGCACACCCTGCGGATCGTCTACCGCGGCCGGGTGACCGGCGGCGAGCTGCGCTTCGAGCGCAACGGCTCCACCGACCGGGCGGGATGGTTCACCCGCGAGCAGGTCGCCACCCTGCAGCGCGTGCGGCTCGTCGACATCGCGTTGCGCATGGCCGGCATCCTCTGACACCCGATCCGTACGCCGACCGAGCGGATCTCCGTGGCGCAATGCCGATCAGTCGCGGGGCTGCTCCGGCTCCGAGATGTCGGCGACGATCGCGCCGTAGGCGCGGATGAGGTCATCGGCGTCGACGAACAGACTGTGGCCGTGCGAGCCCGCGCCCATCGCGATGCGGCGCCCGGCGATCGTCTCGTCGGCGTAGACCGGCCAGTCGGTGGTGCTGCCGATCGGCACGATCGTGCCGCGCTCGTACCCCGTCGCCGCCAGCGCGAGCTCGGGCTCGGGCAGGCGCAGCTTGTTCACGCCGACGAGGGCGCGCAGCTTCGGCCACGAGATCGAGCGTCCGCCCGGCACCAGTGCGAACAGGTACGTGTCGTCCGAACGTTTGACCACCAGCGTCTTGACGATGTCGGACGGCTCGAGGCCCAGCAGCGCGGCAGCCTCGTGCAGGCTGCGCGCCGCAGGACGCTCGCGGATCTCGATATCCAGGCCGCGAGCGGATGCCGCAGCGCGGATCCGCTCGTGCGGGTCGGTCATGCTCAGGCGTTCGGAGTCGACAGCGGGTCGTCGGCGACCCAGAGCTCGTCGTCGGCGCGCAGCGCCTGCCAGGCTGCGGCGACCACGCCGATCGCCGCGGCGGCGCCGAGAATGATCGCGACGACCGATCCCAGGCCCAGGCTCTTCTTCTTCGGCGCGGGAGCCGCGCGGTGCAGCAGATCGCCGCGCTTCGCGTTGGCGACATCCCACGCCGACAGGGCGGTGCCGACGACACCGCCGACGATGGGCACGACCTTGTCGTCGACGACGTGCTTGCCGATCTTCAGTCCGCGGTCGACCGTCGGAGCGACGCGCCTGCTGTAGGCGTCCTGCACGGTCGGGACCACCTGCTCGCGGTTGAAGTTGCCGAGCTGGCGGCCGGCCTCACGGGCGATGTCCGCGGCGTGGCCGACGATCACCTGCTGCGCCTCCCAGAGCTGGCCGGCGTCTTCCTGAAGCTTGCGCAGTTCCTTCTTGCGCTTGCGGCTGAGGTTCACGTTGCTCTCCCGTCGGTCGGAGTCCGTTCGAGTTCATCTTGCCAGACGAGGCTGGATGGCAGCAGTGATCTGGCATCCGCTTTCGTTGTGTGCGAACATACGCGACCCGCCCAGGAGTGCTCTGCGAGAATATGACCATGCCTCAGCCTTCTCACGTCGCAACCCTGCACACCAACCACGGTGACATCGTCATCAACCTGTTCGGCGACCACGCCCCGAACACCGTCGCCAACTTCGTCGGCCTCGCCGACGGGTCCAAGGCGTGGACCGATCCCGCCACCGGCAAGCCCGGTGAGGGCGCCCTGTACAAGGACGTCATCTTCCATCGCATCATCCCGAACTTCATGATCCAGGGCGGCGACCCGCTCGGTCAGGGCGTCGGCGGCCCCGGCTACAACTTCAACGACGAGATCAACGTGGAGCTGAACTTCAACGAGCCCTACATCCTCGCCATGGCGAACGCCGGCCTGCGCCGCAACGCCATCACCGGCCAGGTCGAGGGCACCAACGGCTCGCAGTTCTTCATCACCACCGACCCGACCCCGTGGCTGCAGGGCAAGCACACGATCTTCGGCGAGGTCGCCGACGACGCTTCGAAGAAGGTCGTCGACGCCATCTCGGCAGTGCCGACCGCCGCAGGCGACCGCCCGATCGAGCCGGTCGTGCTGCAGTCGGTCGACATCGTCGCGGCCTGAGTCGCGTCACCCGCACCTGACCCGCGCTCGACAGAGCCAGCGAGAGAGCACGAGCCGATCCGGATGACGACGCCAGAGTTCGAGAGCAATCGCGAAAACTTCTGCTACCGGCATCCGGATCGGCAGAGCTTCGTGCTCTGCCAGCGCTGCATGCGCACCATCTGCCACGAGTGCCAGACCCAGGGTCCGGTCGGCGTGGTCTGTCCCGAGTGCATGAAGGCGCAGCGCAACGCCGAGACTCCCGCGCAGCGCCGTGCCCGACAGCGCTGGCGCGGCGGGGCGGTCACGATGGCCGGCCGCAGCGGCCGCCCGATCGTCACCTACGTGCTGCTCGCGGTCACCTCGCTCATCGGCCTGCTGCAGCTGCTGCCCGGCGTCGGCCGGATCATCACCGGCGAGCTGGCGTTCGCCGCCGCGTTCCTCTATCCCGACCTCTCCGGTGCGCCCTTCGAGCCGTGGCGGATGCTCACCGCCGTCTTCGCGCACGGCGGATTCGTGCACCTCGCGCTCAACATGCTCGCCCTGTGGATGCTCGGGCAGATCCTCGAGCCCATGCTCGGCCGCGGCCGGTACATCGCGCTGTATCTGATCAGCGGCTTCGGCGGCTCGGTCGCCGTGGCGGTCATCGCGCCAGGAACCTCGACCGTCGGCGCCTCCGGCGCGATCTTCGGTCTCATGGCGGCGCTGCTCATCATCGGCCGCCACATCGGGGCCAACGTCACCGGCATCCTCGTGATCCTCGCGATCAACTTCGCCTTCGGCTTCTTCGTCAGCGGCATCGCCTGGGAGGCCCACCTCGGCGGCGCGATCGTCGGCGCACTGATCGCGCTGATCTACACGCGAACCCGGCGCCGCGAGCAGCGCATCTGGCAGATCGTCCTGGTCGCCGCACTCACAGTCGTACTCATCGTCACGGTCGCGGTCGTGCCTCCGGCGCTCCTTCTGTCCTGATCAGACGTTGTTAACAGGGTTATCCTCCCCTGTGAATAACACCGGTGTAATTCTCCCCACCCTGTGGATAACTCTGGGGAGAACTCCGATGCGGCCCAGTTGCGCCGCGTGAACGACGAAGGGCTCCCCGCGTTCGCGAGGAGCCCTTCGTCTGTCGGCCGGCGTCAGCGCCAGCGTGTGGTCATGAGGAAGCCGATGAGGGCGATGCCCAGGCCGATGCCGAGGTTCCAGCCCTCGAGGCCGGGGATCGGGTACACCGACCCGGAGATGTAGTACACCAGGATCCAAGCGAGCCCGAGCAGCATGAAGCCGACCATGACGGGCTTGAACCAGACGGCGTTGGGGGCCTCGTCGCCCTCCGGGCGGTCGACGGGCTCTTCGGGTACGCGAGATCGTGCCATGGGCATCAGTCTAGCGATCGCCAATAGACTTCCACTCATGCATGCTGTCGCGCCGACCCGACGGTCGCGTCGCGTCGGCCGGCGCCGCACGACGGTCACCGGAGTACTCGGCGAGCTGCTGCTCACCGCCGGAGTGCTGGTGCTGCTGTTCGTCGCCTGGCAGATGTGGATCGGCGACATCATCATCGACGCGCAGAAGAACGCCGAGGGCGCGCGGACCATCGAGCAGTGGGCGCAGGCACCCGCGCCGGAGCCGCCGACGTTGGTCGAGAACGAGCAGGGCGTCACCTGGTACGAGCCGCCCATCCTGCCGCATCCGGACGACGCCGAGCGCTTCGCGATCATGCGCATCCCCCGCTTCGGCGCCGACTACGCCAAGGACATCGCGGGCGGCACGTCCCGCGCACGCACCCTCGACCACATCGGCATCGGCGTGTACGACGGCTCCCGGATGCCGGGCGAGGTGGGCAACTTCTCACTCGCCGGCCACCGCACCACCTGGGGAAAGCCGTTCAACAGGATCGACAAGCTGCGCCTGAACGATGCGATCGTCATAGAGACCCCCGGCGGGTGGTACACCTACCGGTTCCGCACCCTCGAGTACGTGACCCCGACGCAGGCGGACGTGCTGCTGGACGTGCCGCAGATGCCCGGGCAGCAGATGGGTGAGCGCTTCATCACCCTCACCGCATGCTCGCCGCTGTACTCCCTCGCCGAGCGCATCGTCGCCTACGGGGTGTTCGAGGGCTTCCAGCCGCGCGCCGAGGGGCCGCCGGCATCCCTCACTCCCGTCGAGGTCGCCCCGCCGTCTGCGGAAGGAGCCCGCTGATGTACGCCGCCCTGTGGCGCCTGCTGCCCGGACCCTGGTGGGTGCGGCTGATCATCCTGCTCGCGCTGGTCTCCGCCGTCGTCTACGCGCTGTTCTTCCACGTCTTCCCGTGGATCAGCCCGCTCATCGCCCCGGGTGAGGTCGACCTGGGATGAGCCGGCGCATCCTGGTGGTCGACAACCACGACAGCTTCGTCCACACGCTGATCTCGTACCTGCGTGAGCTGGGCGCCGAGGTCACGATGGTCGAGGCCGACGCGCTCTCCGATCCCGCCGAGCTCGAACGCCGGCTCGACGAGCACGACGGCGTCCTGATCTCCCCCGGGCCCGGCACTCCCGCCGACGCCGGTGCGTCACTCGCGGTCGTGCACGTGGCGGCAGGCAGGCGGATGCCGCTGCTGGGCGTGTGCCTCGGCCACCAGGCCATCGGCGAGGCATTCGGCGGCGTCGTCTCACGCGCGCCCGAGCTCATGCACGGGATGGTCTCGCAGGTGAGCCACGACGGCTCGGCGCTTTTCGACGGCATCCGCTCGCCGTTCGCCGCCGGGCGCTACCACTCGCTCGCGATCGAGGAGGGCACGTTGCCGGCGGCACTGCGCGTCACCGCGCGGGCGGAGCACGGCACGATCATGGCGGTCGCGCACGAGAGCCTGCCCATCGTCGGCGTGCAGTTCCACCCCGAGAGCGTGCTCACCGAGAGCGGGCACCGCCTGCTGGACAACTGGCTGCAGAGCGTGCCCTCAGCCGGTCACCCCACCGATCACTCGGCAGCGGTGCAGTAGCGCAGCTCGACGGTGGAGAGGATCGGCACCTCGCCCGGCGCCTGCGACATCGAGATCACCGTGTTGGGCGCCTGACCCTCACCGCACGGGCCGAGGTCGGATGTCGTCACCGTGAGCGCGAGATCCTCGAGCTCCTTGGTGGCGGCGTCCATCGTGAAGCCCGTCACGTCCTTGATGGTCACGACGCCGTTCGCGACCTTGAGATTCACCGTGGTGCCTGGTGGCAGCTCGGTGCCCGCATCCTGGCTGGCCTCCAGCACAGTGCCGGCGGCGGCACGCGGATCGCTCAGCTGCCGCACCGTGCCGAGCTCGAGCCCGGCATCCGCGATCAGCTGCTTGGCGGCATCCTGCGACAGCCCCTCGACCACGGGCATCTTCACGGTGTCCGATCCGCTCGACACGTAGACGATGATCGACTCGCCCTCCGACACCTTCGCGCCGGTGCCCGGCTGCGATCGGATGACGTCGCCCTCGTCGAAGTCGGCGCTCGTCTCGTTGCGCACGTCGCCGACCAGGCCGGCATCCTCGAGCTCCGCCTCGGCCTTCTCGAGGGTGAGGCCGACGAGGTTCGGCACGGTCACCGATGTCGCCGGCACGTCGGGCGGGCGCACCGCCAGGCTCACCACCCAGAACAGCACCGAGATCAGCAGCACCGCCAGCAGTGCGACGCCGGCCCAGATCCAGGCGACCGGCGGACCCGACTGGGTGCGCGTCATCGTGGTGTCGGTGCTCAGCTGGCGCAGCGACCGCGCGGTCTCCTGCGCCTGGCGCGGGTTGGCGCCGTACAGCTCGCTGGTGAGGGCGCCGATGTCCTTCTTCGTCGGCGCGTGCCCGGCAGAGGTGCTCTTCAGCGCGGCCCGGAACGATGCGGCATCCGGGAAGCGCTGGTATGGATCCTTGGCCAGGGCGCGCAGCACGATGGCATCCAGTGACCGTGGCAGCTCTTCGTTCACCTCGGACGGAGGGACGGGCGTCTCGCTCACGTGCTGGTACGCCACGGCCACAGGCGAGTCACCGCGGAACGGCTGACGGGCCGTGAGCATCTCGTACAGCACGACGCCGGTCGAGTACAGGTCGGTGCGAGCATCGACCGGCTCACCCTTGGCCTGCTCGGGCGAGAAGTACGCGGCGGTGCCGATGATCTGGGTCGTCTCGGCGACGGTGGATGACGAGTCGGACACCGCGCGGGCGATGCCGAAGTCCATCACCTTGACCGTGCCGCGCTCGGTGATCATGACGTTGCCCGGCTTGATGTCGCGGTGCACGACCCCGGCGCGGTGCGAGTACTCCAGCGCCTCGAGGATGCCGTCGGCGTAGCGCAGTGCGTCCTCGACCGACAGCGGACCCTCGGCGATGATGTCCTTCAGCAGCGTGCCGCGGACCAGTTCCATGACGATGTAGGGCTCGGCCACGGCATCCGCCGGATCGCCTGTCGAAGGGTCGCCGGCGTCGAAGACCCGCACGATCGACGGATGCGCCATGCGCGAGGCGGCCTGCGCCTCGAGGCGGAACCGGGTGCGGAAGGCGGTGTCGCGGGCGAGCTCGGGATCGAGGATCTTGATCGCGACCTCACGCCCCAGCGTCAGGTCGTAGCCGCGATGCACCCTCGCCATGCCGCCCTGGCCGATGACCTCGTCGACCCGGTAGCGGTCGGCGAGAATGCGCGGCTCTGTCGACACGTCCGTCTCCCCCCGACTGATCTCGAATCCTCCTGTCAGATTACCCGGCGATTCCTGATTACTCGGCGGGAGGCAGCCCGATCACTCGACGGGCGGCGGCGTGATGCCCTCGCCCGGATCGACCGCTGCGGGCTGGATCGAGGCGACATCCTCGGGGGAGCTCGGCGTGGTGCGCTCACCGGCGGGACCACCGGTGCAGACCACCGTGTAGCTGACGACGAGCGCCTCGGCGGGTGCGCCGGTCACGGTGATCGTCGCGGTGCGCGCATCGTGGCCGAACACCGCGGTGGCAGCGCCGCTGTCCTTGAACACTCCTCCGCGGACCGTGAAGTTGTAGGCGCTCGCCTGACCCTGACCCGACGCGCAGGTGTAACCGGGCCAGGTCACCTGCACCTCGCTGTCGGCCTCGACCGTCTGCGGTAGGTCGGGGGCGGACGGCGGTGCGAGCGGCGTCTGCTCGCCGTAGACGAGCAGCTCGATCGTCGAGCCGGGCATCTGGTTGCCGCCGTTGGTGACGCGGTAGACCGTGCCCTGCTTGTCCTCGGTGGGGGCCGGATCGCCGGTCACGCAGTTCGCGACCAGGTCCTCGGCCTCGAGCGCCGCCGTCGCGGCATCGCAGGTCTGGCCGACGAGGTTGAGCGCGTCCACATTCACCGGGGTCGGCGCCTGGGTGGTCGGCGTCTCGGGCTTCGGCGTCTGGCTGGACGCCGTCGACGAGGTCTTGATCGGCTCGGCGGTGGGCTCCTGGTTCGCGAACAGCGCCCACAGCGTTCCGCCCAGCACGAGCAGCAGCAGCACGATCAGGGCGATCAGCGGCCACGTCCAGGGGCTGCGCTTCTTCTTCTTCGTCTGCGTCTGGTCAGAAGCGGCGGCCTGCTCGGTCGGCAGCTGCGCGGTGGTCGGCAGGATGCGGGTCGAGCTGTCGTCGCCCATGCCCGTGAGGATGCGAGTGGCGTCGTCCTCGGCGGCGGCTGCGACGCCGGCGATGGCGGGCACCGCGATGGCCGCGGAGTTGAGATCACCGCGGCGCAGCGCCTGCGCCGCGCGCGCGACGGTCGCCGCCGACGACGGACGGTCGGCGGGCTTCTTGGCGATCATCGCCATCACGAGGTTCTGCACCGGGATCGGAACGGTCGCCTGCAGGGGCGGCGGTTGCTCGTTGATCTGCGCCATCGCGATCGCGACCTGCGACTCGCCCGTGAACGGGCGCTTGCCCGCAAGGGATTCGTACGCGACGATGCCCAGCGAGTACACGTCTGTCGACGGCGACGCGGCGTGGCCGGATGCCTGCTCGGGCGACAGGTACTGCACGGTGCCCATCACCTGACCGGTCGCGGTCAGCGGCACCTGGTCGGCGATGCGGGCGATGCCGAAGTCGGTGATCTTCACCCGGCCGTCCGGGGTGATCAGCAGGTTGCCCGGCTTGATGTCGCGGTGCACGAGACCGGCGGCGTGCGCCGCCTGCAGAGCGGATGCCGTCTGCGCGACGATGTCGAGGGTGCGATCCGCGCTGAGGGCGCCATCGCGCTCGAGGATCGTCGAGAGCGCCTCACCGGGCACGAGCTCCATCACGAGGAACGCGGAGCCGTTCTCCTCGCCGTAGTCGAACACGCTGGCGATGCCCTCGTGGTTGACGAGAGCGGCATGGCGGGCCTCGGCGCGGAAGCGCTCGAGGAAGCCCGGATCGCCCATGTACTCGTCTTTGAGGATCTTGATGGCCACGGCACGTCCGATGACGTGATCCGTCGCCTCCCACACCTCGCCCATGCCGCCGATCGCGATCCGCGACTGCAGCTCGTAGCGACCACCGAACGACACACCCTGCGTCGGCCTCATCTGCCCAGCACCGCCTCAATCACCTTCTTCGCAATCGGGGCGGCAATACCGTTGCCTGAGCCCGACCGCCCCATTCCGCCGCCGTCCTCGACGACGACCGCCACCGCGACCCGCGGATTCTCCGCGGGCGCGAAACCTGTGAACCACAGCGTGTGCGGCCTCGAGCCGTTCTGCGCTGTCCCCGTCTTTCCGGCGACAGCGACGCCGTCTATTCTTGCACCCGTCGCGGCTCCCGAATCGACGCCTTCGACGAGCACCGCGGTCAGAGCCTCGGCCTGTTCGGCGCTGAGCACCTGCTCGAACGCCTCATCGGTGAACTGCTCGTGCACGGCGAAGTCGTCGCCGATGACCTTGTCGACCATCCGCGGCTTCATCACGGCGCCGTCGTTGGCGACACCGGCCGCCACCATCGCCATCTGCAGCGGTGTCGCCGTCACCTGTCCCTGGCCGAATCCGGTCAGTGCGGTCTGCGCGTCGTCCAGGCCCGACGGGTAGCTCGAGGCGGTCGCCTCGAGCGGCAGCTCGAACTCGGTGTTGAACCCGAACTTCTCGGCGGTCTCGCGGATCGCCTTGTCACCCAGCTGCGCCGCCAGCTCGGCCATCGGGATGTTGCAGCTGCGCTTGAGGGCCTCGGCGAGGGTCGTGGTCTCGCCCTCGCCGCAGGTGCCGCCCCAGGCGTTGGAGACCTGCGTGGTCGTGCCGGGCAGGGTGTAGCGCGCGGGGTTCGGCAGGGTGGACTCGAGCGTCCAGTCGCCGGATGCCAGGGCGGCGGCCGCCACGACGACCTTGAAGGTCGAGCCGGGCGGGTTGAGGTTGCCGGCGATCGCACGGTTGTAGAGCGGCTTGCTCGGCTCGGACGCGAGCCGGTCGTGCTCGGCATCCACCGCGGAGGGGTCGTGCGAGGCGAGCAGGTTGGTGTCGAAGCTCGGCGTCGACACCATGGCGAGGATGCGGCCGGTGGCGGGCTCGATGGCGACCACGGCGCCCTGCAGCCCCTTCTCCTGCAGGGCATCCCATGCGGCGCGCTGTGCGGCGGCGTTCATGGTGAGCTGCACGCTCAGCCCCTGCTGCGGCTGGCCGGAGAGGATGCGCTCGATCTCGGCGAAGAAGGCGACCGATCCGGTGCCCGAGAGCTCGGTGTTCAGCGCCTGCTCGATACCCGTCGAGGACTGCAGGGCGGGGTTGAAGTATCCCGTCACGGGCGCCCACATCGCAGCATCCGTGTACACCCGCTGGTACTGGTAGCGGTCGTTCGCGGGAACGGAGGTGACGATCGCCGAGTCCTGCACGAGAATCGATCCGCGCTGGATCTGGTAGCTGTCCAGGCGCGTGCGGGTGTTCGCCGGATTCTGGGCGAGGGTGTCGGCGTCGATCACCTGGATCCAGCTCGCGGCCAGGAACAGCGAGAGGAACATCGCGAGGATCACGAAGCTGAGGCGGCGCAGCTCTTTAGTCATGCGACACCTCCTGTCGAGTGGGTTGCTGAGCCTGTCGAAGCATCCTCATCCGATCACCACCCGGGGCTGGCGGCGCACGCCGTCGCTGATGCGCAGCAGCAGCGCGACGATCAGCCAGTTGGCGACCAGCGACGATCCGCCGGCCGCGAGGAACGGTGTGGTCAGTCCGGTCAGCGGGATGACTCGGGTGACGCCGCCGACCATGATGAACACCTGCAGAGCCAGAGTGAACGACAGCCCGGTCGCCAGCAGCTTGCCGAAGTCGTCCTGACCGGCCAGGCCGATGCGCAGGCCGCGGCTGACGAACACCATGTACAGGCAGAGGATGGCGAACAGCCCGACGATGCCGAGCTCCTCCCCCAGGCTCGGGATGATGTAGTCGCTGTGCGAGAGCGGCGTGATGTGCGGGCGGCCCTGGCCCCAGCCGGTGCCGATCAGCCCGCCGTGGGCGAGACCGAAGATGCCCTCGACGAGCTGGTAGCTGCCGCCCTGCGCGCTGATGATGTCGGGGTTGAAGGCGTCGAGCCAGTTCGTGAACCGGCGCTGCACGTAGGCCAGCACCTGCGTGGCGAAGAACGCGCCCACGCCGACGCCCACGAGCCCGATCAGCACCCAGCTGGTCTTGCCGGTGGCGACGTAGAGCATCGCGATGAACATGCCGAAGATCAGCAGCCCGGTGCCGAGGTCGCGCTGGGTGACGATGATCAGCAGCGAGAGCACCCACACGACCAGCACCGGTCCGAGCTCGCGCATGCGCGGCCAGGTCATGCCGAGGAACCGGTGGCCCACCGAGCTGAGGCTCTCGCGGGTGCGCACGAGGTAGCCGGCGAAGAAGATCGCCAGGCAGATCTTCGCCAGCTCGCCGGGCTGGAACGCGAAGACGCCGGCGATCGACACCCACACGTCGGCGTTCGAGCCGGATGCCTTCAGGAACGGGATGAAGGGCAGCACGAGCAGCACGATGCCGGCCAGGCCCGACAGGTACGTGAAGCGGTACAGCACCCGGTAGTTGCGCAGCGCGATGACCAGCGCGATGGCGCCGGCGAGCGAGATCGCCGTCCAGGCCAGCTGCTTGTTCGAGAACGCACCCCAGCCCGTGAGGTTCTTGGCGATGTCGATGCGGTAGATCATCGCGATGCCGAGGCCGGTCAGCACGGTCGCGATGGGCAGCACGAACGGGTCGGCATCGGAGGCGACCACCCGCAGCACCACGTGCAGGGCGAACACGATCACCGCGAGCCCGCCGCCGATCACGAGGATCATCGGGTCGATGGTCTTCAGGGCACCCAGCTGCACGAGCGCGAGAGCCGCGCCGGCGATCGCCAGCGAGAACAGCAGCAGCCAGAACTCCCGGTTGCGCTGCTTCTGCGGCGTCCGGATCTTCTTCAGCGCCTTCATGACGCTGGTATCGGCGTTCACGTCGGTCATGGTGTCGGCGCTCCCGTCGAGGTGGGCGTCGGCGTGGGGGTGGGGGACGGCGATTCGGTCGGCTCGGGGATCTGCACCGGAACCGGCGGCAGCGCACTGACGCGCAGCCGTTCGGTGATCGCGATGGCATCCGCGAGGGATCGCGCATTGATGGTGCGTTCGACCGAGGCGCGCTGATACGAGGGCAGGTCGGCGAGCAGGATGAAGGTGTCCTTCACCTCTGTCGACAGCGAGATCGGACCGAGGTTCTGCTGCACACCGCGGTAGATCACCACGCTGTCGGCATCGGCGCCGACGAAGTAGCGGGTCTGGGTCCAGTTGTAGGCGAGCACCCCAGCGCCGAACAGCGCGAGCAGCGCGACCAGCAGCGCCGCGAGCCAGGCGATGCGCCGGCGGGTGCGCCGGCGGCGATCCTCTTCGATGATCTCCTCGAAGTAGTCGGAGTCGGGTTCGAAGTGGCTGGGTTCGTTGGCGGCCTGCAGCACGGGGTGCAGCCAGCCGGTGAGCGAGGTGCGCGGGGCGGGCACGGGCAGGTCGGACGGGTTGGATGCCGCACCGACGACGGTTCCGGTGCCGGACGAGATCGGATGCGCGCCGCCGACGTCCACGAGCACGACCGTCACGTTATCGGGTGCGCCGCCGTCGAGGGCCTGCTTGAGCAGGCTGTCGGCCGTGCGGCCGGGGGCGAGGCCCAGGCGCATCACCTTGGCGATGTGCGTCTCGTCGACCACGCCCGAGAGTCCGTCGGAGCACAGCAGCCAGCGATCGCCCGGCTGCGTCGGCATGACGAACATGTCGAGGTCGGGGGCGATGTCCATGTCGCTGAGCACCCGCATGAGCACCGAGCGACGCGGGTGGTAGCGGGCCTCTTCGAGCGTGATGCGGCCCGAATCGACCAGGCGCTGCACGAAGGTGTGGTCGGCGGTGATCTGGGTGAGCGCGTCGTCGCGGTACAGGTAGATGCGCGAGTCGCCGATGTGCCCGATCACCGCGTAGTCGTCGACCATGATGATCGCGCTGAGGGTGGTGCCCAGGCCCGCGAGCTCGGGCCGCTCCTTCGAGGCGCGCACCAGGTCGGCGGCGGCCGTGGTCGCCGCGGCCTGCAGTGAGGCCTGGGCGTCGTCGGTGGAGGTGAACGGCTCGTCCAGGCGCTCCATGTGGTTGATCGCGATGGTCGAGGCGACGTCGCCGCCGGCGTGACCGCCCATGCCGTCTGCGACGACGAAGAGGTTCGCGCCGGCGTAACCGGAGTCCTGGTTGTTGGAGCGGACCTTCCCGGTGTGGGAGATCGCGGCGCTCGAGCCCTCGAAGACCATCTGGACGCGGCGCCCTTACGCTCGCAGCTCGAAGGTCGTGGCGCCCACCTTGATCGGGGTTCCGAGCGGCACCTGCACCGACTTGTCGCCCAGCCGCTGGCCGTTCAGGAACGTGCCGTTGGTCGAGCCGAGGTCCTGCAGGGTCCAGATGTCGCCGCGCTTGGAGAGCCGGGCGTGATGGCTGGAGGTGTAGTCGTCGCGGATGACGAGGCCCGATTCGCTGGACCGGCCGATCGTCATCGAATCGGCGCCGGCGAGCGGCACCTCGAGTCCGGCCTTCGGGCCGGAGGTGATGACCAGTCGCGCGGCGCCCTTCTCACCCGATCCGCTCACACGCGGAGCCTGCGAGACGGGGGCCGGTGCGGGGGCGGCGGCGGCCTCACCGGCCGGCATCCTGCGCACCCGCACGCCGAACAGATCGGCGCGCAGCGAGTACACCACGGCGAAGACGAAGAACCACAGCAACACCAGGAAGCCGATGCGCAGCACGAGCAGCATGAGTTCGCTCATCGGCGGGCTCCCTTGAGGTCCGGGCTGCCGGAGCCGCTGACCGGCACGACGCGGAAGACGAGTTCGGTGCGGCCGATCGTGAAGACGGAGTCGGGTGTCAGGGCGGCTTCGCGCACCTTGTGCCCGTCGACCTTGGTGCCGTTGGTCGAGCCGAGGTCGCGCAGCAGGGCGCGCTCGCCGTCCCACAGGATCTCGGCATGACGCCGGCTGGAGCCGGCATCCGCGATGGTGATCCCCGCGTCGCTGCCGCGGCCGATCACCGTGCGGGCGCTGGTGAGCGGATGGCGGCGGCCGTCGACCTCGACGACGCCCTGCCAGCTGACCGCGCTCTCCACCGATGAGGAGTTGATGTGCACGGTGCCGGTGGCGACGCGCTCGTCGGCCTCGAGAGAGATGTGCAGCGGGCCCGCGAAGCTGTACCCCTGCGTGCGGGCGTGCTTGGTCAGCAGCGCGAACAGTTCGTCGTTGAGGGCGTGGCCGAGCGACCGCATCCGCTCGTGGTCTTCGGGGCTGAGCCGCACGAGGTAGTCGCAGGGCGTGATGATGCGCTCGCGGCTGACGACAGCCGCCTTCGTGTCGGCTTCGCGCCGCAGAGCCGAGGCGATCTCGACGGGCTGGATGCCGCTGCGGAAGGTCTTCGCGAACGCGCTGTTCACAGCGCGCTCAAGACCCTTCTCAAAGCTGTCAAGTAGTCCCACGAGGTTCCTCTGGCATGCCGACCGGTAGGGCCATCGTAGCCAGACCGGCTGAACGCGCGCTCGCCGCGGGGTGTTCCGAGTCGATAAAGATCTCGTCGCGGCCGCGATCCCGCGTGTTCGGAGCACCCGCGTGCGCGTGATAGCCTTGACAGGTTGAGTTCTGAGGAACAAGACGATGCGCGAGTGGCGGAATAGGTAGACGCGCTGGCTTCAGGTGCCAGTGCCTGCAAGGGCGTGGGGGTTCAAGTCCCCCCTCGCGCACCAAATGAGTAAGGCCCCGGATCGGAGATTCGGGGCCTTACTCATTTTCGTGTGCCGAGGTTGGCGCCGTGAAACTCGGGGCCCCACGCGGCCGGAGGCTCCGCCGTTCGCAGACCGCTCTACCGGAGCATCCGGCGCGGGAGTAGCATCCGGCCATGGGGACGCAATTCTCGCCGATCAGGCAACGATTCATCGCGCTCGCTGCGGCTGTCGCCGCGCTTCTCGCCGTTCCTCTCGGGGCGGCGCCCGCTCTCGCGGACCCGCCGGATCCGGTCGCCAGGTACGTCGCCGTCGGCGACTCGTACGCCGCGGGTCAGGGGGCCGGCTCCTATCTCGACGGATGCCTGCGCAGTCCGCTGGGCTACCCGTCGCTGATCGACGCAGAACCGCGCCACAACCTGCTGCGGCAGCCGGCGTGCAGCGGCGCCACGATCGCCGACGTGATGGCCACGCAGGTCTCGCAGGTCAACCGCGGCACGACGCTGATCACGGTCACCGCGGGCGCGAACGACCTGGATCTCGCGGCGCTCTTCGCCGCGTGCGCGCCGGATCCCACGACGCTCGCGTGCCAGCAGGCGGTGGCGAGCTCCGCCGCCGCAATCCCGGCCGTCGGGCCGCAGATGGCTCAGCTGATCGCCGAGCTGCAGGCGCGCGCGCCCGACGCGACGATCGTCGTCACCGGCTATCCGGTGCCGTTCGCATCGGCCTACGCCGCGGCGCTGCCGGCCGCCGCCGCCGTGAACCAGGGGGCGCTCGCACTGAACGCGCAACTCGCCGGGGCCGTGCAGGCCACGGCGATGCCGGGCGCACACGTCGTGTTCGCGCCGGTGTCGTTCGGCGATCACGTGATCGGCGGCAGCGCCGTGCCGTGGCTCGGCGCCGACGTCACGGATCCGGTCGGGCTCCTGCATCCGACCGCCCAGGGCTACGTCGCCTACCGGGATGCCGTGCTGGCGGCGGTGCCGTAAGACACGCCATCCTGGCTTCAGGTCGCACTTCGTCCCGGAATATCGCCGGGAAAACGGGATGAATTGCGACCTGAACGGCTGGAACAGTCAGGCGTCGGCGGCGAGAAGCGCGGCGAGGGCGGGGATGCCGCCGGATTCGTACGCCCGCAGCTGGCGCTGCGAGCCGGTCCCCTCGGTGCGGATGCGGGCCAGCTGCTCGTCCACGAACGCGGCATCGCCGAGTTCGCCGAGCACGGGACGGATGCTGTGCAGCATCCGATCGACCTCCGACCAGGCGTCGTGCGACCGGCCGTCGGCGGTGAGCAGCCGGGCGTCCATGCCGTGACGGGTCGCCACCCACAGCGAGGCGTCGAGGATCTCGGGCGGGGTCGGCTCGCGCGTGTCGTCGTCCCAGACGACGATCGCGCGGATGAGAGCCGTCAGCAGCAGTGTGTCCGCGACGCGCAGCTGAGCATCCGCCACCCGGGTCTCGACCGTGTGGTACCGCTCCGACAGCCGCACGGCCCACGAGACCGAGGATCGCGCGGGGAGCGCCCCCGCCTCGACGAACGCGTCGACGGTGCGGTGGTACGCATCGGCATCCGGAAACGCGGGCGGACCCCACGACACCGGCAGACGGCGGATCAGCGGACTGCGCCAGCTGGCCAGCCCGGCCGGGGCTCCCCCGGAGAACGGTGAGTTCGCGCTCAGCGCGAGCAGCACCGGCAGCCGTTCCCGCAGCCGGCGCAGCGCCCGCACCCGCTCCTCATCGTCGAGCACTTCGACGTGCACGTGCAGGCCGTTCACGATGTGCTCCGCGGCGAGCCGGCCGATGAGGTCGGCGACATCCTCGTAGTGCGGAGACCACGACAGCTGACCGGTTCCGGTCAGCGCGAACGGCGCTCCCGTGGCGGCGACGACCGTGCCGGCCGGCGCGTGCTCGGTCAGCATCCTCCGGAGCCTCATCACCCGCTCCCCTGCCGCATCGAGCGATGACACCGGCTCGGTCGCCGCCTCGATCTGACTGGTCATGAACTCGGCGGTGAGAACCCCGAGACCCGGCGCCTCGCCGAGCACCCGCGCGTGCAGTTCGCGCGCGGAGACCGGCACCAGCGTGGCGTCGTCGAGCAGGACGAACTCCTCCTCGATGCCGAAGCGCGTCGAAAGCGGCATCCGGGTCTCCTTTCCTCCGGGAAACCGGCCGGATCGGGAAAGCGCGGGTAGAGGAAGGCGGGTGCGCCGCGATCCCGTCCGGAACCGACGGCGCACCCGCCTGCTGGTGTGTGTCGCGTGGCGGCTCAGCCGCTCACGCGAGGTCGATCTGCCGTGTCAGTCGAACACGTCCTTGACGTCGTCTCCGACCTTCTTGGCGTCAGCCTTGACCTGGTCGACCTTGCCCTCGGCCTCGAGCTTCTCGTTGTCGGTCGCGTCGCCGATGCCCTCCTTGGCCTTGCCGACCAGCTTCTCGGTGTTGTGCTTGGCGTCGTCCATGGCTCCCATGTCGCTCCCTTCGTCTGGCGGCGTTCGGCCGCTCCGATGTGCGAGGTGCCAGATTCGCACCGGCGCCGACGTTCGGCCCAGGGGATTGACAGGCGCGTCGGAGAGAAGTTACGCGGGCGCGCACCCCATCAGCGACGAGCGATCCAGGCCTGCCAGCGCTCCTCGCTGAAGGCGGGGTCGCCCACGATGTCGACCAGACTGCGGCCCGAGGTCGCCGCGCCGTCGAGGGCGAGCTTCCAGGGGTCTCCGCCGTTCTCGGCCAGGAAGAGGTAGTACGTGCCGGCGGCGAGATACGACAGCCAGGCGTCCTCGTCGCTGAACCGGTCGTCGGTCAGGGCCTCCGCACCCTGCGTCGCGATCAGGTCGCGCAGCCGCACATCGCGCAGCCAGTCGCGTTCGAGCAGACCCGTGCGCAGCTCGATGTACGTCGCGAAGCCCTCGTAGACCGAGACGGGCGGGTCGTCGTACGAACTCAGCGGGGACGCCGCATAGTGCAGGCCGTGCGCGAACTCGTGCGTGAACGTCGACAGGCGCTGATCGGTGCTGAGCGGCCCCATCATCACGAGCACACCCGAGGTGGCATCGCCCACGGCGATGTCGGACTCGAACAGGTCGGATCGCGCGTAGGGCCGGTTGGTCGCCGTGGCGTAACCGGCGATGCGAGTCTCGCCCTCGTGCACGTCCTCGCCGAACTGCCACCGGTTCATGCGCTCCTGGTCGTCGGTGATCCCCGCGACGAACCCGGTCATGGGCACCGATCCGCCGAGGCCGGTGATGGTCTCGATCGCCAGCACCGCTCCCCTCTCGGCCACGTCGACCGTCGCCTCGACGAGCTCCTTCTCGTCAGCCATGCCGTAGAGCACGATATGGTCGCGCTTCGCCACGTGCAGCGGTCCCTCATCCCACGGCATCGGAGACCACGGCACGAACGACGTGATGCGCAGATCGTCGCCGTCTCCGGTGGTCGTGATGTCGTAGCCGAAGCCCTGAGTCAGCCGGTAGCCGGCGTCGGCATCGCCACTGCCGCGCAGCGGCCGCGACGAGAACGCCAGTTCGGCGCCGAGGAACGCGCCCTCGTCGCTCTCCTGGCCCGCCACCGGCACGATGTACGCGGTCTCGCGGCCGATCGCGGCCGTGTTGTCCCACCACAGCGCCAGCTGTGCCTGCGCATCGCCCGCGGTGTAGGAGAGGAACACCTCGCGGTCGTTCTCGCGCAGGGCGGTGTTCATCGACACCCACGCCCCGGGAAACCGTGCCGAGTCGGGCACGTGATCGGGCAGCCACGGCGATTGCGGGTCGGCGGCGGCGAAGTCGGAGGCGGGACCGGATGCCGTGATCGCCGGCCATCGGGATGCGGCCCAGCCGGCGCTGCCGAGCACGATGAGCACCGTGATGACGGCGATGATGAGCTTGGTGTGCGAGCGCCGCGGCTTGGGCGGTGCGGGTGCCCAGACGAACAGCGGGGCGGCAGGGTCGGTGACGTCTGCCGGGTCGGCGGGCCGCAGTGTCTCGGGATCCGGCGGCATGGACGGCGGCAGCGGGTCGGTCACTTCGCCCCCTCGGTCTGCTGGATGCTGACGAGCCGCACGGCTTCGTCGTCCTCGCCGGTCGTGACCGCGGCGAAGGTGACGGCGTAGCGCCCGTCGATGAGGTACTGCGTGAAGGGGCTGCGCAGGCCGTGGAACAGGTCGGCCTCGACGCGGGTGAGCTCGGGCGGGATGCTGGCCGGGTCGGTCGCGTCGATGGCCGGGAACGCCTCGAGCAGCGCCGCGGGATCGACGCCGGCTGCGACGGCATCCGATCCGTCCTCCGCACCGAGGAAGCAACTCGACGCGAGCGTCCCGTGGATGCGCGCATTGTCGGCCACCTGCACGAGCGCGTTCAGCGGCGAGTAGCAGGCGACGCTGTCGCCTGATCGCTCCTCGGAGGTGAGGTCGAACGACGACCGGGGTGCCTTGCCGCCGAGGTCGGCGGTCGAGGGCACGGTGATGCCGACGACCTGCCAGGGCCCGATCGCCCGGGGCGCAGCGGTGGGATCGATGCGGCGGGGAGTGCCGTCACGGTAGTAGAACGGCCTGGTCAGCCACACCTTCTGCGGGATGGATGCGGTGCCCTTCTCGCCCAGGATCGTGTAGCGGTAGTGCACCACGACGACCGCGCTCGCCGTGTCGCTGCGCTCGGCGGTGTCGCCCGAGAACGACAGGCCCCTGACCTCGTAGTCGGCGGAGAGGTTCAACGCCTCGGCGGTCGTGGACTCTCCGAGCAGCGGGGCGCCGATCGGCACGACGGCATCCAGCAGCGGGCTCGAGGTGTCCTGCCAATCCGGGTCGAGTGCCGTGGCGTCGGCGAGGAAGGTCTGCAGGGTGCTCTCGGCCTCACGGCGCGCACCGTCGCGGATGTGGCCCGGCAGCAGAGCAGCCGCGGCGACCGAGCCGCCGGCGACCAGCGCGCACACCACGAGCAGCACGATCGTGCCGGCGGTCCAGGTGCGCGGACGCGAGGAAGAGGGAACCGGCATCGATCTCCTCAGGGCAGGGGACTACACAGCAACCCTACGACCTGCGGACGACGACCGGCGCCATGAAGACTCAGGCGGTTCGGAGAGGAACGGTGCCTCGCTGTGCGTCCGTTCCCTCTCCGAACCTGCTGACTCCCCTTGGCCCCTCCACCTGGGTGGATCCGGGTCCGTGGAACCCGAACCACCCCTTCTCAGTTGTGAAGGTGTCATGCGTGCGGGAGATCCGTCGCCGTTCGCTGACCCCGATCAGCGGCGGCTCCCCACTGACCCGGCGACTCACGCATGCGCCTCGACCCTCCCTATGGCACCGTCCCCATTGTGCTATAAGGGGGCCGTTCTCATCATGACACCTCTTGCGCGATTTGTCCCCCATATGGGGGACAAATTTTCCGGAACTCGTGTATGCTGAACGCGGACGCACCCTCCGGTCGTCTTCGGCCCCCATCGCTCCCCCCGCGATGGGGGCCAACTATTTGCCCCGGCGACTCGCAGCGCCGCGTGTCATGCAACATTTCGGTCACCATCTGCTGAGCGCTGTTGACGGGCGTGTCCCCTGGGATAGCGTTAGCGCAGTCGGTGCATCCTGCGTCGGCATAGCAACAAGCAGAACGGCAGTAAATGAGCACCCAGGGCACGGTCAAGTGGTTCAACTCGGAGAAGGGCTTCGGCTTCATCTCCCCTGACGACGGCGGCGCCGACGTTTTCGCGCACTACTCCGCCATCCAGTCCAACGGCTACCGCTCGCTCGACGAGAACCAGCGCGTCGAGTTCGATGTGGCGCAGGGTCCCAAGGGCCTGCAGGCTGAGAACATCCGCCCTCTCTGAGGCGGAAGACAGATCCCCGTCGGACGCTGCGATCGCAGCATCCGACGGGGATCTTCATGTTTCCGGGTGGATTCGTTTCCGGATCAGCCCAGCAGCAGCGGGCGCAGCGCCGCGGCGTCCGCGGCGCGGAAGTGCGCCGCGTCGCCCTCGCGCGGGTCGCCGAAGCCCCATTCCGAGAAGATGACCGGGATGCCGTGGATCGCGGCGCCGTCGATGTCGTGATGCCTGTCGCCGATGAGCACCGGTGCTGAGACGTCGACTCCGGCGGCCGCCAGGCGCTCGAGTGCCCAGCCGATCACGTCGGCCTTGCCGTCGTGGCGGCCGATCTCACCCGAGCGGGCACCGGAGATCGCGGTGAACGAGCCGATCAGGCCGTGGTGCTCGAGGATCGCGGTGACCTGGTTCTCGGGCTTGGTGCTGGCGGTGGCCTGCGGGATGCCGGCGGCGGCGACCTCGCGGATCAGCTCGGGCACGCCGGGATAGATGTGCACGGATGCCGCGTAGCCGTCGCGCGCCGCCAGGGAGCGGTAGAAGTCCAGCGCCTGCTGCGCCTGCTCGGGTGACATCCCGCCGAGCACCTGGAACGACTCGTACAGCGGCGGACCGACCCAGCGGTTCAGCGACTGCTCGTCGGGCGCCGGCATCCCGAACTCCGCGAACACCTCGATCAGGCGCGGGAAGATGCCGGGGGTGGCGTCGGCGATGGTTCCGTCGACGTCCCAGAGGATGCAGGAGTAGGGCGAGACGGGCATGCCTTCCAGCTTAAGCGCTTCCTCACACCCCGCTGCGCTCCGTGGCGGCCGCCCGGCCAGGGCGAGCAGAAGAGGCGGAGGTCAGAAGAGGCGGGGGATTCCGGACTCGATGCCCTTCATGTCCTCGTAGTCGAGCACCAGGCAGCGGATGCCGCGGTCCTCGGCGAGCACGCGGGCCTGCGGCTTGATCTCCTGCGCGGCGAACACACCCGTGATCGGGGTGAGGTGCGGGTCGCGGCCCAGCAGCTCGAGATAGCGGGTGAGCTGCTCGACGCCGTCGATGTCGCCGCGGCGCTTGATCTCGACGGCGATGGCCGCGCCGTCGGCATCCCGCACCATGAGGTCGACCGGGCCGATCGCGGTCGGATACTCGCGACGCACCAGGGTCGCGCCCTCGCTGATGAGGTCGACCTGCTCGGCCAGCAGTCGCTGCAGGTCGGCCTCGACGCCGTCCTTCTGCAGACCGGGGTCGATGCCGAGATCGTGGTTGGAGTCGTGGATGATCTCGTAGATCTGCACGCGCAGCGCGTCGCCGGTCTTCTTGTGCGTGACCCGCCACACCTCGACGACACCCGCGAGCGACTCTTCCTCGCCGGGCAGCTCGTTGGCGAGCGAGCAGGGCGGGCTCATCCAGTTCAGCGGCTTGTAGCTGCCGCCGTCGGAGTGCACGAGCAGACTGCCGTCGCCCTTGTGCACCAGCAGGCGCGTGGCCAGGGGCAGGTGGGCGTTGAGACGGCCGGAGTAATCGACGGAGCAGCGGGCGATGACGAGACGCACCCGACGAGCCTACTTCGTCATGCACAGGTGGGCGTCCTGCGGTGGCCGTCCTTCAGCCGACCGGGTCAGGCGACCGGGGCGTTCTCCTCTACGCGCAGCGGCCGGGCGGCTCCCGAGAACAGTCCCGACATGATCACCAGCGCGACCAGGATGAACAGGGTGTTCAGCAGCCCGATCTGCTCGCTGATGACGCCCAGCACCGGCGGGCCGCCGAGGAAGGCGACGTAGCCGATGGTCGCCGCCGCGCTCACTCGCGCCGCCGCCTTGGCCGGGTCGTCGGCAGCGGCCGACATGCCCAGCGGGAAGCCCAGCGACGCGCCGATCCCCCACAGCGCCGCTCCCAGCAGCACCAGGGGCAGCGCGTCGGCGAGGATGAAGAGCAGGATGCCGGATGCTGCGGCCACCGCGAGCACCCGCAGCACGGCCACGCGCCCGAACCGGTCGACGAGCGGCCCGCCGAACAGACGCACGACGGTCATGCCGACCGAGAACACGGTGAGCGCGAGCGCACCCATGCCGACCTCTTCTCCGTGTCCCTCGACGACGCCCAGCGCGATCCAGTCGTTGGCGCCTCCCTCGGCGAACGACATGCCGAGCATCACGACGCCGAGGGCGTAGGTGCGCGGCTCGCGCCAGGCCTCGAGCGCGGTGTGCATGCGCCGGCCCCACGACGGCTTCTCGTCGGGCACGGGGTCGAGGGCGGCCTCGCGCACCGGCACTTGGAAGAAGCAGACGACCGCCGCCGTGAGGATGATCGCGCTGATGATGCCGGCGTGCGCGGCGACGTTCAGGCCCAGCAGCGCGGCGCCGGCACCGGCGCCCGCACCGAGCACCGTGCCGAAGCTGAAGAAGGCGTGGAACACCGGCAGGATCGTCTTGCCCATCTGCTGTTCGATGGCGGTGGCCTCGACGTTCATCATCACGTCGACCGAGCCGTTGCCGAAGCCGAACAGGATCATCCCGACGATGACGACCGGCACCGAACCGAACACGTCGGTGCCCAATCCGATCAGGGCGACGCCGGAGCCGAACATCAGCATCCCGATCAGCATGCCCAGCCGCGCGCCGGTGCGCGCCATCACCATCGGACCGGTCGAGATCCCGACGATCGACGAGATGCCCATGCCCAGCAGCAGCAGGCCGATCTGCGCCTTGTCGATCTCGAGCGCCGCGCCGATGCTCGGCACGCGCGAGGCCCAGGTCGCGATCGACAGTCCGCTGGAGAGGAAGATCGCGAAGATCGCGATGCGCCAGCGCACGAACTGCGAACGGGTCAGGGCGGTGTCCATCCCGACATCGTATCGAATCGATTCGATCTCGGTGCACGGGATCGGGTTATCCTCGGAACATGACCAGCAGCGCGCGCCGTGCGACGATCGCCGACGTGGCCCGCGCGGCCGGGGTCTCGACGTCGACGGCCTCGGTCGTCTTCAGCGGCAAGGTGAACGTCGCCGACGCCACCCGCGCCCGAGTGCTCGAGGCCGCCGCTGAACTCGGTTACGCCGGACCCGACCCGCGTGCCGCCTCGCTGCGGCGCGGACGCAGCGGCATCGTCGGCGTCGTGCTGTCGGGGGAGCTGCGCTACGCCTTCCTCGACCCGGTCACCACGGCGATGATGGACGGGCTCGCCGAAGCCCTCGATCCGGCCGGCGCCGGACTGCTGCTGATGCGCGACGACCCGCACGGCGAGGAGATCCCGCCCATCGCCGAGGCGCCGGTCGACGCCGTGGTGCTGATCGGATGCTCGGCCCGGGCCGAGCAGGCACTGGATGCCGTGCGCCAGCGGGGCCTTCCCGTCGTGGTCATCGAGGGTGACGCGGGGGAGGGCGTTCCGCAGATCACCCTCGACAACCGCGAGGCGAGCGCCAAGGTCACGCGCCGCGTATTCCAATTGGGGCATAGGCGTGCGGCGACGGTGACGCTTCCACTGGATGCCGCGCGCGAGCGTGGCCCCCTCACCGCAGAGCGGGTGTCGGCGGCGACGGTGGACGTCACCCTCGACCGGCTCGCGGGCTTCCGGGAGTCGTTCCCTGAAAGCCCCGGGGTCACCGCGGCCGCGAGCCTCGTGGACGAGGGCATGATCGCCGCACGGGCGCTGCTGACGGATGCCGGCGGGGCGTTGCGTGACGACCGCCCGACAGCGATCGTCGCCCAGAGCGACCTGCTCGCGGCGGGTGTGATCCGCGCAGCCGAAGAGCTGGGGCTGCGGGTTCCCGAAGACCTGACCGTTGTCGGCTTCGACGGCATCGCCGCCGACGGACTCGGGTCGCTCAAGCTCACGACCGTCGCGCAGCCGGCGGTCGCCAAGGGTCGCGCCGCGGGGGAGCAGGTGCGGCGGATGCTGGACGGCGAGGCGGGGGAGTCCGTGCACTTCACCTGCACCTACCGGGAGGGTGAGACGGCGGCTCCGCCGCCGGTCTGAGCATCCCTTCCGCGGCATCCGACAACCATCCGTCAGGACAGCGGAGCGATCTCCGCACCGGCGCACCGATGACGCGCCGTTAGAATGGGTGGAGATCGCCCGCCCGTGCCGGAAGGCCCCGACGAGCTGAGGAGCCGCGGATGCTGTTGCTCCTCGCCGTGTTCCTGGTCGGGTCGGTTCTTCTCCCCGCTCTGGTTCGCTGGCTGGGACCGCAGGCGTTCGTGCTCGGGGCTCTCGTTCCCGCGGCGGCATTCATCCACACGCTGATGCGCACCCCCGAGGTGCTCGATCCGCAGACGACTCCGTTCCAGGACTACGAGTGGATCCCGCAGCTCGGCCTGCATCTCTCGATGCGCATGGACGTACTCGGCTGGGTGCTCGCGCTCATCGTCACCGGCGTCGGCGCGCTCGTGCTGCTGTACTGCCGCTGGTACTTCCACGACAGCGGAGGTGAGGTCGGCCAGTTCGCCGGCGTTCTGCTCGGCTTCGCCGGGGCGATGTACGGCCTGGTCCTCACCGACGACGTGATCATGCTCGTGATGTTCTGGGAGCTCACCAGCATCCTCTCCTACCTGCTCATCGGGCATTATGGTCACCGTGCGGCCAGCCGTCGTGCGGCCCTGCAGGCGCTGCTGGTGACCACACTCGGCGGACTGGTGATGTTCGTCGGCATGATCCTGCTGGCCGTCGACGCAGGCACCGCCAGCATCCGTGAACTGCTCGAACTGGCACCCAGCGGACCGATGGTCGATGCCGCGATCGTGATGCTGCTCGTGGGAGCCGTGTCCAAGTCGGCTCTGTTCCCGTTCCACTTCTGGCTCCCGGGCGCCATGGCCGCGCCCACCCCGGTCAGCGCCTACCTGCATGCCGCGGCGATGGTGAAGGCGGGCATCTACCTGATGGCGCGCTTCGCGCCGGTCTTCGCCCTGTCGCCGACCTGGCGCCCCATCGTCATCGGGCTCGGCGTGCTCACCATGCTGATCGGCGGCATCCAGGCGCTGCGCGAGACCGACCTCAAGCGCATCCTCGCGTTCGGCACGGTCAGCCAGCTCGGGTTCTTCTCGGTGGTCATCGGCTACGGCACGCCCGCTGCGGCGCTCGCCGGTCTCGCGCTGGTCATCGGGCACGCGCTGTTCAAATCCGCCCTGTTCCTGATCGTCGGCGTCATCGACCGCCAGCTCTCCACGCGTGACATCACCGAACTGTCCGGCGTCGGACGCCAGGCGCCGGTGATGGCGACGGCGGCGTTCATCGCCGTCGGGTCGATGATCGGCCTCGCACCCACGATCGGCTACGTCGCCAAGGAGTCGACCCTCACCGCCCTGCTCGAGGACGCTCAGCACGGCTCGGTCTGGGGCTGGATCGCCCTCGTCGGCGTCACCCTCGGCGCTGTTCTCACAGCGGCGTACGGATGCCGCTTCCTGTGGGGCGCGTTCTGGCGGAAGAAGTCCGGCGGCGCGAATAGGCCCGAAACGGCATGGCCCGATCCGCCGGTCGGATTCCTGTCCGCACCGATCATCCTCGCCGGCCTGAGCATCGCCGCCGGCATCGGCGCCCCCGCCCTGGATGTGATGCTGCAGGGCTACGCGGTCTCCGTGGCGCCGGTCGACCCGCTGACCGGTCAGGGCGTGCAGCCCGGTGCCGGGCACCTCGCGCTCTGGCACGGTCTGGAGCCGGCATTGTTCCTCTCGCTGGGCGCGATAGCGCTCGGGCTCGGCGTCTTCCTGCTCAGCATCCGCACCGGATGGGATCGCCGCCCGCGTCTGCTGCCGTTCACCGGTGCCGACGCGTACTTCCTCACCATGCGCAGTGTCGACCGCCTCTCGGTGCTGACCACGAGCTTCACGCAGCGCGGTTCGCTGCCGCTGTATGTCGGCACCATCTTCGTGGTGCTGCTCGCCGCCGAGGCGACCGCGCTGGTCGGTGCGGTGCCCGACAGGCTGGCACTGTCGGCCTGGCACACCCCGGTGCAGCTCGTCGTCGCCCCGGTCATGGCGATCGCGGGAGTCGTCGCCGTGCGCGCCCGCAAGCGGTACACCGGGGTCGTGCTCGTGTCGGTGACGGGTCTGGGCATGGTGGTGCTCTTCGCCACCAGCGGTGCACCCGATCTCGCCCTCACGCAGATCCTCGTCGAGACCGTGACCCTGGTGACCTTCGCCCTGGTGCTGCGCCGGCTGCCGTCGCGGATGGGCGAGCACAACGCCTCCGTCGGCCGCGTCCCGCGGGCTCTGCTGGCCATCGGGGTCGGCATCACCGTCGCGTGCGTCGCCATCATCGCGACCCAGGCGCGCATCTTCGACCCGATCTCGCTCGACTTCCCGCAGCTGGCCTACGAGCTCGGCCACGGCAAGAACGTCGTCAACGTCGCCCTCGTCGACCTGCGTGGCTGGGACACGATGGGCGAGCTCAGCGTGCTCGTGCTCGCCGCCACCGGCGTGGCATCCCTCGTCTTCGTGACACACCGCGCCGACCTGCTCTCGGCGACCCGCGATCTGCCCGAGACCAAGCGGCGTTCGACGGCGCGTCGTCCGCTCGTCGAGACCGAAGAGGGTCCGCGCTTCCAGACCGCCGAGAACCGCGGCGCCCCGCGCGCGTGGCTGGTCAGCGGCACCCAGGTGAAGGCCGAGAACCGGTCGATCCTGCTCGAGGTCATCGTCCGGGTGCTGTTCCACACCATCATCGTCGTGTCGATCTACCTGCTCTTCGCCGGCCACAACGGGCCGGGCGGCGGCTTCGCCGGCGGTCTGGTCGCCGGAATGGCCCTGGTCATGCGCTACATCGCGGGTGGCCGGTGGGAGCTCGGCGCCGCGGCACCGACGGATGCCGGCCGGCTGCTCGGCTACGGTCTGGTGCTCGCCGTCGGCGCGGCCCTGCTGCCGCTGTTCTTCGGGATGGCACCGCTGCAGAGCACTGTCTGGACCGCCGACGTGCCGATCCTCGGGCACCTCGAGTTCGTCTCGTCGACCGTCTTCGACGTCGGCGTCTACCTCACGGTCATCGGCCTCGTGCTCGACGTGCTGCGCAGCCTCGGGGCCGAGGTCGACCGCCAGGCGACCGAGATGCGACACAGGGGGGTGCGCGTCTGATGGACGTCTCGCTCACCCTGATCATCGTGATGGCCGTGCTGTTCGCCTGCGGCGTGTACGCCATGATGGAGCGCAGCCTGACCCGCGTGCTGATCGGCTTTCTGCTGCTGGGCAACGCCACGAACCTGCTGCTGCTCATCGTCATGGGCGTACCGGGCAAGGCCCCGTTCTACGGCGAGGAGGGCGCGGTCAGCGATCCGCTGCCGCAGGCGCTCACGCTCACCGCCATCGTGATCACCTTTGCCGTCTCGGCGTTCCTGCTCGCGCTGATCTACCGCTCCTGGCAGCTCGGCCAGGCCGACACCGTCGAGGACGACGTCGACGACATCGCCATGCGCGAACGGGCCGAGACCGAAGAGGAGATGCTCGACGAGGCGACGCCCGAGGAGGAGTCGGCGACCACCGACTTCGTCGGCGTCACCACCGCGCCGATCACCGTGCTGCACATGCGCGACCACCCCGCCATCCACGACGATGCGCCGATGGACATGGCGTGGGGTACGGATGCGGAGGATGCGGAGGGCAGGGGCCCTTCGAGAGCCTCACGGACTCAGGTGGAAGGACCAGGGACCCAGGTGGAAGGACCAGGGGCCGAGGCGGAACAGCAGGATGACGGACGAGGGGAGGACCGCACATGAACGCGCTCGTGCCCCTCATCGTCATGCTGCCGCTGCTCGGCGCCGCGGTCACGCTCGTCTTCGGCCGCAACCCGCGCCTTCAGGTGGTCGTCACCACCGGCACGCTCATCGCCGTCTCGATCATCGCCGCCGTGCTGCTGTACGGCGTCGATACAGGGGGAGTGCCGTTCGCGGTCTCGGTCGGCGGGTGGCCGGTGCCGTTCGGGATCGTGCTCTACGTCGACCGCTTCGCCGCGCTGCTCGTGCTCGTCTCGAGCATCGTGCTGCTCGCAGTGCTGCTGTTCTCGATCGGTCAGGGTGCCGCCGACGGCGTCGAGGAGACGCCGATCTCGATCTTCAACCCGACCTACCTCATCCTCGCCGCCGGCATCTTCGACGCGTTCATCGCCGGTGACCTGTTCAACCTCTACGTCGGCTTCGAGATCCTGCTGGTCGCCTCGTACGTGCTCATCACCCTCGGCAGCACCGAGTCGCGCATCCGCACCGGCGCCGTCTACATCGTCGTCTCGCTCGTGTCGTCGATCCTCTTCCTCGCGGCGATCGCCATGGTCTACGGCGCGGTCGGCACCGTGAACATGGCACAGATCGCCGAGCGGGTGGCCCAGTTGCCGCAGGAGACGCAGCTCGTGCTGCACCTCATGCTCGTGGTCGCCTTCGGCATCAAGGCGGCGATCTTCCCGGTCTCGTTCTGGCTGCCCGACTCGTACCCGACGGCGCCGGCACCGGTCACCGCCGTGTTCGCCGGCCTGCTGACCAAGGTCGGCGTGTACGCGCTGATCCGCACCGAGACGCAGCTGTTCGCGGAGAACAGCATCGACACCCTGCTGCTGGTCGTGGCGCTGGCGACCATGGTCATCGGCGTGCTCGGTGCCGTCGCGCAGGCCGAGCTGAAGCGGATCCTCTCGTTCACGCTGGTCAGCCACGTGGGGTACATGATCTTCGGTCTCGCGATCGCGACCGAGCAGGCCATCGGCGCCACGGTGTACTACATCGTGCATCACATCGTTGTGCAGACCACCCTGTTCCTCGCGGTCGGGCTCATCGAACGCAAGGCCGGCAGCACGTCGATCCTGCGGGTGAGCGGCCTGATGAAGGCGGCGCCGCTGCTGGCCGTGCTGTACTTCGTTCCGGCCATCAACCTGGGCGGCCTGCCGCCGTTCTCGGGCTTCATCGGCAAGATCGCCCTGTTCGAAGCCGCAGCCGCCGTCGGCACGCCGCTGATGATCGTGCTGATCTTCGGCGGCATCCTCACCTCCCTGCTCACGCTGTATGCGCTGATGCGCGCGTGGAACCTCGCCTTCTGGCGCGAGGGCGATGACCTCGCCGAGATCGACGCCCGTGTCGGCTACCTCGGCAACGCCCCCGCGGCGGATGAGCAGCAGGAGACCCGCCGCATCCCGGCGATCATGACCGTCGCCACCGGCGGCATGGTCACTGTCACGGTGGCCCTGACGCTCTTCGCAGGCCCGCTGTACGCACTGTGCGACCGGATCGGCATCGGACTGCTGCAGCCGGTCACCCTCGAGCAGATCGACGAGGGGGTGGAGGGATGAGCCCCGAGAAGCGCCCGCTGGTGCGCGACATCCTGCTGCAACTGCCGTTCATGATCTGGCTGGTGCTGATCTGGATGCTCCTGTGGCATCAGTTCACACCGCTCGCACTCGTCACCGGCATCCTCGTCGCCGTCTTCGTGACCCGCGTGTTCCGTCTGCCCACCGTCGAACTGATCGGCCGCATCAACCTCTGGTACACCGCCGTGTTCATCGTGCTGTTCCTCGGGGCGGTGGTGATGGGTGCCGTCAGCGTGGCGATCCGGGTGTTCGACTTCCGCCGGCAGCCCGGCGCGGCGATCGTCGAGATCCCGCTGCGGTACGCCGACGACATCGTCACCACCCACGTGGCGGTGACCGCCTCGCTCATCCCCGGATCGCTCGTGGTGGAGAGCGACCGCGACCGCCGCATCCTGTACCTGCACGTGATCGACCTGCGCAACCGCGCCGACGTCGATGACTTCCGCGCAGAGGTGCTGCGCTGGGAGCGCCGCATCGTCCGCGCGGTCGGAACGCCGGAGCAGTACCGGGCGCTGCGCGCCGACGAGGCGGCGGCTGCGGCGGGTTCATCGCCGCACGCCGAGAGGGGAGGCCGCCGGTGAATCCTCTGCTCATCGCGATCATGGTGGTGTTCGGCGCCGCGGCGATCCTGTGCGTGATCCACATCATCCGCGGGCCGTCGATCCTCGACCGCACCGTCGCCGCCGACGTGCTGCTCACTGAGGTGATGTGCGTGCTGGGCGCCGACATGGCGATCAACGGGCACATGCGCAACATCCCGGTGATGCTCATCATCGCCGCCGTCGGCGTCTTCGGCTCGATCTCCATCGCCCGCTACGTCGCCCGAAGGGACAACACGACGACATGAACGGGACGCCCTTCCTCGAGATCGAGCTGCCGCAGCCGGTGGCCGACACCATCGTGCTCGTCCTCGTGCTGCTGGGAGCGCTGCTGTGCCTGTCGGCGGCGGTCGGCCTGCTGCACTTCCGCGACGTGCCCAGCCGCCTGCACGCGGCGACCAAGCCGCAGGTGCTGGGTGTCGTGCTGATCTGCCTGGCCATCGCCGTCGCGCAGCGCACGATCGGCGCGATGCTGCTCGGGGCGCTGATCGTGATCCCGGTCATCCTGCTGCAGTTCGCCACGGCCCCGCTGTCGGCGCACATGGTGGGCAGGCAGGCCTACCGCAACGGCACCGTCCAGCAGCGCGACCTCGTCGCGGATGAGTACGCCGAGTCGAAGCGGACCCCGCCCGCAGCCGGCTGAGGTCGTCCACCGGGTCACAGCGAGGCGATGAAGTCGCGGATCTCCTCGGCCGCGGCCCACGGGTCGCTGATCAGCGTGCCGTGACCGTGGTCGGGGATCTCCTCGAACCGGGCATCCGGCACGGCGTCGACGATCTCGTGGCACCAGGTCATCGGTGCGAGGGGATCGTGCTGACCGCGCAGCACCAGCACCGGCACCCGGATCAGCGGGTACGCCTTCTCGGGCTCGTGCACGATCGTCGCCCGCATCTTCCGCAGCAGGTGCGGGCCGCCCCGCAGATACTCGCGCGCCCCGCGCAACCACACCAGGGGGCGCTCACCGAGGATGTCGAGCAGCAGATAGGTGAGCTGGGCGCGGACGTTGCGAGCGGCGCTGTTCACCGTGGGGCCGGCGAAGATGAGCCCCGAGACGAGGCCAGGATGCCGCGCGCCGATCTCAGCGGCGATCTGGGTGCCCATCGAATGGCCGAGCACGACGGCATCCGATATCCCGCGATCGCGCAAGAACGCCGCGACCAGGTCTGCATGCCGTTCCATGGTCAGCGTGCGCCGCGGCTCCGGAGCTTCGCCGAACCCGGGCAGGTCGATGCCGATGATCCGGCCGCTCAGACGCTCGATGAGCGAGATGTACACGCTGCGACCCATGCCGATGCCGTGCAGCAGCACGATCGGTCGCGCACCCGAGCCGAAGTCCTCGTAGACCAGCGTCGCGCCGCCGTGCGCGAACTCTCCGAGATCGACACGGCTCCCCTCGGGAGCGAGCAGGCGTTCCGGCATCCCACAACGGTACCGGGGCGCGGTTGCTCGCCGGTGTCAGTCCTCGGGTGTCAGTCCGCGGGCGTCAGCACGAGGGTGTCGACAGCGGCATCCGTCACTGCCTTCTTCGTGAACGCCCACGGCTGCTGGACGCCCTGCGACCAGTCGCCGGTCTGATCGGTGTAGTGCGGGTGGAAGGCGTGCCCGCTCGCGCCGGTCAGGTTGTTCCACGTCGATGCGTCGAGATCGTCCAGATCGACCACCATCCGCATCGAGGGCACCGTGGTGGTCGCGTACGACTCGCCCAGCAGCCAGCCGGTGGCGTTCACCACCGACGCGCCGCCGCCCACCGGATACGGACCACGGTTGAAGAGCATCTCGATCGGGGCGATCCCCGACTCGCCGAGCGTCGAGTGCACCAGCGGCAGGGCGTGCAGCGAACCCCAGTTCCACCGCTTCACGTCCTCGCCCTGCAGGCCGGCGAGTTCGTCGTACGCCTGCGTGGCCGAGAGGGCGAGCATCTCATTCCTGCTCGACACATCAAGCTCGTCATTGGTCCACAGCGGGTCGGACGGATCGTCGAGCATCGCCCCGACGACGGTGAACAGGCGTCCCTGATCGCCGACGGGCAGTGGCACCTCGCGCTCGGTGAAGACGTTGCGCACGAGGTTCGACCAGAGCACGTTCGCATAGGCCGCGGCGGCGGAGTCGGCGCTGTTCTGGGCATCCCAGGTGCGCAGCAGATCGACGGCGGCCTTGGGGCCCTTGCCGGTCACGTCGATGTCGTCCATCGCGACCGCGAGCTGCTTGCCGACCCACATCTCGTCGTCCATCTGGATGTCCCGCAGATCCTGCGCGTTCAGCGGACCCGCCGCGGCCCGACGCTGGATGAGGTTGTCGATGCGCGCCGCGCGGTAGCCGTAGTCCCAGTCGCTGGAGAGGAAGTGCGGGTACGCCTCGTCGACGATCGCGTTGTTCGCCGTGACGATGTAGCCCTGCGGCGGGTTGAACGCGACGGGCAGCTCCTCGAACGGGATGAACCCCGTCCAGTCGAATGAGCTGTCCCAGCCGGGCTGCGGCACCCAGCCGTCCCCGGCGCCGCGGATGGGCAGCCGGCCGGGCGCCTGGTAGCCGATGTTGCCCTCGCGGTCGGCGTAGATGAGGTTCTGCGCGGGCACGTCGAAGAGGGATGCCGCACGGCGGAAGTCCGTGAAGTCCTTCGCCGTGTCGAGTGCGAAGATCGCGCTCGCCGTGGTGCCCGCGTCGAGCGCCGTCCACCGCAGGCTGACCGCGAACTCGCCGCTGGGGACCTCGGGTGCGTCCTGCAGGGCGACGACGTCGTCGCCGGCAGCGGCGATCGGATGCTCTGCGATCGCGGTGAAGTCCGCGGTGAGGCCCGAGATGATCGGCCCGTGCACGGTGCGGCGGATCGTCAGCGGCACATCCTCGCCGCCCGCCACCTTGATGACGTCCTGCTCGACCTCGAGCGGCTGCAGGGCGCCGTCGCGCCAGTACTCGTCGCCCTCGACCTTCTCGATGTACAGGTCGGCGACGTCGGTGGTGAGGTTGGTGAACCCCCACGCCATGTCGGCGTTGTGACCGATGATGATGCCGGGCAGGCCGGAGAACGAGAAGCCGCCGACGTCGAACGGGCAGGCCGGGCCCACCGCCTCGCACTTGAGCTGCATCTGGTACCAGACCGAGGGCAGCGCGGCGCCGAGGTGCGGGTCGTTGGCGAGCAGCGGCTTGCCGCTCTCAGTCAGGTCGCCCGAGACGACCCACGAGTTCGATCCGATGCCCTCACCGGCTCCGCCGAGCAGCATGCTCGCCGCCTCGATGACGCTGTCGGCCTCCTGCCACTCGACGGTGGTGAGCGCGTCGGCGACCTCGGGCTGCGCGGCGCCGGTGAACGCGGCCGGCTGCACACCCTCTTCGAGGGGTGCGACGGTGGAGATCTTCGGGACGATGACGGGGTTCTGCTCGAACGGGTAGTCCGGGTACACCCGCTCGATGAGCTGCTGGGCATCGGCATCCGTCTGGCCCGACTCGGTGAGGCGGGCGGCGAGCAGGGCGCGGTCGGTCTCGTCCTCGATGTTGGTGCGGAGGTCCCAGGCCATCGCCTTCAGCCATGCGACGGAATCGGCGGGCTCCCACGGCTCGGGGGCGTAGTCGGGGTTCTGTATGCCGAGCACGGCATACTCCAGCGAGAGGTCGGTGCCCGAGCGGGAGTCGAGGTAGGCGTTGACGCCGGCGGAGTACGCCTCGTAATAGCCGAGGGTCGTCTCGTCGAGGTTCTCGACCTCCTGTTCGGCGACCGTGCGCCAGCCCAGGGTGCGCAGGAACTTGTCGGTTCCGACCTGAGACTCGCCGAACATCTCGGCGACCCGGCCCGAGGTCACGTGCCGGCGGAAGTCCATCTCGAAGAAGCGATCCTGCGCGTGCACGAACCCCTGAGCGAAGAACAGGTCGTCGGTCGACGAGGCCGTCACGGTCGGGATGCCGCGGTCGTCGCGCTGCACCGTCACCGGCTGCTCGAGTCCCTTGACGGTCAGCTCTCCGGACGTCTGTGGGAAGGAGCGCTGGATCGTCCAGGTGAGGAAGAACGCGACGCCGACGGCGACGACGAGGACGATGGCGAGCAGCACGAAGGCGGCGCGACCGATCCTGCCGAGCGGGCGGCGGGGTTCGACGGGGGCCTCTGACGTCATCAGCACGAGCCTCTCGGGGTAGACGTGGGACTCCGTGTCACGGAGTCCGGGTGCGCGTCTCGGGTAACGCGCCCTCGAATACTACCCCGCACGCCGCGTGACGGCATGGGTTGCCGAGCCTGTCGATTGGGTTGCTGAGCCTGTCGAAGCATCCCATTCCGGCACCCCGCTGGGACTGGGCCCTTCGAGAGCCTCAGGGACCCAGCATCGGAAGCAGTTGCGCCGGATTGGGTTGCTGAGCCTGTCGAAGCACCCCATGCCGGCACCCCGCTGGGACTGGGCCCTTCGAGAGCCTCAGGGACCCAGCAGAAGCTCAGGGATCCAGCAGAAGCTCAGGGATCCAGGGACCCGGGTGCCCGGTGTCAGTCGGTGCCGGAGTCGAACGCGGCGCCCTCGGATGCCGCGTCGACGGCATCCGTCAGTTCGGCGTCGGGCTCGGAGACCGAACCCTCGACGAGCTCGGTGATCTCGTTCGCCTCGCCGGCCGTAACGCGGCCGACCAGCTCGCCGGTCGCCCCGCCGACCAGGCCGAGGCCCGCGTACTGCTCCAGGCGCGAGCGCGAGTCGGCGATGTCGAGGTTGCGCATGGTGAGCTGGCCGATGCGGTCGACCGGGCCGAAGGCGGCGTCGCCGACCCGCTCCATCGACAGCTTCTCGGGGCCGTACGACAGGTTCGGCGAGACGGTGTCGAGGATGGTCCAGTCGTCTCCGCGGCGCAGGCGGATGGTCACGGTGCCCGAGATGGTCAGGCCCACCCAGCGCTGGATCGACTCGCGAAGCATGAGCGACTGCGGCTCGAGCCAGCGGCCCTCGTACATCAGGCGGCCCAGGCGCCGACCCTGCTCGTGGTAGGTGGCGAGGGTGTCCTCGTTGAGGATGCCGTTGACCAGGCGCTCGTAGGCGATGAACAGCAGCGCCATGCCCGGGGCCTCGTAGATGCCGCGCGACTTGGCCTCGATGATGCGGTTCTCGATCTGGTCGCTCATGCCCAGGCCGTGGCGTCCGCCGATGGTGTTCGCCTCCATCACCAGTGCCACCGGGTCGGAGAACTCGACGCCGTTGATGGCGACGGGGCGGCCGCTCTCGAAGGTGATCGAGATGTCTTCGGTGGGGATCGAGACCGACTCGTCCCAGTACTTCACGCCCATGATCGGGTCGACCGTCTCGAGCGAGACATTCAGGTGCTCGAGCGTCTTCGCCTCGTGCGTGGCGCCCCAGATGTTTGCGTCCGTCGAGTACGCCTTCTCGGCCGAGTCGCGGTACGGGAAGCCGCGCTCGACGAGCCATTCGCTCATCTCCTGGCGTCCGCCCAGCTCGGTGACGAAGTCGGCATCGAGCCAGGGCTTGTAGATGCGCAGGCGCGGGTTGGCGAGCAGACCGTAGCGGTAGAACCGCTCGATGTCGTTGCCCTTGTAGGTGGAGCCGTCGCCCCAGATGTCGACGCCGTCCTCCTTCATGGCGCGCACGAGCAGGGTGCCGGTGACCGCGCGGCCCAGGGGAGTGGTGTTGAAGTAGGTCTTGCCGCCGGAGCGGATGTGGAACGCACCGCACGAGAGGGCCACGAAGCCCTCTTCGACCAGCGCGGTCTTCGCGTCGACCAGGCGCGACGCCTCGGCGCCGTACTCCAGGGCACGGCCGGGGATCGAGGCGATGTCGTCCTCGTCGTACTGGCCCAGGTCGCCGGTGTAGGTGAAGGGGATCGCACCCTTCTCACGCATCCAGGCGACGGCGACGGAGGTGTCGAGGCCACCGGAGAAAGCGATGCCGACCTTTTCGCCGACGGGGAGGGACTGGAGCACCTTGGACATGGGCTCCAGTCTATCGGCGCGCGGCGTGTCGCCTTGCCCGATGGCGGAGGCGGATACGGTGTGCCCATGGGCGAAGCCGTGCTGTGGGGTGTCGTGGCCGCATCGCCGCTGCTCGTCGGCGCGGTGCTGGCGCTGGTGCGCCGCTGGCCGCCGAAATGGCTGGGCATCGTGCTCGGCTTCGGAGCGGGCGCGCTGATGGCATCCATCGCCTTCGAACTGTGGGAGGAGGGCCTGCGCCTCGCGGGCCCCGTGCCGCTGGTGACCGGCGTCGCGGTCGGCGCGATCGCGTACTACGTCGCCGCCCGCATCCTCGATGCCAGGCGGGCGAAGAAGGGCGGATCGGCGGGAGGAGCGTCGCTCGCGGTCGGTGCGCTGCTCGACGGCATCCCGGAGCAGCTCGTCCTCGGGATCGGACTCGCCTCGGGTGAGGGGATCGGCGTCGCTCTCGTCGTCGCGATTCTCGTCTCGAACCTGCCGGAGTCGATCGGCTCGGCATCCGATCTGCTCGAGGACGGGATGCGGCGCGGCCGCGTCGTGCTGCTTTGGGCGGGCGTCGCGGCGCTCTGCGCCCTCGCGACGGTCGCGGGGTTCGCGATCACGGATGCCGTGGGCCCCGAGTTCCGCGCCGCGGCGAACGGGGTCGCAGCCGGCGGACTGCTGGTCATGCTGGTCGACTCGATGGTGCCCGAGGCGCAATCGAAGGCTGAGGAGTCCACCGGGCTCGCCACCGTGCTCGGCTTCGCCGTCGCCGCCGGTCTCGCCCTCGCCGCCTGACCGCCGGACCCCGACCCTGTCGACGGCCGTGTCCCCCGTTGGGTCCCTGAGCCTGTCGAAGGGCCGGTCACAGGTGTCCGACTTGGGCAGGGGGCGTGAGGATGCTTCGAGAGCCTCAGCAACCCAGTGTTCTCAGACGTCGTGTTCCCGTTGGGTCCCTGAGCCTGTCGAAGGGCCGGTCACAGGTGTCCGACTGGGGCGTGGGGATGCTTCGACAGGCTCAGCAACCCAGCTCTACGGCCTCAGCAACCCAGCTCTACGGCCTCAGCAACCCAGCTCTGCGGGCTCAGCAACCCAGCGTCAGGCGCGGTGCAGGTCGGCGAAGCGCTCGGCCAGTGGATGCTGCGGTCCGAGGTCCACGAGGCTGACCGCGCCCTCGATGCCCGAGCCGATCGGCGGCACGCAGCGTGCCTCGGGCCGCTCGGCACGCACGGCGTCGATGAACGCGGTGCGGATGAGCTCGGACCCGAACACGCCGCCGACGGCGCCGACTGCGGCATCCGCCGGTGCATCCGTCACCCGCAGTGCGGCGGTGGCCGCGAGGGCCAGCTCGCGCGCCGCCTGGGTGCAGATCTGCACGGCCACCTCGTCGCCGGCATCCGCCAGCGCGGCGGTGGGCGCGGCGAACGATGCCACGGTGCGAACGCGATCGTGCGAGGCCTGCAGCAGCGTGTACGCGGTCTCGAGGTTCGGCCAGCGCTCCTGCATGACCGCGGTCAGAGCGGTCGCGGGGCCGCGCCCGTCGAAGGCCCGCATCACGGCATCCAGCGCCGCGCGCCCGATCCAGTAGCCGCTGCCGGCGTCGCCCATGATGTAACCCCAGCCGTCGACGCGCGCGGAGTGCTCCGGGCCCACGCCGAGGGTCACCACACCGGTGCCGGCCGCGACGACCGCGCCGTACTGGTCGCCCAGCACGCCGAGGAAAGAAGTGACCGAGTCGTGCGTGACGACGACGCGCTCGACGCCGTCGAGGGCCGAGTGGCGCAGCAGCGCCACCGCCTCGGCCTGAGCATCCGTGAGGCCGGACACACCGAAGGTCACCGTCTTCGGTGCCGCGCCCGCACCCTGCACGACCTGCTCGACCACAGCGGTCAGCTGACCGAGCAGCGGACGGTCGGTGAGCACTCCGGCGAAGAGCTCGTCGTGAGTGGATCCGTCGGCGCGGCGCAGCCGGGTCTTGATGCCGGTCTGACCGGCGTCGATCGCGAGCAGTTCGGGTGCGCTCGCGGTGGCGGAGCCGGCGGTCGGAGCCTCTGACATGGGGATCCCCTCGTTCACGTGCGGCCGCGATCGGGTGGACGGCCAGAAGCAAGCGTAGGCCACCGCGAGTGGCCCCCGATGACCGAAGTCAAGGCCCCGTGCGATCCCGGCGGGCTGCGGTGTACTGGTCGACCACGCCCCCGATTGTGAGGAGTCGCATCGTGACCTCCCTCTGGCTCGACGCGCAGCGCGAGCGCATCCCCTCCGACCCGTTCGAACCGGGCGCCCGCTACGACGTCGTCGTCGCCGGCGCGGGCCTGACCGGGCTCACCACCGCCCTGCTGCTGGCTCGGGCCGGGCACACCGTCGCCGTCCTCGAGGCGCGCTCGATCGGGGCGGTCACCACGGGCAACACCACCGCGAAACTGAGCCTGCTGCAGTGCAGTGTGCTCTCGGGCATCCTCTCCCGCGGGTCGAGCCGGGTGCTGAAGGCCTACGTCGAGGGCAACACCGAGGGCCAGCAGTGGATGCTGCGTTACCTCGCCGAGCACGGCGTGGACGTGCAGCGCCGCGACGCGTTCACCTACGCCGGTACGCCCGAGGGCGTCTCGAAGCTGGACGACGAGTACGAGGCGTACCGCGAGGCGGACCTCGAAGTGGAGCGGGTCGACGACGTCGGCCTGCCGTTCCCGACCCACGGCGCTCTGCTGCTGCGCGACCAGGCGCAGTTCGATCCGCTCGACGTGCTGCGCGCGCTCGCCGCCGACATCCGCGAGCACCGCGGCGTCATCATCGAGGGCGCCCGCGTCAAGGACGTCGACACCGGCGAGCCGAGCCTGGTCACGACCTCGCTCGGCGAGGTGCACGCCGGCGTCGTGGTGCTCGCCACCGGCATCCCGATCCTCGACCGCGGTCTCTACTTCGCCAAGGTGAAGCCGTCGCGCTCGTATGCCCAGGCGTACCGGCTCGCGAGCGGCACGCCGCCGCAGGGCATGTACATCTCGATCGACTCGCCCGGGCGCTCGCTGCGCAGCGCGCCGGTCGGCGACGAGGAGCTGCTGATCGTCGGCGGCAACGGCCACACCGTCGGCCGCGAGGACGACACCCAGGCACTCGTCGACGACCTCGAGCAGTGGACGCAGCAGCACTTCCCCGGCGCCGTGCGCACGCACGCCTGGTCGGCGCAGGACTACCAGTCGATGAACCTCGTCCCGTTCGTCGGGTGGATGCCGCGCACCGGCCACCGCGTCGCACTGGCCACCGGCTACAACAAGTGGGGCATGACGAACGCGGTCGCTGCCGCACTGAGCATCGCGGCCGACGTGCTCGACGGCAGCATCCCGTGGGCGAAGACCCTGCACCACCGCGTCACCCTGCCTCAGGACATCGCCCACGGCGTCGCGGCGAACGCCGAGGTCGCCGGAAACCTCGCGGGCGGATGGGTGGATGCCGAGACCCGGGCGCTTCCTGAGGAGCCTCCGGCTGAGGGGGAAGGCGTGGTCGGCCGGCTCGACGGCCGGCCGGCCGCGGTATCCACGGTCGACGGTACCACCTGCCGGCTCTCCGCCGTGTGCACGCACCTGGGCGGTATCGTCACCTGGAACACGGCGGAGCGCTCGTGGGACTGCCCGCTGCACGGCTCGCGGTTCGACGCCGAGGGCCGGCTACTGGAGGGGCCGGCGGTCGACGACTTGCCGGCCATCGACGAACCGGAGCTGCCCGGCGACGAGCACGAGCCGGTGGACGACCGATCCTAGGCTGCTGAGCGTTTACAACGCCTTCAGAAAGAGCTGAGCCGACGTGATGACGTCAGCGCGCAGTTGATCGGCATCCGCTTCGTCACCCGCTCTGAGCAGTTGCCGGACCACGATGTCCACCCACTCGGATTGCGGCTTTGCAAGGCGCTCGACCGCCGACCGCACGTGAGGAAGGAAAGCATGCTGTTGCGGTGACGAGGGAACAGAAGTGACGGCTGCAGCGGCCGCACTCGGCCCATCAGGCGAGTACATCATCACGAACGCGAGGTCGTACGCATCCTTCTGCAGTCCGCGGCTCAGCAACGCTGCGGACTTGGCGATGAGGTATCCCCCAAGGCTGGCGAATCGGAGCAGTATCTGCGCTGGTGCCTCCGGGACTTCCGAATGCAGTGCATCGGGTACCCGGAGTTCCCGCACTACGGGGGCGTTCGCCACAGCCGCAGGGCCGCGCATGTTCTTTGCGGCAGCTCGAGCCGCTCCGGGGAGCTCGATGGGCAGACCCGGGCTGTCGTATACGTCGCAGACGAGGTCGAGTCGCACGTGTGCGTCCCCGAGCACACCCGTCCATTGCCAGCCATTCGAGTCGGTGCGAAAGCCGCCGTCGTCGAGCGCACGTTCGAGCCACCCGAAGTCGAGGTCGTCACGGTCGTAGAAGACCCCGAGTTCGAAGAGAAGGTCGACGTCCGTCGTGCCGAGATGAGGGTGCGGTGCGGCTGGTGCGAGGAAGTCCGGGTTCAGCCCTCCGATGACGATGAATTCCGTCGCGTGTTCGCCGGCGAGCAGCGCGAACCGGATCAGCGCTTCCTCCGCGCGGGCGCGTGCGAGACGGCTGCGTTCTTCAGAAGCCAATGGAAACCCCCCGGAGATGCTCGGCGGCATCGGCCCCGCGTCCGCCCTCGCGCACGAGATCCGCGTAGATGCGCACCGAGGATGCCACGGGGAGGCCGGGTGCGATGCCGCGCATGGCGAGGACGTGAGATGGCGCGGAGTGCAAGTGGATCCGTGCTCCACGGTCGACCTCCGAGATGTCGTCATGCGATGTCAATGCTGCACGAGCGTTCTCGAAGTCGTCGTCCTGCACGTAGATCAGGAGGTCAGGGATGCTGGTGGAGAAGGGGGCTACGGCATCGGCCGCCACCCATCCGGACGCCACCCACCGAATCGAAGCGAGTTGTGATCCGACGAGATCGACCCACCTGCGAGGGTCCCGCGAGAGAGTGTGGAGTTCCGAGCGTCGGTCCTTGCGCGGCGCCCTGGCGAAATGGCCTGCCCAATCGCTGAGCAGGCGCCCGGGCTCGCGTAGCTCGCGTGCTGAGGTCGGGCCTCTCTCCGGACCGAACTTGGCTGTATAGCCTTCCTCGTCGAAGGAGGCGAGCACCTTCGCGACCTGCCCCGGTGAGATGCCGGTGGCTTCTGCGACCTGGCCGAGTCGGTCGACGCCGTTCCAGCCGGGCATGTCACCCACCGGTGGCATCGCGCGGCGTGACAGCACGTACTCGGCCACAGCCTGAGAACTGCGCGACCAGGAGAGGCTCGTTGTTCGGTCAAGCAGGCGCTTTGGCTTGAGGCGATAGATGTGCAGGCCGTCCGGAGTGGTGATCTCCGCCTGCCCATCGGCATCGGCCCACGCAAGCTCATGCTCGTTCAGCAGCCGGATCGCCCCCGGGCTCATCCTGCGTGCGGTGATGACGGGGATCGTCGACTGCTCGACGTGCATGCTGCCCAGCGAATCGAGTACGCGGATGACGTCTGCGGGAAAGCCTTCGCCCGCCCACACCGGGCGAAGGACGGTTGACTGACCGCCGTCGATCACGATGCCACCGCCCGCAGTCGACTCCGTGTGCAGGTGGCTCGGGATGACGTTTCTTACGATCGCCGTCGGCAGGTTCTTTCCCTGAGACATGGTTTTCACCATATCAGGAAACAAGACCATTTTCTCGAAACAACCCATCTAATCCTGGATAAGGAGAAAACCGTTCAGAACCCCGGGTAGTCCTTCAGCTTCTCTTCGTAGGCGGCGCGGTCGGACTCGGGCAGCACGTGGCGGGCGTAGATCGCCAGCTGCACGCCCTCCAGCGGTTCACCGGTCTGCGCGCTGACGGCCTCCCGCTGCAGGCGGAAGTCGCCGGTCGGGTCCTTCGACAGGTCGTACGCGTTCACGTAGAAGCGCAGCGGCTCGGGATAGGTGTCGGTGTAGTACTCCCAGGTGTGCTGGCGCTCGGGATCGGCCGAGCCGTAGAGCTTGGCGACCATCTCGCGCGAGATGCCCGAGGCGCTGGTGTTCAGCGGATACAGCTCCCACATGCCGCGTTCGATGAGAACCTCGTCGATCACCTCGATGATCTCGCGCTTGCGGTCGTTGTCGTTCACCGGCTCGCGGGTGGTCCAGGCCGTCGACATGTACCGCTTGAGCATCGACTCGCCGCCGTAGCCGTTGCGCTCGGGGCTGATGTCGACCGTGCCTGATTGCACCCAGGTGTACCCGAAGCGGGCGCTCAACCGGTCGCGCACCTCGGCCATGAGCTGGTCGCCCTCGGCCTGCACATCCTCCAGCGAAGGGCCGTTGAGCACATCGTGATCGGCCGTGCCCTTGGCGCCCGGGTACCCCTCCTCGTGCTTCTGCTGCTCGGACTTCGTGCCGTCGTAGGCGTGCGTGGCGGCCGAGCGCAGCGCGCCCATCGCCCCGACCGTGGCGACGTTGAACACGAGCGTGACGGCCAGCGCGATCGCGCCCAGCATCCGTCCCCGCGGGGTGACGAGCGCGGCGACGATCACGCCGACGACGACGAGCTGGATGACGAGCATCGACGCCCCGTACAGCGCATCCGTCCCTCCCGCCCCCATCATCAGCAGCAGGGTCAGCACGAACAGCACCGTCGCCGAGATGGCGACCAGGCCCAGCGTGTTCACCGACCGCTTCTGCGCCGGTTCCGCGGTGTAGGTCACGTCGCCGGATGCCGTGGCCAGGCCGGCCGCGGCATCGAGACCCGCGGATGCCCGCCGCGCACCGGGATACCCGCCGGGCGGGGGCAGCGGAGGTGCGCCCTCGGCGCCGCCGACGTAGCGGGAGCGCTGCCGGTCTACCATGGCCTGTCCGTTCCGCCCCCGTCGCCCTCACCGTCGTCGAGCTGATTCTCGCGGTCGCGCGCGCCCTGGTTCAGGCGGTCCTCGATCTCGTCGAGGTCGCTCTGCGAGGGTTGCTCCTGCTCGCCCTGTTCCTGCTGCTCGGGCTGCTGCGGCTGCTCGCCGCGCTCGGCATTCTGCTGGCTCTGCTGCTGCTTCTCCTGCTGGCGCTGCTGGTTCTGCTCCAGCGAGTCGCTCATGTCGCGGTTCGGGTCGGGGGACTGCTCCTGCGCCTGATCGCTGTTGCACTCCTCGGGCGTCTCGACCGTGACCTGCAGCGCCTCGCCGTAGAACTGCGCCGCGGCGGCATCCCCATCGGCCTGTGCGGCGTCGCCCTGACGCTCCATCACGAGCGAGAGGTTGATCCGCACGAAGCAGATGTCGAGTCCCTGCGCGAGCGGCAGCGCCCGCTCGAGCTCGACGCGCGCCTCGGGCAGCTGCTCGGCACCGGCCAGCGCCGTGCCGATGTTGTACGGGGCCTTGAAGGGCTCGAACCAGTTCGCGACGTCCTGACCGCGGGCGGCGGACTCCGACTCGGCGTAGCCGCCGACGACGAAAGCGCTGACCGACTGGTGCGCGAAGGCGTACATGCTGAGCAGCTTGCCGACCAGCAGCAGGGCGGCGAGCGTCAGCGGCAGGGTGCCGATCGCGATCCACCGACGGATGCTGCGGCGCCGCCGGTTCGCGGCCAGCAGCGCCGCCGCGGCATCGGCCTGGGTCGGGTGGGAGGTCATGAGGCGCCTCCGTCGTGGCGCCGCTGGGTTGCTGAGGCTCTCGAAGCACCCGGCGACGCTGGGGCCTGGGGCCCTTCGATCCCCACGCCCCACTCCAGCCGTCGCTCCGCGCCGCCCGGAGCCTCCGGGGCGCGTGGCCCCTGTTCAGGTCGGACACCTTGCTGGACCTGGGGCCTTTCGAGAGCCTCAGGGACCCGGGCTTGGGCGGGCGCTTGGCTGGTGAGGCCGCGGAGGCGGGTGACGAGCATGGTCGCGCGGGTGAGCTCGACGGCGACCATCGCCAGCAGCACGAGCGCGGCGGTCCAGTACAGCTCGATCACATTGCCCACCTCGCCAGACGACGCGTAGTCGGTTGTGCTCGTGGGCGCATCGGGCAGCTCGATCGCGGCATCCGCGGTGCGGTGCTGGTACTCGACCCCCAGCTGCTCCGAGATCCGCTGCAGGTTGTCCTCGTCGATCACCGACAGAGCGCGCTCGCCCTGGTACTCGATGTAGTCGCCGCCCGCACCGTCCTGGGTCCCTGAGCCTGTCGAAGGGCGGCCGGTCGTCCGCTTCATCGGCCCGCCCTCGGCCGTTCCGTAGCCGAGCACCGCTCCGCCGTCGACGTACTTCGCGCTGCTCGCGAACGACTCCGGCTCCTGCGATGCGGTCTGCTCGCCGTCACCCAGGTAGAAGACCATCCGGCTGCGCTCGGGCGACGCCTTCGCGGCGGCGGCGAGCACCTCGGTCAGCATCCGGTTCGCGATGCTGATCGACGAACCGCGGGACTGGTCGGTGATCTCGGGGAGCATCACGTCCAGCGAAGACATCAGGGCCGTGGCATCCGTGGTCAGCGGCAGGCGCTGCTGCGCCGCCGCGTCGAAGCTGATCAGCGAGAACCGCGCACCCGGGTACTCGTCGACAATCGCCTGCACGTCGGCGCGTACACCGGTCATGCGCGGGCGGTCGCCGTCCCAGTCCTCGGCGATGATGCTCGCGGTCGTGTCGGCGACGATCACGATGTCGGTGTCGGTGGCGAGGGTCTGCGAGGTGCCACCGGGGATGCCGGGGCGCAGCAGCATCGCGAAGACGACCACGAGCATGCCCAGCCGCAGCGCCCAGATCGGGCGCCCGGGGGATGCCGGCCCGCGGCGCACCAGCTCGCGGACCACGAGCACGGCGGGCGCCGCGCACAGCAGCACCAGCAGGACGGGGTGGAGGACGGGCTGGAGGATCACAATCTCACCCGCCACAGCAGCAGGAGGAACCCGAGGATCGACACGAGCGTGAGGGCGATCGCGAGATTCGGAGTGTCGACGCGGATCACCTGAGCCTGACCTTTCAGCGCCGTCGCCTCCTGCTTCTGGATCTCGGTGATGATGTCGGCCACGGTCGTCGTGTCGCGCAGCGGGTACGACTGGCCGCCGGTGAGCCGGGCGGCATCGGCAAGCTCGGCGCTGACCTGCGGATCCTTGCCCTGCACCGGGTTGAGCGCGAACACCCGCACGCCGCGCGACTGGGCGAACTGCGCCGCCTCTTCGACGGTGAGGATCGAGGCGCCGGCGAGCTCGTTGTCGGTGGCGAGGATCACGGAGCGGCTGCGGTCGTCGTCGAGATGGTCGAAGCGCATGGTGCAGGCGGCCAGGCCGTCGCCGATCAGCGAGGCGCCCGGCCCGTTGAGCGTGCCCACCCAGTGCTCGGGGGTGTCGTCGACGTAATCGAAGCTGGTGCGGATGCTCTTGAGCTGCTCGCGGACGAACGGGTAGTCGTCGGTGAGGGGAAAGACCTGCACGGGCGAGCTGTTGAAGATCGTCAACCCGATCCGCTCGCCCTCGAAGCCCTCCAGCAGCTCCTCGAACACCGTGAGCACCTCGACGTCGACATCGGACATCGAGCCCGACACGTCCAGGCACAGCATGATGTCGCGACTCGTGTTGATCGGCTGGATCGTCTTGGCCGACATCGGCCGGGCGGCGACGACGCCCGTGAGCAGCACCGCCACCGCGCCGACGGCGAGCACACCGGCGAGCAGGCCGATCCGCCGGCGCACGGCGGTGCGGAACGAGGGCAGCCCGCGCAGCCGCTCGGCGCGCGAGACCAGTGCCGAGGGGTCGGCGTCGGCCCGCCGGCGGCCCCGCAGCCCGAGCAGGATGCCGATGAGCACGGCCACCACGAGCACGCCGACGGCGACCAGCACGATCCACCAGGTGTTCAGTGCCACGTGCTCACCACCTTGCGGGCGGCCTCGGCGCCGTAGACGGGGTCGATCGCGGGCCCGCGCTGGAAGATGCTCGGATAGTAATGCCGGCGGATCGCGTCGATGAGTGCGGGATCCACGCCACGGGCGACGAGATCGTCGAGAGCGAGCACGGGCGCCTCGAGACCGGAGTACTCGTTCACGAAGCCGCGCACGGCCCGGCTGAGCTCGAGATTCGCCCGCTTCGGATCCATATTCCCCGAACGGTATGAATCCTCGATGCCCTGAACCACGCCGAGGTACTCGGTGCGCAGCTGGGCGAGCACCTCCGCCGTCGGCGGGGTGAGTAGCGGAGCTCCGGCCAGCGTGATGCTGCGCCGCGGCCGGGTGAGCACGATCAGCAGCCAGGCGGCCAGACCCAGCAGCAGCAGGATGCCGATGGCCAGCAGAATCCACCCCCAGCCGTACTGCGCGGGCGGGTAGAGGTCGTCAGATGCGAGCATGCGACCTCCTGTTCAGCATGGTCAGCAGCACCGGCACCGCGGCATCCTGACCGCCGAACTCGGCGTGCGTGATCTCGTGCCGGCGCAGCACCGCATCGCGGTGCGCCGTATCGGCGGCCTCCTGGGCGGCGAGCTCGGCCATCACCTCGGCATCCCCGTGCACGAACTCGGGGATGCGCCAGCCGCTGTCGGCGTCCCGGCGCCGTCGCGCCCCCGTCGCGGCCGGGAGGCCCGCGGGCAGCACCGGCTCGGCGTCGCGCACCGTGAGCCACAGCACGTCGTGCTGCACCCGCAGCCGGCGCAGCAGCCGGTCGGTGTCGGCGGTCAGCGGGGCCTCGTCGGTGATGATCACGACGATGCAGCGGTGCGCGATGGTGCGCGCCGCGAAGCGCAGCAGCGCGTCGCGGTCGCTGGGGGCGGCGGTGTCGTCGATCGCCCGGCTGATCGTGCGCAGCGAATGCTCCAGCGCTCCCTCGGTGCCGCCGGGGGCGAGGCGGCGCACGCCCGTGGCATCCCCGTGCACGACGGTGAAGTCGTCGCCGTGCCGCACGGTGAGGAATCCGAGGGCGCCCGTCAGCAACACGACGAGGTCGCGCTTGGGCAGCTCATCCTCGGCCAGGGCTTTCATGCCTCGTCCGGAATCAACCAGGAACAGCACGGTGTGGCGGCGTGTGGCCTTGGTGCGCTTGATGAGCGGCTCGCCGTGCCGTGCCGTCGCCCGCCAGTCGATGTCGCGCACCTGATCTCCGTACTCGTACGGCCGCAGGTCCTCGAAGTCGAGGCTGCGACCGCGCAGCAGCGAGGCGTACGCGCCGTCCAGCGCGTGCATCGACTTCTGCGACGAGCGGATGAAGAGCTTGCTCTTCACCTGGGTGATCAAGGTGGTCATGAAGGGTTACGGCGTCGGCACGGCGGCGAAGATCTGGTCGATGATCTCCTCGCTGCGCACGCCCTCGGCGTCGGCCTCGAAGGTGAGCAGCACCCGGTGGCGCAGCACGAGGTGGCGCAGCGCGCGGATGTCCTCGGGCAGCACGTGCGTGCGCCCGTTCAGCAGCGCCAGCGCGCGCGAGGCCTGCAGGAACGCGATGCTCGCCCGCGGGCTCGCCCCGTACTTGATGTACCGGGCGCGATCCTCGCCGATGTACGGTGCAGGATTGCGGGTCACATAGGCGAGCTGCACGATGTAGTTGCGGATCGCGGGGTCGACGTACACCGTCGACGTGATGCGCTGCAGGTCGTGCACGTCGTCGAGCGAGATCGCCCCGGGCACGTGACGGTCGGGATCGAGCACGCCGGAGTCGATGCGGCCCAGGATCTCGAACTCCTCGGCGGGGCTGGGGTACTCGACGATCTCCTTGAGCAGGAAGCGGTCCATCTGGGCCTCGGGCAGCTCGTAGGTGCCTTCCTGTTCGATCGGGTTCTGCGTCGCGATCACCAGGAACGGGCGAGGCAGGTGGTGCACCTCGCCGCCGATCGTCGTCTGCCGCTCCTGCATGGCCTCGAGCATCGCCGACTGGGTCTTGGCGCTGGAGCGGTTGATCTCGTCGAGCAGCACGAAGTTCGCGTGCACCGGCCCGAGCACCGTGCGGAACGTGCCGGTGGCCGCGTCGTAGATCTGGCTGCCGGTGATGTCGCTGGGCAGCAGGTCGGGCGTGCACTGGATGCGACGGAACGTCGCCTTCACGGTGTCGGCGAGGGTGGATGCCGCGGTCGTCTTGGCCAGCCCCGGCACCGACTCGAGCAGGATGTGCCCGCGCGCCAGCAGCGAGACGAGCAGGCTGGTGCGCAGCCGGTCCTGGCCGACCATCTTCGTCGAGTACGAGTCGGTGATGATCTTCAGGATGCGCTGCGCGCGGGCGAGATCGTCCGGGGTGGCGTGCGAAGCGGATGCCGCGGCCGGGACGACGGCATCCGGAGCGGGAGACAACGCGGGAGCCGGAGCCGGCGCCGCCGGAGCCGGCGGGGGCGGGGGAGGTGCGGATGCGGTGGATCCGAGCACCGTGGCGGGCCCGGGCACCGGGGGGAAGTCGGTCATCGCTGGTCTCCTCATCCATCGGGGATCGATGGCGGCCGCTGATCCCCGGGTACAGGGTAGCCGCCGGTGCCGAACGGGGCCTCCGAGGGGCGCCGAAGGCCCCTCCGCTAGGATGGTGACGCCCGTTCGGGCCAGCTCATCTGCCGGTGCAAACCCGGCGAACAGCGTGCAGTACCAGGGGGTTCACCCATGCCAGGAATCGTGATCGTCGGCGTCCAGTGGGGCGATGAGGGCAAGGGCAAGGCGACAGACCTGCTCGGCGAGCGCACCGACTGGGTCGTCAAGTTCAACGGCGGCAACAACGCCGGGCACACCGTCGTCGTCGGCGACGAGAAGTACGCCCTGCACCTGCTGCCATCGGGCATCCTCACCCCCGGCGTCAACGCCGTGATCGGCAACGGCGTCGTCGTCGACCTGGAGGTGCTGTTCCAGGAGCTCGAGGCGCTCTCGGCGCGCGGCGTCGACGTGTCGAAGCTGAAGGTCAGCGCCAACGCGCACATCATCACGCAGTACCACCGCACGCTCGACAAGGTCACCGAGCGCTTCCTCGGCAAGCGCAACATCGGCACCACCGGCCGCGGTATCGGCCCGGCCTACGCCGACAAGATCAACCGCGTCGGCATCCGAGTGCAGGACCTCTACGACGAGAACATCCTGCGGCAGAAGGTCGAGGGAGCCCTCGACCAGAAGAACCACCTGCTGGTGAAGGTGTTCAACCGCCGCGCCATCACCTGCGACGAGATCGTCGACGAGCTGCTCTCGTACGCCGAGCGGCTGCGTCCGATGGTCGCCGACACCGGTCACCTGGTCGACGAGGCGCTCAGCCGCGGTGAGGTCGTCGTCTTCGAGGGTGGCCAGGCCACCATGCTCGACGTCGACCACGGCACCTACCCGTTCGTCACCTCGTCCACCGCGACCGCCGCGGGTGCGGCAGCCGGGTCGGGCGTCGGCCCGAACCGCCTGGACCGCATCGTCGGCATCGTGAAGGCGTACACGACGCGCGTGGGCTCGGGTCCGTTCCCCACCGAGCTGCTCGACGAGATGGGCGAGTGGCTGCGCAAGACCGGTTTCGAGTACGGCACCACCACCGGTCGCCTGCGCCGCACCGGCTGGTACGACGCGCCGATCACCCGCTACGCGACCCGCGTGAACGGCATCACCGACCTGGTGCTCACCAAGCTCGACGTGCTCACCGGGCTCAAGCAGATCCCGGTCTGCGTGGCGTACGACGTCGACGGTGAGCGCTTCGACGACGTGCCGGTCAACCAGACCGACTTCCACCACGCGAAGCCGATCTACGAGTACTTCCCCGGCTGGAGTGAGGACATCTCCAAGGCGCGCTCGTTCGAGGACCTGCCGCAGAACGCGCAGGACTACGTGCTGACCCTCGAGAAGATGAGCAACACGCGCATCTCGGTCATCGGCGTCGGACCCGAGCGCGAGCAGGTCATCGTCCGCCACGACCTGCTCGACTAGGGCATTCCGGCCAACCCCACCCGTCTATATGGCGCTTACGCACGGTATCGGTGCCCTGAATCGGGATTATGCGCCATATAGACGAGAATTCGTGGAGGGATCAGCATGACGCGGTTCTGGGTCGGCGGCTACGGCGCCGACATGGACGGGGATGCCGAGGGCATCGGATACCTCGCCGTCGATGACGGCCGCGGACCATCGACCCTCCGGTGGCGCGGGGTGGCCGCGCCGGTGGCATCCCCCTCCTGGCTGGCCGCGCACCCGTCGCTCGACGTCGTCTACGCGGCGCTCGAGGGCGCCGGTGCGGTGCAGGCCTTCGCCCGCGCGGGGGAGACCACCCTGCGCGCGCTCGGGCCGGCCCTGCCGGCCGGCGACTCGGTCTGCCACCTCGCGGTCTCGCCCGTCGGACGCGCGCTGATCGCCAGCTGTTACGGCGACGGCCGGGTCGTGCGCTTCGGGATCGCCGCCGACGGATCGCTCGTCGCGGCGGCGCCCGACAAGGCGGCCGCGCTGCGCGCGGCGCTTTTCGGCGAGGAAGCGGAAGAACAGCGGGATGCCGCAGCGGCATCCGACCCGCACCCGACCCCCGCAGGCGAAGAGCCGCGGGTGTCGCACGCCCACGCCGCCGTCTTCCTGCCCGACGGGCGCATCGCGACCACCGACCTCGGCTTCGACCTGGTGCGCATCTGGCGCCCTTCGACCACCGGACTGACCATCGATCACGAGGTCGTGTTGCCGCGCGGCACGGGGCCGCGACACATGGTGCTGCATCCCAGCGGGCACCTGCACGTGGTCACCGAGTACTCCTGCGAGGTGTTCACCCTCGCCGCCGCGCGCGACGGACGCTGGGGGCTGGTCTCGGCGACGCCGGCCTCGCCCATCGCACAGATCGGCACCGACTTCCCGGCCGAGCTGGCTGTCGCGCGCGACGGGCACACCCTGTACACGGCACTGCGCGGCAGCAACACCCTCGCGGCGCTGCGCGTGAAGGATTCCGGCGGGGCCGTCGAGCCGTTCGCGCTCGCCGATTCGGGCGTCGACTGGCCGCGCCACCACCTCGTGCACGAGGGCGTGCTGCTCGTGGCGGGTCAGCGCTCCGGCACGGTGAGCGCCGTCGACCTCGACGAGCGCACCGGCGCTCCGCGCGAGGTGCGGCACGTGACCCCGGCCCCGACGCCGACGGTCATCCTGCCCATGCGCTGAGGCGGGTTCGCCGGCGACCGCGGTCGGGCGCGATCAGGCCCCGCGGATGGAAAACGCATATTCCCGGCACCCCGTGGCGACGTTTTCGATCCGTGAGCTCGCGCCGCGGATGCAGAACGCATGCTCGCGGCATCCCGTGGCGGCGTTTTCCATCCGTGACGGCGTGCAGCACCGGAGCATCCCAGCACCCTGCGCCCCCGCGCCCGGCCCCCGCACGAGTCGGCGCGTAGGCTCGGCCGCATGAGCGACGAATACGACCTGATCGTGCTGGGAGCGGGACCGGTCGGCGAGAACGTGGCCGACCGGGCGGTGCAGGGCGGGCTGACCGCCGTGATCATGGAGAGCGAGCTGGTCGGCGGCGAATGCTCGTACTGGGCGTGCACGCCGTCGAAGGCGCTGCTGCGTCCGGCGCAGGCGCTGCGCGCCGCCCAGCATGTGCGTGGCGTCACCGGCGGCGAGCTCGACCCGTCCGCCGTGCTCGCCCGCCGTGACTCCTTCACGGCCGGATGGTCGGATGCCGGGCAGGTCGACTGGCTGCGCAGCGCCGGGATCGACCTGGTGCGCGGTCACGGTCGCCTGACCGGGGAGCGCGAGGTCACGGTCGCCACCGACCAGGGCGAGCGGATGCTGCGTGCCCGGCACGCGGTCGCCGTCTGCACCGGCACGGATGCCGCGATCCCCGGCATCCCGGGCCTGGCCGAATCCGCACCGTGGACGAGCCGCGAAGCGACCAGCGCCGAGGAGGTGCCCGAATCGCTCGTGATCATCGGCGGGGGAGTGGTCGGGGTCGAGATGGCCACCGCCTACGCCGGACTCGGCTCAGCTGTCACCCTGCTCGCCCGCGGCGGGCTGCTCGAGCGCATGGAGCGCTTCGCCGGCGAACAGGTCGCCGAGGGACTGCGCGACCTCGGCGTCGACGTGCGCCTGCACACGACGACCGCCGAGGTGCGGCGCGACGCTGACGGCGTGACGGTGACCACCGGCGACGGCGAGTCGATCACGGCATCCGAGGTGCTCGCCGCCACCGGCCGCACCCCGCGCACCGGTGACATCGGGATCGAGACCGTGGGGCTGGAGCCCGGCCGGTCGATCGACGTCGACGACACGCTGCGGATACCCGGGGTGGACTGGCTGTACGCGGTCGGCGATGCTAACGGGCGCGCGCTGCTGACGCACCAGGGCAAGTACCAGGCCCGCGCGGCGGGCGATGTGATCGCGGCGCGCTCGCGCGGCGAGGTGATCGCCGACGACGCGTGGGGCCGGCACGTCGCGACGGCCGACCACTCCGCCGTGCCGCAGGTGGTCTTCTCCGCCCCGGAGGTCGCCTCGGTGGGGATGACGGCGGATGCTGCGCGCGAGGCAGGCCGTGCGACCGAGGTCGTCGATCACGACCTGGGCTCGGTCGCCGGTGCCGGACTGCACGCCGACGGCTACCGCGGCCAGGCGCGCATGGTCGTCGACACCGAGCGCGAGGTGGTGCTGGGCGTCACCTTCGTCGGAGCCGACGTGGCCGAGCTGCTGCAGGCGGCCACGTTCGTCGTCGCCGGCGAGGTGCCGATCAGCCGGCTCTGGCACGCGGTGCCGGCCTATCCGACGATGAGCGAGATCTGGCTGCGGCTGCTGGAGCGGTACGGGCGGCAGTCGGCCTGAGCGATCCGCTTCGGCGAGATCGGGGGTGCCGGGAAGTTTCCGCGATCCTCTCCGGTTGTCGGAGGAGTCCCCTACGCTCGAAGGGATGCCAGGAGGTACGTGCATGAGAGCTGTACTCGCAGCAACCGGGCCGTCGCGCGTTCGACACGCCCGCCCACAGTCGGCAGGCGCCGCGCAGAGCTGATGATCGAGTTCACTTCGGTTTCGAAGCGTTTTCCCGACGGCACCGTCGCCGTCGAGGACTTCAGCCTGGTGCTGCCTTCACGGAAGACGACGGTGCTGGTCGGGTCGTCCGGATCGGGCAAGACGACGCTGTTGCGCATGATCAACCGCATGGTCGAGCCCACCTCGGGAACGGTCGCCATCGACGGCGAGAGCGTGCTCGGCCGAGACCCCGTCGAGCTGCGCCGCGGCATCGGCTACGTGATGCAGAACTCCGGTCTCATGCCGCACTTCACGGTGATCGACAATGTCGCCACGGTGCTGCGGCTCAACGGGGTGAGTCGCCGCGATGCGCATGCCCGTGCCCGTGAGCTGCTCGACACTGTGGGCCTGGAGCACGGGCTCGCCGAGCGCTACCCGAGTCAGCTCTCCGGCGGACAGCAGCAGCGCGTCGGCGTCGCCCGCGGACTCGCCGCCGACCCGAACATCCTGCTGATGGACGAGCCGTTCGGCGCCGTCGACCCCATCGTCCGCGCCGACCTGCAGCAGGAGCTGATCCGCCTGCAGGTCGAGCTCGACAAGACCGTCGTGTTCGTCACACACGACATCGACGAGGCCTTCCTACTCGGCGACCAGGTCGTCATCCTCGACAAGGCGGCACGGATCGTGCAGGTCGGCAGCCCGAGCGAGATCATCGAGAACCCCGCCGACGAGTTCGTCGAGGCGTTCATCGGATCCGAACGCGGGCGGCGGGCGCTCACGCTCAAGCAGACGCCGCGCGGCACCGTCGTCGTCGACTCCGAAGGACGCACGCAGGGGGTACTGCGGGATGGTGTCGGGGCCCTTCGAGAGCCTCAGGGACCCAGCTCGAGCCAGGCGGCCGACTCGGCTGGGGCCCTTCGAGAGCCTCAGGGACCCAGCTCAGGCGAGGCGGCCCTTCGACAGGCTCAGGGACCCAGCTCGGCTCAGGGGTCCGGGGACGGCGGCTTGACGTGATCTGGGTCGGCGACAATCTGGATCTCATCCTGGAGCTCGCGCTCGTGCACCTGCGGCAGAGCGTGATCCCGATCGTGCTGGGACTGCTGCTGTCGATCCCGCTCGGCTGGGTCGCCTGGCGCTTCCGCCTGGTCCGCGGTCCGATCATCGTGCTCACCGGGCTGCTGTACACCATCCCCTCGCTCGCGCTGCTGATCCTCATGCCGGCGGTGATCGGCTACTCCGCCACCGAAGAGCCGAACCTCGTCATCGCTCTGACCATCTACGCGATCGCCATCCTCGTGCGCGCCGTCGCCGATGGGCTCGACTCGGTCGACGCCGACGTGCGACAGGCCGCCACCGCCATGGGCTACGCCGCCCCTCGCCGCTTCCTCGCCGTCGAACTGCCGCTCGCCGGCCCCGTGATCCTCGCCGGCCTGCGGGTCGCGGCCGTCAGCACGATCTCGCTGGCCACCGTCGGCATCCTGATCGGCGTCTCGAACCTCGGCTACCTGTTCACCAACGGGCTGCAGCGGCGCATCATCGCCGAGGTGCTCGCCGGGGTCGTCGCGGTGGTCGTCATCGCCCTGGTCGTCGACGGCCTGCTCGTGCTGCTCGGGCGGATGCTGATGCCCTGGACCCGCGCGACAGCCGGAGCTTCACGGCAGACGAGCGGAACCGCGAACTCCCGCCGGGCCGTGGTGAGGGCAGCCGCATGAACCTGTTCGCCGACGCCCTCGCCTGGCTGTTCTCCCCCGAACGGCTGCAGGGCCAGTACGCCCTGCCCGTGCTGCTCGGCGAGCACCTGTTCTACACCGTCATCTCCGTGGCCGTCGCCGCGGTCATCGCGCTGCCGGCCGGCTGGCTGATCGGCCACACCGGCAAGGGCCGCGAGATCGCCGTCGCGATCTCGGGCGCCGCCCGCGCGGTGCCGTCGTTCGGCCTGCTCGTGTTGCTGGTGCTCGTGCTCGGCGTCGTGCGCACCCCGCTGGCCGGGGTGATCACCTTCGTGCTGCTGGCGATCCCGTCACTGCTGGCCGGCGCGTACACCGGCTTCGAGGCCATCGACCGCCGCGTCATCGACGCCGCGAGAGCGATGGGCATGACCGAATGGCAGATCTTCACGAAGGTCGAGCTGCCGCTCGGGATGCCGCTGCTCGTCGGCGGCATCCGCTCGGCCCTGCTGCAGGTCATCGCGACCGTGACCATTGGCGCCTACGTCAATCTCGGCGGCCTCGGCTGGCCGATCATCCAGGGCATCCCGCTGCGCCGCTTCGACCAGGTGCTCGCCGGGGCACTGCTGGTCGCGCTGCTCGCCCTGATCGTCGACCTGCTGCTCGCGCTGGCACAGCGTGCCGTCGTCCCCGCCGGCATCGACACCGGTCCCGCCGGCGGCGACACCGGCGCCGCACCGACCCGCTCCGAACGGCGCGCCGCCCGCTCGGCGGCATCCGCCATCGCCTGACCGCACCGTCCCCAAGACGACACCGTCCCCAGAGAGAGGCACACCATGATCATCGCAAGGAAGTCCCGACTCGCCCTTGTCACCGGCGTCGCGCTGGCGGCGACGCTCGCGCTCGCCGGATGCGGCAGCAGCAACCCGCTCGAGGAGCCGACCGGCGACGACGGCGGCGACACCGCCGGTGACACGATCGTCGTCGGCTCGCAGGCCTACTACTCCAACGAGATCGTCGCCGAGGTCTACGCCCAGGCGCTCGAGAACGCCGGGTACACCGTCGACCGCAAGTTCAACGTCGGTCAGCGCGATGCGTACATGCCCGAGGTCGAGTCCGGCGCGATCGACCTGTTCCCCGAGTACACCGGCAACCTGCTGGAGTACTTCGACGCCGAGGCGACCGCCACGAGCCCCGACGACGTGTACGCGGCGCTGCAGGAGGCGCTGCCCGAGGGCCTCACCGCACTCGACTACGCCGAGGCCAGCGACCAGGACACCTACACGGTGCTGAAGTCGTTCGCCGACGAGAACGGCCTGGCCAGCATCGCCGACCTTTCGAAGCTGACCACCAAGCCGGTGCTGGGTGGCGCCCCCGAGCTCGAGCAGCGCCCGTATGGGCCGGCCGGCGCGAAGGAGATCTACGGCGTCGACCTGGGCTTCTCGGCCACCGCCGAGGGCACGCTCGACGCGCTGCTCGCAGGACAGGTGCAGGTGGCCGACATCTACACCGCGAGCCCCGCGTTCCAGACCGAGGAGATCGTCGCCCTCGAAGACCCCGAGAACATGATCCTCGCCTCGAACGTCGTGCCGATCGCCTCGAGCGACGTCGCCGACGGGATCGCCGAGGTCATCAACGCGATCAGCGCCCAGCTCGGCGCCGACGACCTCGTGGCGATGAACGTGCAGAGCACGGTCGATCAGGCCTCTGCCGAGGACATCGCCGCGCAGTGGCTGGAGGACAACGGCCTGCTCTGATCCGCATTACCCGCCAGGGCGCCGGGGTGCTCAGACCCGGGCGTCCTGGCGGGGGATGAAGATCTTGTTGATGATGATGAGGATCGACGCGGTCGCCGGCACGGCCACGAGCGCGCCGAGCAGGCCCAGCAGCGTGCCGCCGGCCAGGGCGCCGATCACGACGAGCAGCCCGGGCACCGAGACCGTGCGGTTCATCACCCGCGGGGTGAGCACGTACGCCTCGACCTGGATGTAGATCAGGTACACCACCCCGAAGATCAGGGCGTGCAGCGGGTTCGCGAGCACCGCCGTCAGCGTGCCGATCGCGAGGAACACCAGCGGCCCGACCAGCGGGATCAGCGTGACCAGGAACGCCACCACCGCCATCAGCGGCGGGAACGGCAGCCCCAGGATCAGATAGAGGATCAGCGCCATGACGGCGTTCGCGAAGGCGAGGATCACCATGCCCTGCACGTACCCGCCCACAGACTCGGTGATCTGGTCGACGATCTCGCGGATGCTCGTGCGGTGACGCGCGGGCGCCAGCCGCAGCATCGACGACGTGATGCCCGGCAGCCCGACGACGAAGTACAACGTCAGCACGAACACGATCACGAACGCCGAGATGCCCGCCGCGATCGACGTGCCGACCTTCAGCGCACCGCCGCCCAGAGCGGTCAGCGTCTTGCCGTCGGTGAGCAGCTTCTGGGCGTCGACGAGCAGCGAGTTGATCTGATCGCCGAACTGCTGCGTCAGGAACGCGTACAGATCGGTGAGCATGAACTCGTTCACCACCTTGGGCACCGACTCGACGAACGCGGCGATCTGCGAGATGACCAACGGCACGATCATGCCCAGCACCAGCCCGACCACCGCCACCAGCGCGACGATCACGATCGTGACGCTGAGTCCGCGTGACAGGCCACGACGCACCAGCAGCCGCACCGCCGGGTTCAGCCCGAGCGCGGCGAACAGGGCGAAGGCGACGTAGATCAGCACCGTCGACAGGCTCGTGAGCGCCAGGGCGAGCAGGAACGCCGCCAGACCGCCGAGGGTCAGCAGGAAGCCGAGCCGGAACGGCCGGTCCATCCGGGTCCAGATCGAGCGCCGCGGGCGCGGCGCATCCGACGGTGCGCGCGGCGCGTCGGCATCCGGCTCCACCACATCCTCAGTCACGTCCGTCACCGCATCCTCAGCCGCGTCGACCGACGCCGATTCGTCTGACGAGACCGTCACGGTGTCATCGGCCGGTTCGTCCGGCTGCGGGGAATGGTCTGCGCTCATGCGGAACACTCTATGGCCGCACACCGCCCGCACCCCGGCTATCGTGTAAACGCCGATCGACAGGAGGATCATGTCCGACGACGCCCCCGCGGAGCCGACCCGCGCCGACGAGGCACGCGCCGAGCTGCTGCGCCTGCGCGCCAGCATCGACAACATCGACGCGGCGCTGATCTTCCTGCTCGCCGAGCGGTTCCGCGCCACCCAGCAGGTCGGCCTGCTGAAGGCGACGCACCGGATGCCGGCATCCGATCCCGGTCGTGAGGAGCAGCAGGTCGCGCGCCTGCGCGCGCTCGCCGAAGACGCCCACCTCGACCCCGAGTTCGCCGAGAAGTGGTTCAACTTCGTCGTCGCCGAGGTCATCCGGCACCACACCGAGGCCGCCGAAGGGCGCTGACAGGCCGGCGCTGACGAGCGGATGCTGAGAGGCGGGGCGCCGCGATCCCCTCATCGCGGCACCCCATGACGGCGCCCTCCGTGCTCCCCAGTTGCCCGGACTCCGGGAAGGCCCCTGCCTCCCGTTCGCCTCTCATCCCCAGCGAAAGACTTGTCTCGGGCGCCGTCTATGGATCAGGAGCGGGCACCCCGCATCCTGATACATCCCCGCCGAAGAAATCTTGAGAAGTCTGCGTGACCCGGCGACCGGTGGGGTCAGAAGCCGTCGCCGTGGCAGTGCAGCGGCACGCGGATGCCGGTGTCGGCGGCGGCGTGGGCGAGCGCGACCGCCGGTGCGTCACCGGCGGCGATCCGCCCGTGCACGGCCGGCAGCAGCTGCGCCGCCTCGTCATCGGGCAGCAGCACGGGCGAGGCGATCACGCAGCGGGTTCCCGCATGCAACCACACCCGGGTCATGCCGAGCGCCTCCTCGTGCCAGCGCACCGTCGAGCGCCCGAGCTCGCAGGCCGAGAGCACCACGGTGTCGGGCGCCGTGCCGATCAGGTCGACGTCGTAACCGAACAGCACGCCGTCGGCGAGCTCGAGCCCCGAGAACATCGGGTTGTCGGCGCTGTGCCTGCCGTGCGCCGCGACGTGCAGCAGGTCCACGCCGCCGGCCAGGGCCGTGGCGGCGTCCACCGTCGCATCGGCGCCTGTGAGCACGGTCGCGTCGCGGTGCACGCCGGCGACCGCGCGGGCCTCGTCACCGGCGCGCGCGACACGCGGACCGACGATCACGCCGGTGCGGCGCAGCGGCCGCGCAGTCGCATCGAGCCACCGCGTCGCCGAGGCCGCGAGGGTGAACGGGATGCCGTGCAGGCTGGGCAGCAGCGCCCAGGGGATGCCGGTGAGCAGCCCGGGCACGCTGAGCACGAGCCGGCGTGCACCGGGGGCGTGCTCGAGAAGCGGCCGCAGCAGCTCGTCGTCGAGCCGCGCCAGCCGCTCGTCGAGCGCACGGCCGACGACCGCGGCCATCGGGGTGCCGCGGGTCATGGCCGAGGCGTTCAGATCGGCGCGCAGGCCGTCCAGCAGCGGCCGCACCCGGTCGCCGTTCAGCCGCACCAGTTCGGCGGCATCCCGGGTGGCGACGACCGCGCACAGCGCATCGCCGGTGTGCACCCAGGTGAGCGTCGCGACATCGGGGTCGAGCCGTCCGCGCAGCTCGGTCAGCGTGGTGCGCCGCCCCGCGCCGGTTCCTGCGGTCGAGCTCCACTGCCGCTCGCGCACCCGGTCGCGCACCGCGCGCACGCGAGGGTCGGTCATCCAGTCCGCGCCGGCGAGGTCGGCGCGCAGCATCCGCAATTCGGCGAGATCGGATGCCGCTGCGGGGTCGTGCGGCGGCCGCACCGGCACCACCTGCAGGCTGAGGTGGCGGGCGCGCTCGCCCCACTCGAACAGCACCGCCGGGTCGTCGGAGCAGTTGGCGGCGGCCAGCCCCGCGGCCAGCAGCCCGGTGCCGTGCATCGTGACGGACGCCTGCAGGTCGAGCGCCCCGAAGGCGCCCTGCCACGAGTCGAACAGGTCGAGCCCCTCGGCGGACAGGCGCCGGGCCACGGCGGGCCGGTCGGCGGCCAGGGCACGCGCGGCGCGCACCTCGAACGACCTCAGCCGGATCGGCGTCGGAGCGTCGGTGCGGATGCGCAGCGGCGGTCGGCTCGGATCGGCGAGCTGGGCGCCCAGCGCGGCGCCGGTCGCCTCGGCGCCGAGCCCGACCGCGCGCAGGCGGCGGGCAGCGTCGTCGTAGTCCTCCGCCGACGGGATGCGGCCGGCGAGCCGGCGCGCCTCCAGCTCGACGGATGCCGCGCGCGCGGCCCAGCCCTCGCTGTTCAGACCCTCGAACCGGCGTCGTGACAGCCGTGCGGTCCGCAGCGCCGCCGCCGGATCGTGCCGCAGCTGCGAGCGGGCGAGCTGGAACTCGGCCTCGCCGCGAGCCTGCCGCATCCGCTGCGCACCGAAGCGTGCCGCCACCTCGGTCAGCAGGGCTTCGGCCTCGTCTGTCAGACCGGCATCGCGCAGCACCTCGGCCCTGTCGAGGTCGGCGATCGCGGTGCTGAGCGCGCTGGTCTCGACGAACACCGGCCGCGAGCGCATCATCAGCGCCAGAGCGGTGACCAGGTCGCCGCGCAGCAGGGCGGTGTAGCCGAGGTTGTGTCGTGCCTCGGCCGCGGCCTCGTGATCGCCGAGCCCGTCGTACAGCGCGACGGCGGTCTCGAGGTCGGCGGTCGCGCCGTCGAGGTCGTGGCGCTGCATGCGGGCCATGGATCGGCTCATGAGGCACGTGGCCTGCTCGGCGGGGGAGTCGTGCATGCCGGTGATGGCCTCGGTGAGCCAGGATTCGGCGTCGTCGACCCGGCCGGCGTGCATGAGCAGCGTTCCCAGCTGTCCGGCGAGCACGGCACGCGTGCCGTCGCTGAGAGAGGGATGCTCGAGCGCCTCACGGCACATCCGCTCGGCGGCCTCGGGCTCGCCGGTCTGACCGAGCACATACGCGAGGGTGCCCGCGATGCGGCCGCGCAGGTCGGCGTCGTCGGTGCGCGCCGCCGCGGTCGTCAGGGTGCGCGTCGCGCGCGCGAAGTGGCGACGATTCGCCTCGTCCACTCCCCGCCGATGGAGCTCTGCCGCATCCCCACGCACCCTCTCAGCATGTCGTGCGCGCATCGCGCACGCCACCTCGATTGCGAAGCGTGCGTCATGGGGATGCGGTAGGCCGCCACCCGTGCCGGCGGGCGCCGCCGTCAGCGCACTGTCGGACGCCGCCCGGTGCCGGTGTCAGCGCACCGGATCGGGCAGCCCGTCGAGCACCTCCGTGACCGCGCGGCGGATCGCCTTCTGCGACGGACTGCCGCCCTTGGCCATCAGTGGACCCAGCTTCGCGGCGATCCGCCCCGCGACGAACGGTGCCGCGAACGAGGTGCCGCTCCACACCGAGAACCCGCCGCGGTAGTCGTCGGGATCGACGGTCTCGCGCGGCAGTCCGTCGAAGTCCGACCGGGTGGCCGCCTGCGTGCCGCCGGTGAACGGTGGCGTCGTGCTGACCACCAGCGTGCCCGGGGCGTACACGCGCACCCACGGTCCCAAGTTCGAGAACAGGGCGACCGAGCGACCGGACGGGTTCAGGGCGCCGACCGACACCAGCGGTGCCGCGTCGTCGCGGCCGATTCCGTTGTCGCCGCCCGGCCACGCCCACAGTGAGGCGGGGAACGCCGGACGGTCGATCGCGTCGTTGCCGGCCGAGCACACCACGACCACGCCCAGCTCGCGGGCGCTGCGCAGCAGCTCGTAGAGAGTGCGCGAGAACAGTCCGTCGGTCGGGGTCTCGTGGTAGTAGCCCAGCGACAGGCTGAGCACGTCGATCGGATGCCCGGTGCGAGAGTCGGCGGTGTTGCGCCGCTTCAGCTCGATCACGTCGCTCAGTGCGAGCAGGAACGCGCTCTCGTCCACGACGCCGAGTGACCCTGCCACCCGGATCGCGAGGATGTCGGCATCCGGGGCCGTCTGCCTGACCAGCCCCGCGATGAAGGTGCCGTGACCGGCGACCGCGTCGATCTCACCGTCGAGCTGACCGTACAGATCGGGGTAGCGCTCGGGGTCGTCATGGCCGGTGAGCCCGATCGGCACGCCGTCGAGCTCCACGTGCCGGTTGACGATGTCATCCGGCAGCCAGTCGTGCTCACTGCATCCGGTGTCGAGCACCGCGACGACCGGGCGCCGCCCGCGCTTCGGGTCCGCACCGCGGGCCGGCGCGGCGCCGATCCAGGCGACCGGCTGGCGGGCACCCCGGCCCGGCTCGAGGTAGTCGTCGGTGCCGACCGGGCCCTGCCCGCGAACCGGGTTGGTGCGGCTGAACGGGTTCGTGCGGCTGAAGGGATTCGTGCGGCTGAACGGGTTGAGTCCGACCGGGTCGACCGCCAGCACGTGCTCCAGCCCGGCGCGCGGCATCGTCGTCTGCGAGATGCGGCGCGCTCGCTGCAGCACCCGCCACGCGTCCGGCGGGGCCGGCGACTCGCCGCGCCCCGCCTCGTCGGGCGTCGTCAGCAGCACACGCAGCAGGCCCGGCACCCCCGGCGCGAGCTCACGGGCGCCGCGTGCGTCCACGCGGCGCCCATCGGCGTTTGCGGTCTTCGCCGCGGGATCGGCCGGCACGACCTCGATCCGCCAGCCGAACGAGCCCGCCGCCTCGGCGATCGTCTTCAGGTCGCGATCCATCGCCTCGTCGTCACCGGACTCCGCGGCCGTCAGCAGCAGCCGGTCCGGCAGATACGCCGTCGGATACGCGCGCACGCCGGGCATCGGATCGACACTCGGATCCAGCGCCGCGCCGCGCGGAATCGATCCCTCCGCACGGTCCTGCCACGTCCACCCTGTGGGCTGCTCCATCGTCCACCCTCCTCCCGGGCCGCCGCGGCGGCACCGTCATGACCCCGTCGCGGCCGCGACGTCGTCCCTCTCCGCTTGCGGGCATCCTCTCCGCTTGCGCGGATCACACCTCGAACTGCGGGGTGGCGAAGACGCGCTCGCCGTCGTCACCCGACACGGTCAGGCGCACCCGGCACAGGCCGGGCGGTACCCCGTCGAACGCGAACCGGCCGTGCTCTCCCGGCTCGGCGGACCGCGATCGCTCACCCTGCTCCAGCACGATGCCGGTCACCGCCACGTCGACCCAGCCGTCCACGCGTCGCTGCCCGTTCCCCGGCCCGGCCCCCGACCCCTTCCCCGAGCCGGACCCCTTCCCCGAGCCGGACCCCTTCCCCGAGCCGGAGATGTGCAGCAGCACCGTCATCCTGCCGTCGCTGAACTGCAGGATCATCGTCTCGGCATCGCCGCGCACGGCCGCCGTGGCGTCCTCGACGAGGGTGAGCAGCGCGTACTCCCGGGCGATGTCGTCGGATGCCACCGCCGCGACCATCCGGTCGACCAGGTCGGCCGGCACCGGGTCGTGCTCCTCCCACGTCGTGCGCAGGGCGGCGATCAGTGCGTCGTCGTCGAGGTCGCGCTCCGATCCGCTCATGTCGCCACCTCCTCGAGAAGTCCGCGCAGCTTGGTCAGGCACCGCTTGCGGGTCGGTCCGATGCTGCCCACCGGCATCGCGAGCTCGCCGGCCAGGCGGGCGTAGTCGGGGCGATCGTCGAAGGCGACCACGCGCAGCAGCCGCTGGCAACGGTCGTCGAGTCGCTGCACGGCCGACCAGAGCCGGTTGCGCTGATCGCCGGCGACCGCGGTGTCCTCGGCCGAGGGGGCGACGGGGAGCAGCGGCTCCAGGCTCGTGTCGTCGACGGCATCCGCCCGGCGCTGCGCGCCGCTGGTGCGCCAGGCCTCGCGACGTGCGGTGGTGGTCAGCCAGGCGGCGACCGCCGCCGGCTCCGAGATCGCGTCGCCGGTGCGCACCAGCCGAAGCCAGGTGGTCTGGATGACGTCCTCTGTCAGGGCGCGGTCGATGCCCGCGGCGCGCACCACGTGCCAGAGCACGGGGGTCATCAGACGGACGAGGTCATCCATCGCCCGCGCGTCGCCATCGCGCCACGCACGGAACAGGTCCGCCGCACGCTGCCACCGGCTGCGCGCGGGGGTCTGCTCGGCGCTGCCATCGGGAGTGGCCTCGCTCATGGAGATCATTGTCGTCACACTTGACAGGAGCGGGCAAGCATCCGGGTGATACATGACCGCGCGCAGCACTCGACAGTCCGACGAATGGATGCAATAATTTGAGCGTTATCGTCAGATAACGATCAAAAGAATGCAGTCGGTTTCCCGCCCTGCGATCCCGCCCGAGGAGCAGACATGACCCACGCCGCCGGCGCGCACATGCGCGCGGAACTCACCTCCCAGCCCGAGACCTGGGCCCGCGCGGCCGGAATGGGCGCCGAGCAGGCGCTGCTGCCGGCAGCAGGATCCCGCATCGCCGTCGTCGGCTGCGGCACCTCGTGGTTCATGGCGCAGTCCTACGCCGCGCTGCGCGAGTCGGCCGGGCACGGCGAGACCGACGCGTTCACGGCATCCGAGTTCCCGTTCGGACGCGAGTACGACGCGATCGTCGCGCTCACCCGTTCGGGCACGACCACCGAGGTGCTCGAGCTCACCGAGCGGGTCAAGGGCAGCATACCCGTGGTCGCCGTGCTCGGCGATGACACCTCTCCGCTGGTCGACCTCGCCGACAGCGTCATCGCGCTGCCGTTCGCCGACGAGAAGTCTGTCGTGCAGACCCGGTTCGCGACCACCGCGCTGGCGCTGTTCCGCGCCTCGCTCGGCGAGTCGCTGGATGCCGCGATCGCCGACGCGCAGGCCGTGCTCGACGGCGAGGACGACGCAGCGCTCGGCGAGGCCGAGCAGTACAGCTTCCTCGGCCTGGGCTGGACCATCGGTCTTGCCCATGAGGCGGCGCTGAAGATGCGTGAGTCGTCGCAGTCGTGGACCGAGTCGTACACCGCCATGGAGTACCGCCACGGTCCGATCGCCATCGCCGCGCCCGGTCGCATCACCTGGCAGTTCGGCCGTGCGCCCGGGGGGCTCGAGGCGCAGGTGACCGCCACCGGAGCGCGCTTCGTGCAGCACCCGATCGACCCGATGGCCGACCTGGTGTGCCTGCACCGCGTGGCGCTCGACCGCGCCGTGGGCCGCGGGCTCGACCCCGACCAGCCGCGCAACCTCACCCGCTCGGTCATCCTCGACGACTGACGTCATGACCGAGCACGGCAGGAGTCCGGATGCCGCGGACGCGCCCGATCGCCCGGCGGCGATCGGCGCCGGTGCGCCGGTGCTCGCCTTCGATGTGGGCGGGACCGACATCAAGTCGGCGCTGTTCGACGCGGACGGCACAGCTCTCGGGCTGCGCCGCACGGCCACTCCGGCGGGCGGCGCCGACAGTCCGGCGCGGCTGATCCGGCGCCTGGCCGAGCTGGCCGACGAGCTGCGGGCGCAGCATCCGGACATCGAGCCGCAGGCCGTCGGGGTCGTCGTGCCCGGGATCGTGGATGCCGAGAACGGGATCGGCGTGTTCAGCAGCAACCTGGGCTGGCGCGACGCGCCGATGCGCGACCTCATCGCCGACCGGTTCGGGCTGCCTGTCGCCTTCGACCACGACGTCCGCTCGGCCAGCTGGGCCGAGCACGCGCTCGGCGGCGCTCGCGAGTACCGCGACCTGGTCGTGATGATCATCGGCACCGGCATCGCCGGCGCCATGCTCGTCGACGGCCGCCCCTACACCGCAGGCGGGTACGCCGGTGAGGTGGGCCACTCGCCGATCGGGGAGTGGCCGTGCCCGTGCGGCGCCCGCGGATGCCTCGAGGCCATCGCCTCGGCCGGCGCGATCGCCCGCCGCTACACCGAGGCGACCGGCACGCCCGTCGCCGGGGCGCGCGAGGTCATCGCCCGCGCAGGCGAGGGGGATGCCGCCGCCCGGCGCGTCTGGGACGAGGCGCTCGACGCGCTCACACTGTCGATCGCGCAGCTGACGGCCGTGTTCGCGCCGCAGGCGGTCGTGATCGGCGGCGGGCTGTCCCGCGCCGGCGGCGCCCTGTTCGACGAGCTGCGCTCACGGCTCGCGGAGCGGCTCAGCTTCCACCGCATCCCCGCACTCGTGCCGGCCGAGCTCTCCGGCGACGCAGGGCTGCTGGGATCCGCCCTGCTCGCACGCGCGGCGGCGCGGGCCGCGGAGGAGCACGCATGAACCCTGCGCACGTCCGTCGGCACAGTCTCGCGCGCGGCCGTCGGAACAGTACGGCGCACGCCCGTGGCCACAGTACGGATGCACGACCCGGGAACGGATGCAAGACCGGCTGGGCGAATGCATCGTGCATCCGTACCCGCATCGTGCAGGTGCGCCGAGCGCAGGCAGGCGCGGCATGATCATCACCGTCACCCCGAACCCGGCTCTTGACCTCACCTGGCACGTCGCCGAGATCGTGCACGGCGGCACGCACCGCGCCGAGGCCGGTCGGGCGCGTGCCGGTGGCAAGGGCCTGAACGTCGCCCGCGTCGCGCACGCCCAGGGCGCGCCGGTCACGGCCATCACCACCGCCGGCGGCGCGACAGGCGAGGAGTTCGCGGCAGAGCTGGATGCGGCCGGAGTGCCGCATGTGCTCGTGCCGGTCACGGCATCCACCCGCCGCAGTATCGCCCTCGTCGACGAAACGCGCGGCGACACCACCATCGTGAACGAGTACGGTGTCGCCCCGTCGGATGCCGAATGGGGTGCGTTGCAGGATGCCGTCGGCGACGCGCTGGCGGATGCGGCGGGGGTGCTGGTCATCTCGGGCAGCCTGCCGCCCGGTGCACCTGACGGCCTGCTACCGGCGCTCATCGCGCAGGGCCGCGAAGCCGGGGCGATCGTGATCGCCGACACCTCGGGGCCCGCGCTGCTCGCGGCGGCCGATGCCGGAGCATCCGTGCTCAAGCCGAACGAGCACGAACTGCGTGAGGCGACCGGCTTCGAAGACCCGGTCGACGGCGCCCGCGAACTGCTGCGCCGCGGAGCCGAAGTCGTGCTGGTCTCGCTCGGAGCCGAGGGGATGCTGGCCGTCTCCGCGGCATCCGGATCTCCCGCGCCGGAGGTGCGCGTGCTGCACGCCCGCCTGCACACGGCACTGGCCGGCAACCCGACCGGCGCCGGCGATGCCGGGGTCGCCGCGTGCGCGGTGCTGATGGATGCCGGCATCCGCGACCCCGAGCAGATCCTGCGCCGTGCGACGGCCTGGTCGGCCGCTGCCGTGCTCATGCCGCTCGCCGGCGACATCCACCCGACCTGGCCCGACCTCGAGGCCGCCGTGACCGTCACCACCGTCCGCCCATCCCGCGAGACTTCTCATTGCGCACGAGACAGGGTCCCTGGCGTGCAGTCTCATGCTGAAGCAGAAGTCTCGGCGGGCAGCCGCCCCGCATCCGACCCGAAGGATTCCCGATGACCCTCGTCTCCGCCCGCGACCTCATGCGCGCGTCCGCCGCCGCCGGCACCGGCATCGGCGCGTTCAACGTGATCCACCTCGAGACGGCCGAGGCGCTGGTGGCGGCATCCGAGCGCGCGCAGCTGCCGGTCATCCTGCAGATCTCGCAGAACTGCGCCGACTACCATGGCGGCCTCGAGCCGATCGGATGGGCCACCCTCGCGATCGCCCGCCGCGCCGCCACCCCCGTCGCCGTGCACCTCGACCACGCCGAGCGCCCTGAGCTGGTCGACGAGGCCATCGCGCTCGGCTTCGGATCAGTGATGTTCGACGGCGGCAGGCTCGACTACGAGGAGAACGTCGCGCTCACCGCCGATGTCGCCGGCCGCGCCCGCGCCGCCGGGGTGTACATCGAGGCCGAGCTCGGCGAGGTCGGCGGCAAGGACGGCGCCCACGCGCCCGGCGTGCGCACCGACCCCGACGAGGCGCGCGCCTTCGTCGAGGCCACCGGCGTCGACTCGCTCGCGGTCGCCGTCGGCTCATCGCACGCGATGCTCGACCGCTCGGCATCCCTCGACATCGAACTGATCGGCCGGTTGCGCGACGCGCTGCGCGGCGTCGGTCGCACCGGTGGCGACGTTCCGCTGGTGCTGCACGGCTCGTCGGGCGTCGCCGACGGGGTGATCGTGGATGCCGTTCGCGCCGGGATGACGAAGATCAACGTGTCCACGCACCTGAACGGGTTCTTCACCCGTGCGATCCGGTCGACGCTCGAGGCCGACGAGAAGCTCGTCGACTCGCGCAAGTACCTCCGTCCCGCCCGCGAGGCGGTCGCCGTGGAGGCGGCCCGGATGCTGCGCCTGTTCGCGCTCGCCGACGCCGGTGGCGACGTCGCGGCCGCCGCGCGTACCCACCAGAATTGAATCGATGAACCGCGCCGGCCGTCTCACCGCCATCCTCGATCTGCTCGCCGAGCAGGGCGAGGTGACCGTCGAGCAGCTCGTCGACCGGTTCGGGGCATCCGCCGCCACCACCCGACGCGACCTCGACAGCCTCGCCGAGCGGCGTCTGCTCACCCGGACCCACGGAGGCGCCGTCGCGCAGTCGGTCGCCTACGAGCTGCCGATCCGCTATCGCAGCCACCTCGGCACCGGTGCGAAGGAGCGGATCGCGGCTGCGGCATCCGCTCTGGTCTCGCCGGGTCAGGTGGTCGGACTCTCCGGCGGCACGACGACCAACGCGATCGCGACGGCGCTCGCCGCCCGCGATGATTTCGCTGTGCACGGGCTCACCGTCGTCACCAACGCCGTGAACATCGCCGCGCAGCTGGCCATGCGTCCGGAGTTCAAGGTCGTCGTCACCGGCGGGGTGATCCACCCGCGCAGCTTCGAACTCGTCGGACCGTTCGTGGAGCAGCTGCTGCGCGGCATCCGGCTCGATGTGGCGTTCATCGGCGTCAACGGACTCTCGGCGGAGTCGGGCGCGACCACGCACGACGAGGCCGAGGCGGCCGTGAACCGCATGATGGCGCAGCGCGCCGAGCGTGCGTACGTGGTCGCCGATTCCTCGAAGCTCGGTCGTGCGGCGTTCGCGCACGTCGGCGGGCCCGAGCTGTTCCCGACGGTGCTGACGGATGCCGGCGTCGCCGACGCCGACCGTGCCGCGCTGACGGATGCCGGCTATGAGGTGCGCGCGGACGACTGACGCGTCGTCGGTGAGTCGGCGCGAGGAGACGGCGCGAGACGGCGCAACGAGGCGTAGCCGAGCTAGAGGCCTCGCGACCCCGCCGCCTGGGCGAAGATCAGGCTCGTGCTGGTGGATGCCACCTCGGGCTGCAGGCTGATCGTGTCGGACACCAGTTCGCGCAGCGCGCCGGCATCCGGAACCGCGACGTGCACGAGGAAGTCCCGGTCGCCGGCGAGGAAGTACACCCGCTGCGTCGCCGGCAGCTCCTCGAGGTAGGTCTGGAAGCGGCGCAGGTCGCCGCGGGCGTGCGCATGCAGCCGGATCGTGATCAGCGCCTCGAGGTGCAGCCCGATCGCGGCCAGCGAGATCTCGGCGTGGAAACCGACGATGACACCCTCTGCCTGAAGGGCTCGCACCCGCTTCAGGCACGTCGATTCGGCGATGCCGGCGCGCGCCGCGAGCTCGGTGTTCGAGAGCCGTCCGTTGCGGCTGAGCTCGGAGAGGATCCGCCGGTCGACGGCATCCAATCCGGCCTCAGAGCCTGAGGGCCGAGAGGGGGTCGAAGAATCGGATACCGGCATGCTCTCTTCCTCGGTTTTCGCGCAGATTCTGCGGGTCAAGCGCCAATTCTATGTAGGATCTTCGGCGCTGCATCCGCAGGCACTCGGGATCTGCATAATCGGGAGTAGGAGGGGCCTTTGCGCGCCCCGCTGTCACAGGAGGTCGCAATGACGCGCACCATCGTCGTCGGAGCCGGCATGGTCGGACTCGCCACGGCGTGGCATCTGCAGGAGCGCGGTGTCGATGTCACCGTCATCGATCGCGTCGGCGTCGCCGCCGGATCGTCGTGGGGCAACGCCGGCTGGCTCACACCAGGCAAGACGATACCGCTCGCCGACACCGGCCTGTGGACCTACGGACCGAAGGCGCTGCTCGACCCGGATGCCGCCCTGCACGTGCCGTTCCGCGTCGACGCCGGCCTGTGGTCGTTCCTCGCCCAGTTCGCCGCGCACGGCACCAACCGTGCGTGGGATCGCACCATGGCATCCCTCACCCCGATCGACAAGATGGCGCTGGAGTGCTTCGACGAGCTGATCGAGGGCGGCGTCGAGTCGTGGACCCGCGAGGGTCCGTTCGTGATCGGCTTCAAGGAGAAGGATCACGCGAAGGGCTTCCTGCACGAGATCGAGGGCGTCATCCGCCACGGCCAGGACGTCCCGTTCGAGCCGCTGGAGAACCCGCGCGAGCTGGCGCCGGTGCTCTCGGATGCCGTGCGCCACGCCTACCGTCTCGATGGGCAGCGCTACTTCGAGCCGGCGCCGTTCGTCGAGGCGCTCGGCCAGGCGGTCGTCGACCGCGGCGCCGAACTGATCACCGGCGTCGAGGTCACCGACGTCTCGTCGACCCGGATGCCCGTGGTCACCCTGTCGAACGGCGAGCGGATGCAGGCCGACTCGGTCGTCATCGCCACCGGAGCCTGGATGCCGCGCCTGGCACGGCGGCTCGGAGTGCGCACCCGCGTGCAGGCGGGCCGCGGATACTCGTTCACGGTCGAGACCGAGAAGCCTCAGGAGCACCCGGTCTACCTGCCGTACCAGCGCATCGCCTGCACCCCGTATCAGGGGCGCTTCCGCATCGCCGGCACCATGGAGTTCCGCCGCCCGGACGAGCCGTTCCAGCCGCGCCGCATCCAGGCGATCATCACCCAGGCGCGTGAGCTGTTCCAGGGGATCGACCTCGACGACCGTCAGGACGAGTGGGTCGGGTCGCGTCCGGTCACGCCGGACGGGCTGCCGCTGGTCGGCGCGACGCAGGCGCCGAACGTGTACGTCGCCGGCGGTCACGGCATGTGGGGCATCGTGCTCGGCCCCGCCACCGGCAAGCTGCTCGCCGAGCAGATCGTGACCGGTGACGTGCACGCTGCGATCGCCCCCTTCGACCCGCTGCGCTGAGCGCCGCCTGCCGCGGTGCTGCCCGCGGTGCGCCGCGCGGATGGAAACCGCCGGTTCCCGGGCATCCGGGCCGACGTCTTCCATCCGTGAGGTGATCGGGACCCACGCAGGCCGTCGACGCCCCGCTCCCCGGGATCACCCGCCCCTCGCTCCCGTATGAGTTTGTGCCGCCCGATCTCGATCCACGCGGCACAAACTCATACGGGAGCAGTAGGCGGTTCGCGTCGGACGTCAGGCGAATCGGCGCGCGTGCGCCGACCAGCCGGCCTCGGCGGGCAGAGCACGAAGACCGGCGGTGGCGCCGGCGAGCAGCACCGAGACGAGACACAGCGCGGATGCCGTGATCAGCGTGCCGTCGCGTCCTGCCCACGCGAGACCGAACCCGGCGATCAGCGGCGCCACCGGCAATGCACCCATGCCGAGCACGGCGCTCGCGCTGTTCGCACGGCCCAGCAGCTCGGTCGGCGTCGCGACCATGAAGTATCCGACCAGGGCGGCGTTCACCGCGGGGATGAAGAACACCGTCACGCCCAGCACGATCGCGAGCGGCAGCGGATCGTGCACGGGGATCATGCCCGTCACCCCCGCCGTCGACACCGCCAGCCCGGCGATGATCACGACACCGGCACGCACCCTCGCCACCAGCATCGGGGCGATCAGCGCACCGACGAGCATCGCGATGCCGGCGCCGGTCGAGAGCAGGCCTATCGTGATGGTCGACTGACCCGCCTGCTGCAGGGCGTAGATCACGCAGGTCAGCGCAGTGCTGAAGCCGAGGTTGATGATCGTCGCGACGAACAGCGCGCCGCGCAGGTCGGGACGTGAGAACAGCCACACGAAGCCCTCGCGCACCTCACGCAGGGCATTCGGTTTTCCGACGGCGACGGCAGCCGCGACGATGCCGACATCGGATGCCGCGGCATCCGCTGATCCGTCCGGGGCGTCGCTGTCGACCGGTGCCGCGCCTGTGCCTGCCGGCGCCGCGTCTTCACCGGACGGCGCGGAGCGCTGCAGCATCCATGCCGCGACGGCCGCGATCGTGTGGCACACGGCCATCGCGATGCCGATCATCCAGGCTCCGGCTGCGAGCAGGACGCCGCCGAGCGGACCGCCGGCGAGCTGCAGCACGGCGTCCCGACCCTGGTTGGCGGCTTGCGCGCGACCCATCGCCTCGTCAGGCACGATCTCCTTCAGCGCGCTCTCTCCGGCGATGTCGAAGAGGCCGGTGCGGGCCGCGAGCAGTGCGTCGACGACGAGCAGGGTCACGAAGGTGAGCGCGTCGCCGAGGGCGAGCATCGTGAAGGCGGCGGCGAGAGCGATGCCGATCGCCGAGCCCAGCACCATCATCGCGATGCGGCGGTGCCGGTCGGCGAGCACGCCGCCGTAGATGGTCGTGAACAGACGCGTCGTCATGCCGACGGCGCTGATGATGCCCGCCTGCGCCGGGTCGTTCGTGACGAACAGGGCGACGAGCGGGATCGCGAAGCCGAACAGTGCACTCGCGAGTCCTTTGGCAGTGTCGCTGATCAGCCAGCCGATGTAGCGGCCGTTGCGAGCGAGGCTGTGCGCCGGGGCGATCGTGGCCATGACGTCGATGCTAGATGCGCACGATCAGTTGCGCAAGTAACCGTGCGCAATCAATGGTGCGCGATTTCCAGCGCGGATATGATCGGGGCATGGCCGACGAAGAGACCGCGAAGCGTGGGCGCCACGACGAGAAGCACGCGACGACCGCGATGCTCAGGGCCTACTCCCACCCGCTGCGTCGCCGGCTGACGCGCGCCGTCGCGGCACGCGGCCACGCACGCGCCGCCGACCTGGCCGCCGACCTCGGCGTTCCCGCTAACAGCGTGAGCTTCCACCTGCGCGTGCTGGCGGACGCCGGGCTCATCGAAGAAGCTCCCGAGTACGCCCGCGACAAGCGCGACCGGGTCTGGAAGGGCGTCGAGGGGGCGTGGACGGTCGGGTCGCCCGAGCATCCGGTCGAGGACGAGGTGCTCGGTACCGCGCTGATGGCCGCGCTGGCCGAAGATCACATCGCGATGATGCGACGGGTGGTGGCGTGGGCCGCCGAGTACGTCTCGGGTCGGGATGCCGCGACGCACGGCGAGTTCTCGCAGCGCAACCTGCGGCTGACCGAGGCCGAGTTCGACGAGCTGATCCGCCGCGTCAATGAGGCGATCGCGGAGATCACCGAGGCGCACGATCCCGAGGATCCCGACTCGCGGTTGTGGAGCCTCGACATCGTCGCCGCCGACGACACGATCTGATCGGAGGCCGGCGCGGGTCTCCTACTTGTAGAACCCCTCGCGCAGGTTGATGCCGTGCTCGACCCACGCCTTCAGTGCGGCGAGCATCCCGGTCCAGCCCTCGCAGTTGCCGAACGCGCTCTTCGCGCCGGCATCCGTCGCCTGCCACGAGCTCTCGGTGATCGTGACGAGGGTGCGTGCCCCGTCGTCGATCGGCGCGAACTCGAAGATCGTGCGCGTGCGGCCGCTCTCGGAGGCGGTGTGCTCGCCACTCCACTCGATCACGATGCGCCGGGACGGGTCGGCCTCGACGACGGTGACCGGGAAGCGCCCGGGGAAGTCGGCGAAGTCCCAGGTGACATCGGCGCCCGGTTCGAGTCGGCCGCGGGCGCCCCCGGTGGTGAAGTAGCGCGAGAGCTGGGCGGGGTCGGCGACGGCCTCGTACACCTCTGCGGCGGGGCGGGCCACGCGGCCCGACACGGTGAAGGCCAGTTCGGTGAGCTGGTCAGACATGTTGTAAGATTACAACATGTCATCGCAGGAGGGAACAGCCGACGACGATCTCGTCTTCAAGGCCCTGGCGGCTCCGGTGAGAAGACGGATGCTGGATGCGCTGCGTCCAGGCGAGCTCACCACCGGCGACTTGTGCGCGCACTTTCCCGAACTCGACCGCACCACGGTGCTGCAGCATCTGCGCGTGCTCGAGCGTGCCGAACTCGTGATCGGCCGCCGCGTCGGCCGGGAGCGCCGGCTGTCGCTGGCGCCGCTGCCGATCAAGCGGATCTACGACCGCTGGATCGGCGACTACGCGCGTGCCGCGGTCGAACTGCTCGACGACCTCGACCGGCGAGACGCCTGAGACCTCAGCATCCGGATCCGCCGCATCCGCCCCACGACGCAAGGAGGACGTCGGCGCAGGCCGACGTCCTCCCCTCACAGCATCCGGAATCAGGGGATCGTCCTCCGGAACGTGAGGAACGAGACGCCCATCAGTACGGCGATCCCGAGCAGGCCCCACAGCGCCAGGCCGAGTGCGCCGAGGGAGTTCAGTGCCGTGCCGACCTCGGCCCACAGCTCGAGCCGGTTGATCAGGAACAGCAGGCCGACGAGGATGAGCCCGAGTGCGACTCCGATGATCGTCAGGGTCAGGGCGCCCCAGCGCTTGTAGATCGTCGCGCCCGTGAACCCGATCACGAAGAAGAACAGCGCGAGGGTGAAGTAGACGACGAAAGCGACGAAGGGGCCCGCCGCCCACACCCACGGCAGGTGGAACATCCAGCCGTTGATGCCGTAGCCGTCGGTGAGCAGCTCGATGCCCCCGCCGATCACGAACAGCACGCCCATGAAGGCGCTGCCGAGAACCGCCGCGAGCATCGTGCCGATGAAGAACTCGCGGCGGGTGATGCTGATCGCCTGTGAGAAAGGGAAGGTGAGGGTCATCGCCGACATCCCGACCGCGAAGAACACCCACAGCGGCGCCTGTCCGCCGCCGCCGTACTTGGGGGTGTCGACCGGGATCAGCGCGTAGATCAGCACCGAGACCAGCGTGGCGCCGGCGAGCACGATCAGCGGCACCCAGATGAAGGTGGCGCGGTTGATGAGCTGCAGCCGGACGACGTTCAGTGTGCGCCGCATCAGCGGACCTCCTCGGTGACGGCGGTGTCGGATTCGACGGCATCGGATGCCGCCGGCGCGGCGTTCTGCTGCGCAGCATCCTGCTTGCCGGCGTTCTGGGTGAGCCGCACGATGAGCTGCTGCAGCGAGACGGTCGCGACGTCGAGATCGGCCGCGGCGATCGCGGCGCGATCGTCGGCGGTCAGATGCCCGAGTACCGTGATCGACGCGACGCGGCCGAGCTGCTCGCGGTGGATGATCTCGCGCCCGGCGGCCCAGGCCTCGACGCGGGCGGCATCCCCGACGATGGTCGAGGCGCGGCCGCGGACGGCGTCGGTGTCTTCGTCGAGCAGGATGCGGCCCCCGTCGATCACGATGATCTTCTCGATGAGGTTCGACACCTCGTCGATCAGGTGCGACGACAGGATGATCGTGCGCGGGTGCTCGGAGTAGTCCTCGAGCAGCCGGTCGTAGAAGATCTGCCTGGCGACCGCGTCGAGTCCGAGGTAGGGCTCGTCGAAGAAGGTGATCTCGGCGCGCGAGGCGAGGCCGATGATCACGCCGACCGCCGAGAGCTGGCCGCGCGAGAGCTTCTTGATCGGCGTCTTCAGCGGCAGCTGGAAGTCGGCGATCAGCTGCTCGGCGAGGGTCTGATCCCAGTTGCGGAAGAACAGCCGCGCGGCGCGGAACGCGTGCGTCGGCGTCGCGTCGTCGGGGTACTTCTGGCTCTCGCGGACGAAGCAGATCCGGCTGAGCACTCCGGCGTTCTCGTACGGCTGCTCGCCGAAGACGAGCGCCTCGCCCGAGGTGGCGAAGTTCTGGGCGGTGAGGATCGACATGAGCGTGGTCTTGCCGGCGCCGTTGCGTCCGAGCAGTCCGTAGATCGTGTCCTTCTCGATCGACAGCGAGACGCCGTCGAGCGCGACCGTGTCCTTGTAGCGTTTGGTGAGGTTGCGGACCTCGATGACGGAGGTCATACGGGGCTCCCTTCGGTTGATGCTGAGCGCGAGACGATCCCCGAGCGCTCGCGCAGCAGTGTGGTCAGGTCGTCATCATCGAGCCCCAACGTGTGGGCTTCGGCGATGAGGGGGTCTATGTAGCGTTCGGCGAACGCGGTGCGGCGCTCGGCGAGCAGGATGCCGCGGGCGCCGGGCGCCACGAACATGCCGATGCCGCGGCGCTTGAGCAGCACGCCCTTGTCGGTGAGGCGGGCGACGCCCTTCGCGGCGGTCGCCGGATTGATCCGGTAGAACGCGGCGAGCTCGTTGGTCGAGGGGGCCTGGCCGTCCTCGGCGAGGGTGCCGTCGAGGATGGACTCCTCGATCGCCTCGGCGATCTGGATGAACAGCGGCCTGCCCTCGTCGATCACGATGCCTCCGGTTAGGTGGTTAGTTACTCGACTAACTAACCAGGTAACCGGGTCGGTGTCAACCCCGGGGTCACCCGCTGCTCGGTCCCGTATGAGTTCGTGCCGCGTCGCGCGCGTTCAGGCGGCACAAACTCATACGGGAGCAGGGGACCGGCCGCGCGGATCGCGACCTGGAGAGCCGCCCGCGAGCGACTACTTCATCGTGAAGTCGTAGCGCTCCGGCACGGGACAGTCGGGGAACGCCTCGCGCCACAGATCCGACATGCTCAGCTCGCCCTCGCGGATGTCGGGCACGTCGAACTCGTCCGTCAGCATCCGTCCGGCCGCCTCGCGATCACCGTCGGCCAGCGCCGCACGGATCGCGAGCACGCGGAACCGTCCGAGCTCGCGCATGTCCGCCGGAAGCGAGGCCACCAGGCCACGGGCGTCGGCCGCGCGACCGGTCGCCAGCAGCGCCTCGCCGAGCTCGCGCGCGAGCGGCACGACCGACGGCGCCAGCGAGCGTGCATCGGCGAGGTGGCCGAGGCCGGCATCCTCATCCCCGGTGGCGAGCAGCGCGAGCCCGAGCCCGCGCAGCGCCCAGGCCGAGCGGCGCTGCCGCACCGATGCCTGATACCCCGAGATCGCCGCAGAAAGATCCCCGCGCGCGTGCGCCATCACGGCGCGGTGGTAGTTGGTCATCCACGTCGACGGAGCCTCGGCGAGCAGCCGCTCCCATCGCGGCCCGGCCACGTACGACGGCGGCGCGACATCAACGTCGACCGCCGCCGCTTCGTCGCCGGAAGCCGCCGCCGCGAGACCGAGAAGCCCGCGCCAGTACGCGGCATCCTCACCGGCATCCGCGTCGAATCGCACCCCGGGCAGCCCGTCGAACCGCATCCCGAGCCGCTCCGACAGCGCCTGCTCCAGCGCACCCCACGGCGACCCGTTCGACAGCATCCGCTCGGGGGCGAGACCGGCGGCGGCTGCCAGCCGCACCGGTCCGTCGGATGCCGCGGATGCCGCCTTGCGCAGCGCCGTGCCGACGCGCTCGCCGGCCTCCGTCCAGTCGCCGGACGGGTCGTCGATGTGCAGCGGCAGGAACGACTCCTGCCATTCCCAGGTCGCTCCGGCGGGCATCGGCAGGTGCTCGTACTGCGTCGTGGCGAGCCCGCCCTGGATCTCGAAGTAGGCACCGGTCTCGCCGCCGAGCCAGTCGCACCAGTGCCTGCCGCCGGTGGTGTCGCCCCACACGAAGAGCTTGCGACCCTTCAGTCGCGCTGTCGACACGTGCCCGAGGCCCGAGCCGTCGGGTTCGACGGCGGCGATCCACGGCTTCTCACCGTCCGGCAGATCGTGGAACCAGTCGGCGGCGGCCGGAGCGGATGCCGGGAACGACACGTCCTCTGCCGTGAGGTCCACCCGCGACAGCGACCCGTCGTACCCGGTCTTGTACGCGTGGGTGGCGGCGGTGAACACGCGTGAGCCGGGCGTCTGGGCGACGGCGATGTTCGTCCACCAGTAAATGCCCGTCTCGACCGGATGCGGATTGCGCACCCGCACCTGCACGTGCAGCGCGGGAACTGCCGCGTCGAGCGTCGCGTCGATCTGCGCGATGAGCCCGCGGATGCGCTCGTACTCCCACATCCGCAGCACCGGCTCGCCGTCGGCGCCCGTCACCTCGGCGGCGTACAGCGTGTCGCAGGTGAGCGGCCAGTGCCCGCGCATGCCGATGTTCCACTCGACGCCGCCCGAGAACCAGGCGTTGCGCAGCGCAAGGTTCGCCGGCTGGAACATCGCGTTGCGGTACACGAGGTCGCGCCCGGTCGTCTTGTCGAAGAGCCGTACGATGCGCCCGCCGAGGTCGAGGGCGAACTCCGCGCGCAGGTGGTCGTTCTCGAGCACGGCCAGCCGCATCGGCGCCGGGGTGCGCTCGCGGGAGTATGCGTCCTGCAGCAGATAGGGGTGGATGCTGGTGACCTGGCCGTACGCGATGTTCGCGGCGATGTCGTCGGGTAACCCCCTGGTCGACGCCCGGTAGGGCGGCTCGGGCATCGCGGCCACGGCGGGCAGCGGGTTCCGCGCGCCGACGGGCGCGGACGGCAGGACCTGATGGGCGATCGACAGTGAAGCGGCCATGCCCCACCGTATCGGCCCCCGCGCCCCCGGGGCGGGACGGGATGCTCCTATGGATGTCAAGTCCGGATCAGGGTGTAGTAGATCTCTCGGGCGATGAGGCGTTTGAGGCAACGGATGATGTCTTTCTTGGTGAGGCCTTCTTCGGTGCGTCGGCGTGCGTAGGCCTGGGTTCTCGGATCCCAGCGCAGACGGCAGAGGACGATGCGGTAGAGGGCCGCGTTCGCTTGTCGATCGCCGCCGCGATTGAGTCGGTGTCGGTGGGTCTTCCCGGACGATGCGGGGATCGGAGCGGCCCCGCAGAGCATCGCGAACGCGGCCTCGGAGCGGAGACGGTCGACGTTCTCCCCTGCAGTAACGAGCAGCTGCCCGGCGACGTCAGCACCGACGCCGTTCAGCTCCAGCAGGGCGGGGTTGATCGCGGTGACGAGGGGTTCGATGATCGCGTCGAGTTCGACGATCTCCTCGACCAGCGAGGCGTGCCGTCGCGCCAGCGCGCGTAGGGCGATCTTCGTCGCCTGCTCAGGCTCGCCCGCACGGGCCGTGTCGGGGCGTAGCGCCGCGCAGGTGCACAGCAGCTCCCGATCCGAGAGGTGCCGAAGACGCTCGCGGAGCTCGTCGGGTGCAGTGACCAGCAGGGTCTTGATGCGCCGGGTGCAATCAGCGCGCTGGTCGACCGCACTCCGTCGCGCGACACGCAGATTTCGGAGCGCTTCGACCTTCCCGGTGCGGTCTTTTGGAACTCCGGTGCGGACCCGAGCCAGCCCTGCACGGGCTGCAGCCTCCGCATCCAGCGGGTCGGACTTCCCCGCGAACCGACGGGCCTTCCGGTCAGGCCGGTCGATCTCCAACAGATCAACCCCAGCACCGCGCAGATACCGGGCAAGCCCGGCACCGTATGCGCCGGTGCCCTCGATCGCTGCCAGCAGCACGACCCCGAACGCCACGGCCCAGCTCAGCAGCGCCGCATACCCAGTCATGTCAGCAGGGAATTGCTGGCAACCCAGCAGCCGGCCAGTCGTATCGATCACCGCGGCCGTATGCGTGTCCCCGTGGGTATCGACTCCGACAGTTACCTCGATCTGGTCATCTTCGACTTCTCGTGCGATGGTGGTCATCGCCGTTCCTCTCACTCAATCGGACAGAACGGCACGCACCGCCGAGAGCGAGTGGACAAGACAGTGATGGGTGCCTGCTGGCACAGGCTCCTATGAGGTCACAACCCTCGCACGGTGAGTGCAAGGCAGCCCCGCAGCGAACGACCGACAGATCCCGTTCAAGACCCGAAGTCAGTCAGACGCAGAGTCAGGACGACCGCTGCGGGGCTCCCACCACCATCATCACTGTCAGCCGCGCAGGTCGCGGCGCGCGAGCGCGAAGGCGGATGCCGCAGCCAGCGCCACCGCGATCCCCCACGTCAGCAGCAGGGCGGGCACATCGACGCCGTCGCGCAGCGGCGGCTGCCGGTACACCCAGGCGTACGGCGACAGCGCGTTCAGCCACTCCAGGTCTTCGGACTGCTTCGCCACGGCCTGGAACACGTACCCGAGCACGGCGATCCCCGCGGCGACACCGGTCGCCCACGCGCGCCGGCCGGTCAGCGCCCCGGCCAGCAGCCCGGCCGCGGCGCTGAGGAACGCCAGCCCGGTGAGGGCGAGGACGGCGCCGACGATGTGCGGCGGGTGGATGCCGAGCTCGGCCGGCTCGTTCAGCGCGAGCACGATCACCCCGGAGACCGCGCCCAGCCACAGCAACCGCAGCAGCACCGACACCGCGGACTCCGCGGCGTACTGCATCCGTCCAATGCCGTGGGCGAGATCCAGCTCGAGCCGCCCCGATTCCTCGGCGCCCGCGATGGCCGCCGACCCCCACAGCACGGCGGCGATGGTCAGCAGCAGAAAACCCATCAGCCCGTAGAACGTGCTCTGCGCGTAGCCCGCACCGGTGGCGATCTGGTCGTATCCGAGGGTCTGGACGAGCTCCTTCGGCAGCGCGCCGATGATCGCCTCGAGCTGCCCGTTCGCCCCGAAGCTCGGGTACAGCGGCAGGTACAGGAACAATACGGCGGCGATGCCGAGGCTCCAGCCGATCAGGCTGCGCCAGGATTCCCGGATGCTGCGCCGGAGCACCGGCAGCGCCGCACTCATCGCGTCCCTCCCCGCTCTCCCCCGCCGAGACCGGAGCCAGGCGAAGAAGACGCTGACGTACGGCCGTACAACCGCAGCACACTCTCCTCCAGATCCGGCTCCTCGACGGTCAGCTCGTGCACAGTCATCCGGGCGAGCGCCTTCACGAGCGGATCGATCGCCCCCTCGACGGTCGCGCTCAGCTGCACGATGCCGTCCCGCGGCTCGACCACGAGCTCCGTCACCCCGGGCATCCGATCGAACAGGGCGCGCACGCCGGCGGCATCCGCTCCCTCGATCGCGGCACGCACCCGGCGCACCGATCCGAGTCGCAGCGACGACACGTCGCCCTCGGCGACGATCCGTCCGCTCGCGAGCACCGACACCTGGTCGGCCGTCTGCTGGATCTCGCTGAGCACGTGCGAGCTGAGCAGCACGGTCTGACCGGCATCCCGCGCCTCGCGCGCCATCGCCATGAACTCGCGCTGCATGAGCGGGTCGAGGCCGCCCGTCGGCTCGTCGAGGATCAGCAGCTCGGGCCGGTGCATGAACGCCTGGATCAGCCCCAGCTTCTGCTTGTTGCCCTTCGACAGGTCGCGCACCGGACGCGACAGGTCGACTCCGAGGCGTTCGGCGAGCTCGGCCGGGTATCCGCGGGCGACGGGTCCCGAGACGCCGGCGTAGAAGGACAGCATCCGGTGCCCGGTGACCCGGCCCTCCAGCCGCAGCTCACCCGGGACGTATCCGATGCGGCGGCGCAGGCGCGCGCCGCCCCGCCGCGGATCCTCAGCCAGTACCCGGATGCTGCCGGCCGTCGGCCGGATGATGTCGACGAGTGTGCGCAGGGTCGTCGTCTTGCCCGCGCCGTTCGGCCCGATCAGGCCGTGGATCGACCCCTGCTCGACCCGCATGTCGAGCCGCTGCACGGCCACGTGCGAGCCGTACTTCTTGTGCAGGCCGGAGATGTCGATGACGACGCTCATGATGCCTCCCTCTTGGCACGGTAGACACCGCGCGGCGGGCCGGTCAAGAGCGCGCGCAAGGTGGTGTTCCGCGGCGTGGCGGGTGGGCGTAGCATCCTGCTATCCGGCCGCTGGGGCGCCCTCGATCGATCGTGCCGATTTCGCGGTCCGCGACGAGAGAGGAATGGGATCATGCCGCTGTACATGGACGTCCACACGCTCGGCGACGCCGTGAAGCTGGAGGACGTCGCCAAGGCGCACGCCGCCGACCTCGAGCACCAGGACGAGCACGGGGTGAACTACCTGAAGTACTGGGTCGACGAGGACGGCGGGAAGATCTTCTGCCTCGTCGACGCACCGGATGCCGAGGCCGCCAACACCGTCCACCGCGAGGCGCACGGGCTGGTCGCGGACGAGATCCACCTCGTGCGGGAGGGCGCCTAGCCGCGGCGGATAGTGTGAGCGGGTGCCCGAGTTCGACTACAGCCGCCTGCGGCGGTTCCCCGACGTCGAGGCGCCGAACCTGCAGGCGTGGGATGCCACCGACGAACTGCTCGTGCAGCACGCGCTCGATGCGGGCGTGCCCGGCGCCGAGATCGCGGTGATCGGCGACGAGTACGGCGCGATCACGCTGGCACTGGCGGATGCCGGCCTGCACGGCATCCGCGTGCACCAGGACCTCGTGACCGGGCGGCGGGCACTCGCGAACAACGTCGCCGAGTTCGGTCTCGGGACGTCGTCGTTCGCGGCACACGAGCTCGACGCGAACCTGCTGTCGGGTGCGCGGCTGGTGCTGCTGCAGCTTCCGAAGACCCTCGCGGCGCTCGACGAGATCGCGGATGCCGTCGCCCGATGGGCCGCACCGGATGCCGTGCTGGTCGCCGGCGGGCGCGTCAAGCACATGACCCTCACGCAGAACGACGTGCTCGCGCGTCACTTCGGCGCGGTGCAGCCGCAGCGCGCCGCGCGCAAGTCGCGTCTGCTGGTGGCATCCGATCCACTCCGCGACCGCGAGAAACCACTTCCGGCGCCGGAAACCACGACACACGTGATCTCTCGTGACGGAAGTGGTTTCTCACCGGGGGAGTTCGTGCTGTGCGCGTACGGCGGGGCGTTCGCGGGGTCCAAGCTCGACATCGGTACGCGGGTGCTGCTGGATGCGATGGGGAGTGGGGCCCTTCGCGCGTCTCAGGGGGCTGGCGTCAGGGTGATCGACCTGGGGTGCGGGACGGGGGCGCTCGCGGCGGCGTTCGCGCTGCAACATCCGGATGCCGTGGTCATCGCGACCGACCGATCGGCCGCGGCCGTCCGGTCGGCCCGGGCGACCATGGTCGCGAACGGCCTCGCCGACCGGGTCGAGGTCACGCTCGACGACGCCGGTTCCGAGCTGCCGGATGCCGGCGCCGACCTCATCCTGTTGAACCCGCCGTTCCACCTCGGTGCGAGCGTGCACGAGGGTGCGGGCAGACGCCTCATCCAGGCCGCGGCGCGGCTGCTGCGACCGGGCGGAGAGGTGTGGACCGTGTTCAATTCGCACCTCGATCACCGGCGCGCGCTGACCCGCGATGTGGGGCCCACCGAGCAGGTCGTGCGCACCCCGAAATTCACCGTCACACGCAGCATCCGGCGCGGTTGACGGCGTATCCTGCCCCGACGCGACACGCCGAGAACCCCCGGTGAGACCGCGAAAACCGGCGAGGGATTTGCCACCGGATCAGCCATTCGTTAGCGTGGACAGGTGGTCGAGGGACCACAGAACCAGTCCGCGGCCGCGTCCTTCTTTCGACCCGAGCTGTGCACCGAAGAGGCGCGGGCGTACGGTCGATGCTTCTTTGCGGGGATCCGAAATCCCCGACCGCGCCGTCAGTACAGCGTTTGTCGAAACGGCCTTGTGATCATCACCCGGACGTTACCGAAGCAGGCCCGCCGAGACCCTGGAAACAGGTGAGCCTGCCGGGGGAAACGTGTCCGATACCGCTCTCGAAGCGCACCATCTCTACAAGGTCTTCGGCCGCAATCCGCAGCAGGCGGTCAAGCGGCTGAAGGCCGGCGAAACCCGAACCGACGTGCTCGACGCCGGAACCGCCGCCGTGATCGACGCGAGCTTCACCGTGAACCGCGGTGAGATCTTCGTGATCATGGGCCTGTCCGGATCAGGCAAGTCCACCATCATCCGCATGCTCAACGGTCTGCACGACGTGACCGACGGCACCATCACCATCGCCGGTGACGAGATCACCGGCATCCCCGCCTCGCGACTGCGCGAGATCCGCCGCGACCGCGTGTCGATGGTGTTCCAGCACTTCGCGCTGCTTCCGCACCGCACGGTCGCAGCGAACGTCGCCTACCCGCTCGAGCTCAAGGGCATGTCCAAGGCCAAGCGCCTGCGCAAGGCCGAGGAGATCCTCGCGCTCGTCGGCCTCGAGGGCTGGGGCGACAAGCTGCCCAGCGAGCTCTCGGGCGGCATGCAGCAGCGCGTCGGCATCGCCCGCGCGCTCGCCGCCGACACCGACATCCTGCTCATGGACGAGGCCTTCAGCGCCCTCGACCCGCTGATCCGCCGTGAGATGCAGGAGCAGCTGGTCGAACTGCAGGCCAAGCTGCAGAAGACCATCGTCTTCATCACCCACGACCTGAACGAGGCCATGTTCCTCGGCGACCGCATCGCCGTGATGCGAGACGGCCGCATCGTGCAGATCGGCACGCCCGAAGACATCCTCACCGACCCCGCCAACGACTACGTCGAGCAGTTCGTGCAGGACGTCGACCGCGCCCGCGTGCTCACCGCGGCGAACGTCATGGAGCGTCCGCGTCCGGTCATCGCCGAGACCGCGGGCCCCCGCACGGCCCTGCGCCAGATGCGCGACGCGTACATGTCGGCGACCTACGTCGTCGGTCGCGATCGCAAGCTCATCGGCATCGTCACGGACCGGGATGCCGTGAAGCTGGTGCGCCGCGGCGAGACCTCGCTCGCGTCGATCCTGAAGCCGGCCACCCAGACCGTGAACGAGGACGACGTGCTGATGAACCTGTTCATCCCCTCGGTCGAGTCGCCGCTGCCGCTCGCGGTGACCGACGACGACGACCGGCTCGTCGGCGTCATCCCGCGTGTCACCCTGCTCGCCGCGCTCGGCCCCGGGCCCGGCGCGACCGGCGAGCTCACCCTGCCGCTGAACCCGATGCCGCAGGCGGTCATCGACGAGGTGCTCGCCGAGGCCTCGGCGGCGGTCGAAGAATCAGCGGATGCCGAGACCGGCACCGCCACGAACGCAGAGGAGGTGCGTTGATGGAAGGATTCCGCATTCCCATCGGTGAATGGGGCAAGTTCGTCGTGGACTGGATCCGCGACAACCTCGACTGGCTGACCGACGCGATCTCGGCGTTCGTCGGCTTCCTCGTGAACGGCCTCGCCGAGATGCTCGTCGCGCCGCCCGCCTTCGTCATGATCGCCGTGTTCGCGCTCATCGCCTGGGTGGTGCGCTCGTGGCAGCTCGCCGTCGGCACCGCCCTGATGTTCTTCGTCATCCTCGGCATCGACCAGTGGGAGACGTCGATGCAGACCCTGGCGCTGGTGCTCATCGCCACGCTCGTCACGGTCGCGATCGCAGTGCCGCTGGGCATCTGGGCGGCACGCAACGACGCCGTCAGCACGGTCATCAAGCCGGTGCTCGACCTCATGCAGACCATGCCCTCGCTGGTCTACCTGATCCCGGTGATCATCTTCTTCGGTCTCGGCTTCGTGCCGGGCGTCATCGCCACGGTGATCTTCTCGCTGCCCCCGGGTGTGCGACTCACCGAGCTCGGCATCCGCGGTGTCGACGCCGAGACGGTCGAAGCAGGGCATGCCTTCGGCGCACGCCCGGGACAGATCCTGCGCGGCGTGCAGCTGCCGCTGGCGATGCCGACCATCATGGCCGGGGTCAACCAGGTGATCATGCTCGCGCTGTCGATGGCCGTCATCGCTGGTATGGCCGGCGGTCCGGGCCTGGGCAAGGAGGTCGTCGCCGCGCTGTCGACGATCAACGTGGCCCTCGGCATCGAGGCGGGCCTTGGCGTCGTGTTCATCGCGGTCTTCCTCGACCGCGTGACCGCGGCGCTGGGCAACCCGGCGGGAGCGCGCTCGTCGCTGCTCGGCATCCTGCGCCGTCGCCGTGAGGACGCACGGCGCGTCGCGGCCACGGCATCCGCCCGGATCCCCGAGACCGCCGCCGCCATCTGACCAGCAGTACCCCTCCCACACAGCAGTACATACGGAACGCGTGAGACATACGTGAAGAAAGAAGGAAGCACCATGAACAAGAGGCACCTGACTGCAATCGCGGCGCTCGGCGCTGCGGCATCCCTCGTCCTGACCGGCTGCGCCGGCGGCGCGGGCTCCGGCTCCGACGATGGCGGAGCGGCTCCGACCAGCGACGAGAAGGGCACGATCACGATGGGGTTCCTCCCCGCGTGGACGGATGGCCTGAGCACGGCGTACCTGCTCGCCGACCAGCTCGAGAAGCTCGGCTACACGGTCGAGATGGAAGAGGTCGTCGACGCCGGCCCGCTGTACACCGCGCTCGCGCAGGGTGACATCGACATGTACCCGTCCGCCTGGTCCGAGGTGACGCACGCCTCGTACATGGAGGAGTACGGCGACAAGATCGAGGACCTCGGCACGTACTACGAAGGTGCTGTGCTGACACTGGCCGTGCCGGAATACCTCGAGGACATCAACTCGATCGAGGACCTCAAGGGCAACGCCGAGATGTTCGACGGCAAGATCGTCGGCATCGAGCCGGGTGCGGGACTGACCAAGCAGACGCAGGAGGTCGCGATGCCCGAATACGGGCTCGACGACTACGAGCTGGTCACCTCGTCGACCGGCGGCATGCTCGCCACGCTCGACACCGCCGTCGCCGCCGAAGAGCCCGTCGTCGTGACGCTGTGGCGTCCGTTCTGGGCCAATGACGCGTGGCCGCTGAAGGACCTCGAGGACCCGAAGGGCGCCATGGGTGAGACCGAGGGCCTGCACTTCCTGGGCAAGCAGGGCTTCGCCGAGGAGTTCCCCGAGGCCGCCGAGTTCATCGAGAAGATCAAGCTGACCGACGAGCAGTACGGCGCTCTCGAGAGCCTGGTCACCTCGGACGAGTACAAGGACAAGTCGGCGGATGCCGTCGACACCTGGCTCGAGGAGAACGGCGACTCGATCGACTGGCTCGTCACCGAGTAACCCCTCCCCTTCCGCCGAAACCCCTCGTGGTTGTCGAAACCCCTCGTGATTCGCGTGATTCACGAGGGGTTTCGGCGCTGGTGAGGGGTTTCGGCGGTCAGAGTTCGGGATGCTGCGGGGGCGCGGGGGTCAGGAGGGGGCGGCGGTCACCAGGGGGTCGGGGGTGGGGTGGGTGAGGGTGCCGTGGGTCTCGGTGGGGAAGCCGTTGCGGACCCAGTACTCGTAGCCACCCAGCAGCTCGCGCACGTCGAGGCCGGCGGCGAGCAGGATGCGGGCGGTCTCCGTGGCACCGTTGCATCCCGGCCCCCAGCCGTAGACGATCAGCGTGCGATCGCGGGGCAGGTCGTCCAGGCGATCGTCGATCGCCGTCTTCGGCAGGTGCAGGGCACCGGCGATGTGCCCGTGCTCCCACGACTCCAGGCGCCGAGTGTCGACGAGCACTGCGGCGCCCGCCGCCACCTCGCGCTCAGCGGCGACGATGTCGATGTCGTACGCGAGACGCGCGTCGACGACGGCGAGCCTGGCCGCGATCACAGCATCCAGCTCGGCACCACCGCGACTCGCGCCGGACCCGGTCACTTCCGCCCCGTGCCCTCGAGCAGCCCGGCGAGCAGCGGCAGCTGCGCGGCATCTTCGAGGGCCGATCCCACCGCGACCACGCTGGCGCCGCCGCGCAGGTACTCGCCGGCGTTCGCGGCGTTCATCCCGCCGGTCGCGACGAACCGCGCCTGCGGGAACGGCCCGCGCATCGCCCCCAGCCACGGCACACCCAGCACCGAGGCGGGGAACGCCTTCAGCCAGGTCAGCCCGGCTTTCATGGCCAGCTGCACCTCGGTCGCGGTGCCGACGCCCGGGATGCTGAGCATCCCGGCCTCATGCGACGCGCGCACGACGTCGAGGTCGAGGCCGGGGCTGACGGTGAAGGCCGCGCCCGCGGATGCCGCCTGGGCGACGTGCTCGGCGGAGACCACGGTCCCCGCGCCGACGACCTTGCCTCGTTCCCTGCCCGCGGCCGCGACGACGCGCAGCGCCTCGACGTCGTCGGGGGTCTGGATGGGCAGCTCGACGACGTCGATGCCGAGATCCCACGCCGTGGTCGACACGGCGAGGCTCCGCTCCGCGCCCATCCCGCGCAGGATCGCCATCAGCGGCGCGCCGGCGAACAGCTTCTCGAATCCGGAATTGTCCATGAGCATCCTTCTCCCTCTATGCGGTGTCATTGAGTGCGGGGCGTCAGTCCGCGGCATCCGCGACGGCTTCCGCGACACCGACGACGTCCTCGGTGGACTGCAGCACGAGGTGGGCGCGCCGGTGACCGCCCTGCAGACGCTCCTCCGCTTCACCTCCGGCGAGCCGGGCGGCGAGCCAGCCGGCCGCGAACGCGTCGCCGGCGCCGACGGCCTCGACGACGTGCGTCGGGATCGCGGGCACGAACGTCGCGCCCGCGTCCGAGAATTCCGTGGCGCCGACGTCGCCGTCCTTGACGATCAGGTGCGCGGGCGCGGGGATCAGCTGCCGCACCTCGTCCGGCGTACTGCAGCCCCACAGCGTCTGCGCCTCGTCGAGGCCGACGAACACGATGTCGGCGCGGTTAGCGAGATCCCGCAGCACGGGTGCGGCGACGGATGCCGGCCACAGGGCGGCGCGATGGTTCACATCGAAGCTCAGCGCGGTCGCATCCGTGGCGGCGACACGGTCGATGACCGCGTCGATCATCGCCGCGCACTGCGGCGAGAGGGCGGGCGTGATGCCCGAGACGTGCACGATCGCGGCCTGCTCGAGCGGCACGGCGGCGAGGCTCTCCGGAGTCATCCGCGAGGCCGCCGACCCGGCGCGGTAGTAGTGCACGCCGTGGCCGGGGTCCTTGAAGTAGACGCCGGTCGGCGCCTCGGGGTCGAAGACGACCCAGCGGCCGTCCACGCCCTGGCAGGTGATCGTGCGGTGCACGCGGTGCCCGAGCACGTCGTCGCCGAGGGCGCTGACCCACGCGGTGCGATGGCCGAGGGATGCCACGTGCGCGGCCACGTTCGACTCGGCACCGCCGACGGTCACCCGCACCTCCTCGGCGTCGGCGAGCCGGGTGGCGTCGCGGGGTGTGAGGAGCGTCATCGTCTCGCCGATGGCGAAGAGCTCGGGGGCTGCGGTGTGATCCATGCTGTCCATGATGTCGAGTGCGGCATGCCCTGGGTCGGGCCCGCCTGGGTGGGATCTACCGGCGGGCCCGCGCCTCGTCGAGGTAGCTGTACGCGGTCACGCGCGAGATGCCGAGCCGCTTGGCGATCGCCTCGACCGACTTGCGCATCTGCGTCGCACCGCGCTGGTCGAGGCGCTCGAGCACGGTGATCTTGTCGTCGCGCGACATGTTCTCCACCGGCCGGCCGATCTCGCGGATCGCGTCGCTGATCATCGAGTCCATCACCGCGACGAGGTCGGTGCCGAAGTGCTCCTTCGGGGCGTCGACGGGCTGCTCGGTGGCGGGCAGGATCGCGGCGAGCATGTTGCGCGCCTGCTGCAGCGGACTGAGGTCGACGTTGATGCACAGCGAAGCGATGATGTCGCCGTCGGCGTTGCGGAAGTACACCGATGAGCAGCGCAGCTCGCGCCCGTCGCTGGTGTAGGCCGTGTAGCCGAAGGCGTCGTGATCGCCGCGCCGGTCCTTCATCACGTCCAGCCCCAGCGAGGTCGAGGGTCCGCCGACCGTGCGGCCGGTGACGTGACCGTTCTCGATCGCGACGATCGTGTGGCCGAGGTCGACGTCGGCGCCGTCGAGGTTGTGCAGCACGACCTCGACGGTCGGGCCGGCGGCGGTCGCGAGCGCGCGCATCACCGGCCGGTACAGGCGTTCGACCTCTTCGGCGCTCTCGTACGTCTGACGGGAGATCTCGCCGGCGAGAACCTCGGCGGCGTCTTCGACTGGGGTGCTGATCGTCATCGCTCATCCATTGAACAAAAAATTCGGTCGATAGACAGATTGTCTATTTCAATGCTAGCTTAGCGTCGCCCGACCCGAGACGTCGAGGCCGCATCGGCCGTCGCACGGTCTACATCATCGGATGCCTCGGATTCGCGGCCATGGTGTACCCCGCGTTCGCGCTGTTCACCACCGGCAACATGTGGCTGATCTGGCTGGGTCAGATCCTCGGGTTCGTCGTGTTCGGCGTCGCCATGCAGGCCACGCTCGCCACGATGCTCGCCGAGATGTTCGACGCCGAGGCGCGCACCACCGGCGTCAACATCGGCTACCAGATCTCCAACACGCTCGGTGGCGGCCTCGCGCCGTTCATCTGCACCGCGCTGGTCGCCGCCGCAGGTGGCGCGTTCTGGCCGGTGGTCGTGTACGCCGCGGTCATCGCCGTGGTCGGAGTGATCGCCACGATGCTCGCCTCGATCCGCCCCGACGTCGAGGGTGCGGGCCGGCTGCACGAGCTGGCCACCGCGACGGTCCGCACCGAGCCCGTCGAGCCGGGGACCCCGGCCTCTCCGGCCGTCCCTGGCGTGGCGGCCGCGCCGAGCGTCGGCGCGGACCGAGGCTGAGATCACGCCCGGCGGCGACGCCGGAATGAACACCGGAAAGATCTGAGAGAAGGAGCCTGACGTGGTCCACGTCGACGACACACCCCTGACCGCACGGGACAAGGGCCTGCCCGCCAGGGCGGCCGGCACCACGGCGGCGGAGTTCCTCGCGACGGGACCGCGTCTGGCCGAGTTCTGGACCCCGCTCATCGCCCTCGATGACGCGGCCATGAACGCCAACATCGCGACCATGGCCGCGTGGTGCGCCGAGCGGGGTCTGGACATCATGCCCCACGGCAAGACCACCATGGCGCCCGCCCTGTGGCAGCGGCAGCTCGACGCCGGAGCCACCGGCATCACGCTGGCGACCATGGGGCAGGTGCGCACCGGCCGCGACCTCGGCCTCGACTCGATCATGCTCGCCAACGCGGCAGTCGACCCGAGGTCGCTGGCGTGGCTCGCCGGTGAGCTGACCGACCCGCAGTTCCGGTTCACCAGCTGGGCCGATTCCGTCGCGACGGTCGAGGCGATGGAGCACGGACTGCTCGCCGCCGGCGCCCCGCGTCCGGTCGACGTGTGCGTCGAGCTCGGCGCGGCCGGCGGCCGCACCGGCGCGCGCTCGATCGACCAGGCGGTGCGCATCGCCGAGCGCATCGCCGCATCCCCCGCGCTGCGGCTCGCGGGGGTCGCCGGGTACGAGGGCAGCCTCGCGCACGACCGCTCGCCGGCCGCGCTCGCGGCGGTGCGCTCGTACCTCGAGGCTCAGCTCGAGCTGCACGCGGCACTCGCCTCGCTCTACGACGACGGCGAGGTGCTCGTCACGGCTGGGGGCAGCGCCTATTTCGACGTCGTCGCCGACGTCTGGGCCGGTGCCGTCAGCACCGGATCGGATGCCGTGAGCGGCGGATCGGATGCCGCGAGCGGCGCCACCCGAGCTGCCGGCGATGCCAGCGGATCGGATGCGGCGAGCGGCGCCACCCGCGCAGCCGGCCTTGCCGGCCGGACGCGCTTCACTCTCCGCTCGGGCGCCTACATCGTGCACGACGACGGCTTCTACCGCGGCATCTCCCCGTTCGACGAGGGAGCGGCCGTGTCCGAGGCCGGGGCCGCCGGCACGGCATCCGGTGCCGCGGCATCCCCGCGCTTCGTCAACGCCATGCACGGCCTCGCCCGGGTGGTGTCGAGTCCCGAGCCGGGGCTGGCGCTGATCGACGCGGGCAAGCGCGACCTGCCCTACGACGAGGGGATGCCGATCCCGCGCGCCTGGCGGACCGAGGCGACGCCGACGCAGTCCGGCTCGCCCGCGGCATCCTGGGGTGCGCTGACCGGCGCGCCCTGGCATCCGCTCGAGGGTGAGATCTCGGCGATGAACGACCAGCACTCCTACCTGCGCACGACCGAGCCGCTCGCGATCGGATCGGTCGTGCGGCTCGGGCTCTCGCACCCCTGCACGGCCTTCGACAAGTGGCGGGTGCTGCCGGTGGTCGAATCCGCCGAGTCCGACCTCGTCGTCGACCTCATCCGCACCCACTTCTGAGGCCGGCCATGACGAGCAGAACAGTCATCCGCGGCGGTGCCGTGGTCACGGCATCCGGTCCGGTCGCCGCCGACGTCGCGATCGACGCCGGCGAGATCACCGAGGTCGGTCACGTCGATCCGCTGCCCGGTGACGAGGTGGTGGATGCCGCCGGCCGCCTCGTGCTGCCCGGGTTCATCGACGTGCACTCCCACGCCGACGGGCTGCTGTCCGACCCCGACGTGACCCTGACCCTGCTGCGTCAGGGCGTGACGACCGTGATCGCCGGGCAGGACGGCGTCTCATACGCACCCGGCGACGGTGCCTACGGCTCGGAGTACTTCGCCGCGATCAACGGTCCGCATCCGACGTACCACGGCGGAGGGGTGGCCGCGTATCTGGCATCCGTCGACGGCGCCTCGGCGATCAACGCCGGCTTCCTCGTGCCGGCGGGCACCGTGCGGTTCGAGGTGTGCGGCCGGGCCGATGGCCCGGCGACCGATGAGGAGCGGCAGCGCATGGCCGCACTCGTCGCGAAGGGCATGGATGACGGCGCCCTGGGGCTCTCCACCGGGCTCGACTACGTGCCCGGGATCTTCCAGGACGCCGGCGAGATCGCCGCACTGTGCGCACCGGTCGCGCAGGCCGGAGGGGTCTACGTCACGCACATGCGCGGCGGATACGAGGCGAACACCGCCGCCGGCATCGCCGAGATCGCCGAGATCGCGCGCCTGGCCGGCTCCGCGTCCGGGGCGGGGCCGGGGCCGGGGCTCGACGTGCACATCTCGCACTTCCACGCCGACGCCGACATCGTGCTCGGCCAGCTCGACGCGCTCGAGCAGGCGGGGGTGGATGCCACCTTCGACGCATACCCGTACATCCGCGGCTGCACGCTGCTGGGCATGCCGCTACTGCCGCCCGAGGTGTCGATGCTGCCGCAGCGCGAGGCCGTCTCCGTCATCGCCGATCCCGCCCGTCGCGCGGCGCTGCGCGAGGCCTGCACCGCCAGGGCCGAGCAGAGCGCGAGCCTCGGACCGGACTGGCCCGACATGATCACCCTGGCGCACGTCGCGGCGCCCGAGCTGGACTGGGCGCACGGGCTCACCCTGCACGCGGCCGCGGCCCGCGCGGGCGTCCCGCCGATCGACTTCGCCCTCGACGCGCTGGTCGCGTCGCGGATGGAGTGCAACGCCGTGATGGCGGTGCGCAGCCCCCGCCCCAGCACCGAGCTGGCCCGCATCTTCGCGCACCCGGCCCACACCGGCGGATCCGACGGCATCTTCATCGGCGCCCATCCGCACCCGCGTGCGGCGGGCACCTTCGCCCGGTACCTGCGCGAGTTCGTGCGCGAACTGGGCACCTGGAGCTGGGCCGACGCCGTGCACCACCTGTCGGCGCTGCCCGCCCGGCGCTTCGGGCTCGGCCGCCGTGGCGCCGTCGAGGTCGGCGCGGTCGCCGACCTGGTGCTCGTCGACCCGGATGCCGTCGCCGACGCCGCCACCTATGAGAACCCCACGGCGCGCGCCGTCGGAATCGACGACGTGTTCGTCGCCGGCGTGCGCGTCCTCACCGGGGGCGCACTGACCGGAGCACTTCCCGGGCGCGGGCTGCGCCGCAGCACCTGAGCCCCGCTCCCCACAGACCTACCGCCAAAAGAAAGGAAAGCAATATGCCGAAGAACGGTTTCCACACTGAGGGCGTGCCCGCGCCGGCCGGCCCCTACAGCCACGCGGTCGTCGCCAACGGATTCCTCTACACGGCGGGCTTCGGCCCGCAGGATGCGGCGAACGGCGATGCCGTCGCCGACAACGTCGCGGATCAGACCCGTCAGGTGCTGCGCAACATCCAGACGGTGCTCGCCGTGCACGGCCTGACGATGGATGACGTCGTCAAGTCGACGGTGCACCTGCAGGACCTCGCCGACTTCGCCGAGTTCAACGCCGCGTACGAGGAGTTCTTCACCGCCCCGTACCCGGTGCGCACCACGGTCGGCTCGCAGCTGGCGAACATCCTCGTCGAGATCGACGTCGTCGCCGCCTTCCCGCAGGCCTGAGTTTTCTTCAGCATCCGTCCGCCGAAACCCCTCAGGGGCGTCGAGACCCCACCGCAGATACGTATCTCAGGTGGGGTCTCGACGCTCAGGAGGGGTTTCGGCGTGCAACGGAAGGGGGCTTGCGGGAAAGGGCGTCGAGGGTAGCCTGCGGGCATGGACGGATTCGCCGCCGTCGAGTTCGGCTTCGCCCGCGAGGTCCTGCAGCGGGGCATCGCGGCACTGTACGTGGTCGCGTTCCTGTCGACGCTGAACCAGTTCCGCCCGCTGCTCGGGGAGCGCGGGCTGCTGCCCGCCCCCGATCTGCTCGCGTGGGCGACGTCGTCCAAGATCAGAACGCGGATGCTGCGCCCCACCCTGTTCTCCCGCATCCGCTACACCGACCGCCGGCTGGTGGCGCTGTGCTGGGCCGGGATGGCGATCGGGGCGCTGCTCGTCGCCGGCATCCCGCAGCTGGGGCCGCCGTGGCTGCCGATGATCGGTTTTCTGCTGTTGTGGCTCGGCTACATGTCGATCACGAGCATCGGGCAGACCTTCTACTCGTTCGGGTGGGAGATGCTGCTGCTCGAGGCTGGGTTCCTCGCCGCGTTCCTGGGCTCGGCGGATCAGCCGCCGCCGACCGTGGTGATCGCGCTGTTCTGGTGGCTGCTGTTCCGGCTGGAGTTCGGCGCGGGCATGATCAAGATCCGCGGCGGACGGGAATGGCGCGACCTCACCGCACTGATGTACCACCACGAGACCCAGCCGATGCCGGGGCCATTGAGCAGGCAGGCGCATCTGCTGCCGAAATGGTTCCACCGCGGAGAGGTCGTCGGCAACCACTTCGCGCAGCTGGTCGTGCCGTTCTTCCTCTTCGTGCCGCTCGTGACCCTCTTGGCCCCTGCCCTTCGACAGGCGCAGGGACCCATCCAGTCCGTGCCGCTGCTCATCGGCACGGTCGCCGCGACGATCGTCATCCTCACCCAGCTCTGGCTGATCGTCACCGGCAACTTCGCGTGGCTGAACTGGGCCACGGTCGTGCTCGCCTTCTCCGCCTTCGCCCTGCCGGCCTGGGTCTTTGGGATGGCCTGGGTCCCTGAGCCTGTCGAAGGGCCCCAGCTCAACGGCATCCCCCTCTACTGGATCATCCTCACCTCGGCCGTCGGCATCCTGTACCTCGTGCTCAGCTGGCCGGCGCTGCGCAACCTGTTCGCGCGCCGTCAGCTGATGAACGCAAGCTTCAACCGCTGGCAGCTCGCGAACGCGTACGGTGCCTTCGGCACCGTGACCAAGCGGCGCGTGGAGTTCGTCGTCGAGGGGACGCGAGATGTGGATCCGGATGCCGCCGACTGGCAGGAGTACGAGTTCCGGGGCAAGCCGGGTGATGTGCGCCGCATCCCGAGGCAGTTCGCGCCCTACCATCTGCGGCTGGACTGGCTGATGTGGTTCCTGCCGCTGGGGCACTCGCTGGACGACTGGTCCACGGTGTTCCTCGTGCGGCTGCTCGAGGCCGACCCGCCGACCCTGCGGATGCTGCGCCACGACCCGTTCGCCGGGCACCGCCCCCGCTGGGTGCGCGTGGTCACCTACCGGTACCGCTTCGCGACCCGCGCCGAGCGCCGGGCGGAGGGCATCGTGTGGGTACGCGACCAACGGCGGGTGCTCGCGCGCCCGCTCGGCTATGAGCGCTGACGCGTCGTCAGGTCTGAAGGACGGCTGGAACTCTGAAGGATGCTGGGTGCCGAGGCGTCCTCCAGAAGTGCGATCTTCCTTCAGAGTTGTGCGAGCACGACCGGATGCCCTGAGGCGAGCGACGCGTAGGCGGCATCCACCACCGCGACGGCCGCGACGCCGTCCTCGGGAGTGACGCGCGCCGGGGCGCCGGTGCGGATCGCCTCGACGAAGTCGGCGAGCTGCGCGCGGTACGGGTCGTTGCCGGGTGCCGACGCCGGGCTCCCCTCGCCCGCCAGCTCGGACGTGTCGACCGACAGGGTGCCGCGATCGCCGACGATCTGCACCTCGGAGTGGAAGGGCACCTCCGACCCGGCCCAGTCGCCACGCACGTGGCTGACCGCGCCGTTCGCGTGCCACAGCGTGACGTGCGCCGACACGGGCGGCTGCACGGTGTCGTCGACGGCCGGTGGATCCTGCGTGGCCGACACCTCAACGACGGGGCCGGCGAGCCACAGCGCCTGGTCGAGATCGTGGATCATCAGGTCGCGGATGAGCCCGCCGCCGGCATCCTGCGAGTAGAACCAGGCCGACGCCGGGGCCGCGACCGTGCGGCGGAACGTGAGCTCAGCCATCGTCCCGACTGCTTCGCGCTGCTCGTACAGCCGCCGGTACCCCTCGAAGTAGCGCACCACGTGCGCCGGGAACAGGCGCACGCCGGCCGCGACCGCGGCATCTGCCATCTCCTGCGCCTCGGCGGCGGTGACCGCCAGCGGCTTCTCGCACACGACGTGCCGGCCGCGGACGAACGCCTCGCGGGCGACGCTCACGTGCGTCGCGGTCGGACTGACGATGTCGATGACGTCGGACGCGTCGATCAGGTCGCCGAGATCGTCGACCACGCGGATGCCGTACCGGGCGGCGAGGTCGTCGGCGCCGGTGCGCCGCAGGATGCCGATCTCGGCGCCGAGCGCCAGCCAGCCCTCGATGTGCGGCGGGGCGATGCCTCCGGCCCCGACGATGCCGACGCGCAGCGTGGTGTCCATGCCGCCGAGCCTACGCTCCGCCCCCTCTCGCCGAGACCCCTCGTGGTTGCCGAGACCCCTCCGCATTTGCGCGAATCAGGAGGGGTTTCGACGCTCAGGAGGGGTTTCGGCGGAAGTGGTGGGGTAGGGCGCGGCGGGGGACGCGGCAGGGGTGGGGGCAGCGGGGAGGGCGCCGGCGACCTGCTTCTCGAGCACCTGCACCGCCTCGTCCGAGAGCAGGATCAGCCCGTCGAGCTCATCGCGCACCCGCTTGTACGCCAGCTGCCGCTCGGCCTGGGTGGCCGACTCGTCGAGCGCGACCTTCAGCATGTGCTGGGCGCGGTCGAGGCGCTTGCGCTCGTCCTCGCTGAACGACGAGTCGCGCAGCCGCCTGGCGTCGCGCTCGGCGATCTCGAAGGCGACGGCGTAGGCGCCGACGGCATCCAGGTACTCCGACACCTGCTTCTCGGTGACCTTCGCGTCCGCCGATGCCGGGCGCAGCGCGTCGGCCGTCTTCTTGGCGCGCAGGAACGCGGCGGTGAGCGGCTGGCGGCCGTCGCTCATCGCGGGGAACGCGATGAGCTTGCCGACGTCGAGTTCGTAGTCCAGCCAGCGTGCGGTGATCTCGTCATGGTCCTGGAACAGCCGGGTGAGCAGCTCGTTCGAAGGGACGGGTGCGGGGGTGTCCTGCGGAGCCGGATGCTGACCGCCGCGCCCACTCCTTCCTCGCCCGCCGCCGTTGAGCGCGCGAGCCTCGATCTCGGCGGTCTTCAGCTGCGTCTTCAGGCGCAGGGTCTCGAGCCGCCGCTCGTGGCGCCGCTTCGCGGCGCGCTCCCACGACTTCGCGACACCGCCGGCGACGCCCATCAGCGGGAACACCAGCCACCAATAGTCACCGGCGAACCCCCACAGTCCGCTGAAGAATGCATCCATGATGCCCTCAGCCTAATGATCGGATGCTGATTCCGGCGGTGCGAATTCTGCTGCCGGCGGCGCCAGCGCGCGATCACTGCAGCAGGGCGAATCCCGACTCGTAACGCGTCCGGCCGAGCGCCGCCATGATGATCTGCAGGAAGCCCATCGCCTCGAGCTCGCGCGCGCGAGTGAGCGGACCGGCGTCGACCGCCCGCATCCCCGCCGCCTCGATCAGCTGTGCGACCGCGATCTTCGCGTGCGCGTAGTCGCCCGCGAACAGGACCGTCGTGGTGGTCGTGCCGTTCGTGCCGGTGACGAGCGTCTCGCCGAGGTTGACGTTGAACGCCTTCACGACCGCCGTCCCCTCGGGAAGCAGCTTGGCGAGCTCGGCGGCGGTCGACGAGTCGGCGGGCGAGCGCAGCTGGTCGTAGGTGGTGAAGTCGATCGGGTTGCTGATGTCGATGACGACCTTGTCGCGCAGCTGGTCGCGGTAGTGCTCGAGGATGCCGGGGTACGCGCTGTAGGGCACGGCGAGCACGACGAGATCGCCGGTGAGTCCGTCGCCCATGACGCCGTACTCGAAGCCCGGCCGCGCGGCCGACATGCTCGTGGCGCTGCGCTTGATGATCTGGACGGAGGCGCACGCTCGGGTGGCGACCTCGGCGATCGCTGCGCCCATCCTGCCGCTGCCGATGATGCTGATGGACGTCATGCGACCTGAACCCTTCTGAATCGATTGAGCGCCTGCTCGGCGACCTTCTGAGCGTCGTAGTCGAACACGGCGCTGCGGCGGAAATCGCGGCCGACGCGGATGTCGGCGTCGCGCTTGCCGAGGTCCGCGAACTCGTACTGCGCGTCGAACATCGCCCCCGCCCGGCGCGAGCCGTTCTGCAGGATCGCGGTGCGCTGCATCCGCACCGCCGGGTACCGTCGGAACGCCTCGGGGATGTCGGCGAGGCTGTCGGCCGCCGCGAGGAAGGTGGCCAGGGCCATGCTGTCCTCGATGGCCTGGCTCACCCCCTGACCCTGGTGCGGCAGCATCGTGTGCGCGGCGTCGCCGAGCAGCGTGATCGGCCCGCGTGACCAGTCGGTGAGCGGCTCATGGTCGAACAGGCCCCACCAGAACGTCTTGTCGATCAGCCCGATGAACTCCTGCAGCCGGGGGTCCCAGTCGTCGCCGGCGAACTCGGCGGCGAGCTCAGCGACCTCCGCCGGGCCCGACCAGGCGCCCTGCAGCGGCCGGTCGCTCGGGATGCCGGCGACGAAGTTGATCAGTTTCCGCTGCTGCAGGGGGTAGCACATGAAGTGCCGCTTGTTCCCCATCCATACCTGGCTGATCATCGGCCAGTCGGCGGGCAGCCGCGAGGCGTCGACCACGCCGCGGTAGACGAGGTAACCGGAGTAGACGGGTTCGGGGAACTGCCCGACGGCCTTCCGGACCGCCGAATGGATGCCGTCGGCGCCGACCACCGCGTCGAACACGTCGTGTGCGCCGTTCTCGAACTCGACGCGCACGCCCGGCATCCCCTCTCGGTCGATGATCTCGACCGAGGTCAGGCGGTGCCCGAGGCGGATCGTCTGGGGATCGACCTGCTGTGCCAGGGCGTCGATGAGATCCGGCCGGTACATCCCGATGTTCTGGTACTGCTTGGCCGAGTCCTCCCAGGCGGCGTCGGTGACGATCTCGCCCCTGGCGTTCTGGTAGACGCCGTGTCCGTCGGGAACCGCACCCACGCGCTTGATCTGATCGAGCACACCGAGGCGGTCGAGCACGCGCGCGGCATTCGGTGCGACGGTCACGCCCGCGCCGACCTCACCGAGCTGGGAGGCCTGCTCGAAAACGGTCACCTGGACCCCGGCGATCTTCGTGAGAGCGATCGCGGCGGTCAGCCCGCCCATCCCTCCGCCGATGATCGCGACCCGGGTACTGCTGCTTACCATTTCTTCTCCTTGACTGACTGCGCGAGGGGCTCTGTGCTACCGCGTCACTGCGAGTTCACCTGTGTGCTCGCTCGGGACGAACATCGTGGATCCGCTCGCCTGCTCGGCTTCGTTGTCCGGACCGAGTGCGATGCCGGTGCGGTCGCGCAGGCACAGCGTCGCGCCGGCGCCGAGCAAGGTGGCGAGGAGGAGGTAGGCGGAGACGGCCGCGGTCGTGCCCGTGGCGCCCAGCAGCAGTTGGGCGATCATCGGCGAGAACGCGCCGCCTAGCACCGCCCCGACCGCGTAGGTGATCGAGACGCCCGAGAAGCGGATGGATGCCGGGAAGATCTCGGCGTACCAGGCGGCCAGCGGGCCGTAGGTGAGGCCGAGTCCGGTGGAGATCAGCAGCAGCGCGACGTAGAGCCCTGTCAGTCCGCCGGCGTCGACGAGCCAGAAGATCGGGAACACGACGATGGCCTGCAGTGCGAAGCCGATGAGGAAGGTGATCCGCCGGCCGATCACGTCGGCCAGGTAGCCGGCGAGCAGCGTCGAGAAGAACCAGATGACCGCCGCGAAGACGGCTGCGACGAGCACCGAGGTGGTGTCGAGGCTCTGCACGCTGATCGCGTAGCTGTTGAGGAAGCCTCCGGTGGTCATGTAGCCGAGGGTGCCGTTGCCGACGAACACGAGTGCGGCGAGCAGCACGAGGTGCCAGTGGCGGCGGAACAGCGAGACGATCGGGATGCTCGCCTGCTTTCCGCGCTCGGCGATCTCGGCGAACACGGGGCTCTCCTCGACCGAACGGCGGATCACGAAGCCGACGACGATCAGCACGATGCTCAGCAGGAACGGCACGCGCCAGCCCCACTCCCGGTACGCGTCACCGGGGGAGATGACACCGGTCATCAGCGCCGTCACGCCGGATGCGAGCAGGAATCCGAGCGGAACGCCGAGCTGGGGCCACGAGCCTGCGCGGCCGCGCCGGTTCGCCGGCGCATGCTCGACCGCCATCAGCACCGCACCGCCCCACTCGCCGCCGGCGGAAAGGCCCTGCAGGATGCGGAGCACGAGCAACATGATCGGCGCGGCGATGCCGATCTGGGCGTACGTGGGAAGGGTGCCGATGAGGGTCGTCGCCGCACCCATCAGCACGAGCGTGGCGACCAGCATGGCGCGACGCCCGATGACATCGCCGAAGTGCCCGGCGAGGAAGGCGCCGAGTGGTCGGAACAGGAACGAGATGCCGACCGTGGCGAACGAGAACAGCAGCCCGATCTCCTTGCCGGCGGGCTGGAAGAAGAGCTGGGCGAACACGAGCCCTGCGCTCGTGGCGTAGATGAAGAAGTCGTACCACTCGATGGTGGTGCCGATGATCGTCGCGAAGGCGATCCGGCGCTGTGAGGTGGGAGTGCCGGTCGTGGCGGAGCTCATGGTTGTCCCTAACGTCATTGTCGTGGCCCTCCGGGTTGAGGGTCGGGAATCGATGCATCCATGGTGCGCCGGAGTTCACTGCGTGTAAATCACAGTTCTTCGTGGATATAGTTCGGTTGAACCGAAGAAGCCGGATGCGCAGGGAGCAGTCATGGTCGACGTGAGCCTGAGGCAGCTGGAGCTCTTCGCCGCCCTGCCGAACTTCAGCACGCTCAGCGCGGCCGCCGCTCATCTGCACATCTCGGAGTCGGCGCTCTCGCAGGCGATCACCAGTCTCGAGACGGCCGTCGGCGAGCAGCTGTGCGTGCGTCGCAAGGCGCGGGGGCTCACCCTCACCGCGACGGGTCAGCAGTTCGCCAGGCAGGCTCGCCAGATCATCGCCGACACGCAGGAGCTCGTCGTGGGGGCGGGGCGGGGGCAGGAGCTGCGGGGTCCGGTGAAGCTCGGATGCTATTCGAGCTTCGCCACGAACGTGGTGCCCGAGCTTCTCGAGGGCTTCCCGAAGCGGCATCCGGGCGTGACCATCGAGATCATGGTGGGCACCAACGAAGAGCTGCTCTCCGCCCTCGAGGCGGGGCGGCTCGACGTCGCACTCGTCTACGACGTCTCACTGCCGGTCGGGTACCGCCGCCGCCGGATCTACGCGACCGCGCTGCAGGCGCACCTGCATCCCGACCATCCGCTCGCCGCGGCCGAGACCGTGGATCTCGCCGAACTCGCCGACGAGCCGTACATCCTGTACGACGCGACTCCCGGCATCCGCAACGTCACCGACGCCTTCACCGCGCGCGGCCTGGAGCCGCGGATCCAGGCCAAGGTCACCCAGATCATCCTCGTCGAGGCGCTGGTGGGACGGGGGCTCGGGTACGGCCTGCTCATGTCGCGGCCGAACGCGGTGCCGATGAGCATCGAGGGCCGGCCGATCGTCATCCGGCCGTTCGATCCGCCGGTCACGGTCTCGCACGTCGTGGGGATCTGGCCCGCTGACATGAAGCTCACGCCACGAGCATCCGCTCTTCTCGACTTCGCGGCCGAGAAGCTCGGCGGTTACGGGAGTGCGGAGGAGGATGTCGTGACGGGCTGATGGCCTGACGGCTGCCGGCGGCGGTCCTGACGGGCCGGTCAGCGGGCGACGAGCACCTGAGACCGCAGGTGGGCGAGCACGCGGTCGCGCGCGGGCTCGGGCTCGAGTCCGAGTTCTTCGGCGACGCCGAGCGCGATGAGCGCGTGGCCGGCGGCGTTCGGGTGGAACGGGTCGTTCAGCAGCCCCCACGGCACCTCGCCCCGTTGGTCGACGCCCATCTCGGCGAAGCGGTCGAAATGGTCGATCAGGATCGTGCCCTGAGCGTCGGCGACGTCGCGGATCGCCTGTGCGAAGTCCGCGATGCGGGCGCGCTCGGGAGCGTTGCGCACATCGATCGCCGGCTGCGTCTGCAGCACCGGGATCGCCCCGAGATCGCGGACCCGGCCCACGAACTCGGTGACGGATGCCGCGAACTGCGGCGGTTCGATCGTCTTGAACGCGCCTGCGGTGGAGCAGTCGTTCGTGCCGATCATGAGGGTGACGATGTGCGGACGCCAGGTGGCGACGCGGCGGTCGAAGTCCTTCAGCAGCTGGGCGATGCGCCATCCGCTGATCGCCGTGTTGATCAGAGCGTCCTGCGTGCGGGCGAGGTCACCGCGGATGAGCTCGTGCAGGTGCTCGGCGTAGGTGCGGGCGCCGTGGGTGTGGGTCAGGCCGTGGGTGATCGAGTCGCCCGTGAGCACCCAGTTCAGGGGCGTGTCGTCGTCGAGCAGAGAGCGCAGGCGGGTGAGGTCGGCCGTCATGCCTCCATCTTCGCGTACCCGGATGCTGAGCTTCGCGAGCGGGCCCCTGAGCTTGACTTGGGTTGCTCAGGACCCAGACACCTCAGGAGCTGGGTTGCTGAGCCTGTCGAAGCACCCGGCCCAGCGACGGCGCGTCGCTCACCAGTCGTGGACGGTGCCGTCGAGCAGGCGGTTGTACGGCAGGTAGGCCTGCTCGTACGGGTACTTGCCCGCCTCGTCGACGTTGAGCTCCACACCGAGGCCCGGCTTGTCGCTGGGGTGCAGGTAGCCGTCGGTCCAGGTGAAGGACTGTTCGAAGACCTGGTCGGTCCTGGCGCCGTGGCGCATGTACTCCTGGATGCCGAAGTTGTGGATCGATAGGCCCAGGTGCATCGCCGCGGCCATGCCGACAGGCGAGATGTCGGTCGGGCCGTGCATGCCCGACTTGATCTGGTACATTGCCGCGTAGTCGAGCGTCTTCTTCAGCGGGCTGATGCCGCCCATGTGCGTGACGGCACCGCGCACGTAGTCGATGAGCTGGTCGCGGATGATGTCCTTGAAGTCCCACACCGTGTTGAAGACCTCGCCGATGGCGAGCGGGGTGGTGGTGTGCTGGCGCACCAGGCGCAGCGCCTCCTGGTTCTCGGCCGGCGTGCAGTCCTCGAGCCAGAACAGGTCGTAGGGCTCGAGGTCCTTGCCCAGTCGAGCGGCCTGGATCGGCGTCATGCGGTGGTGACCGTCGTGCAGCAGCGGGATGTCGGGGCCGAACTCGTTGCGCACGGCCTCGAAGACGCCCGGCAGGTGGTTGAGGTACGCGCGGGTGTCCCAGTCCTCCTCGACCGGCTTCGCTCCGCGGCGGGCGGGCTCGTGGTCGTAGCGCACGGTCGCATCTCCCACGTCGGCGCCCTGCGCGGCGATGCCGTAGATGGCCTTGAGCGTGGGAACGCCGGTCTGCACGCGGATGGCCTTGTAGCCCTGCTCCTGGTGCGCGCGGATCGAGTCGAACAGCTCGGGCAGCTCCTTGCCCGAGGCGTGGCCGTAGGCCATCAGCCCGTTGCGCGACGCGCCGCCGAGCAGCTGGTAGACGGGCATGCCGGCGGCCTTGCCCTTGATGTCCCACAGCGCCATGTCGACAGCGGCGATGGCCGCCATCGTCACCGGTCCGCGGCGCCAGTACGCCCCGCGGTACAGGAACTGCCAGGTGTCCTCGATGCGCGACGCGTCGGCGCCGATCAGCAGAGGCACGACGTGCTCGGTGAGATAGGCCACGACCGCCAGCTCGCGCCCGTTGAGGGTCGCGTCGCCGAGACCGGTGTGCCCCTCGTTCGTGGTGATCTTGAGGGTGACGAAATTCCGGTCCGGGCTGGTGACGATGACCTCGGCCTTGTCGATCCGCATGTTGCCTCCGTGATTCTCTGCGCGAGATGACCGGCGAAGCATGTCCGGCAAACGTCATGGAACCACTGCCATACAAGTTCTGTCAAGATATCGTGACGAGTATGCCCGCAGCCGAGCCGACCGCGCGTCCTTCGGCGCGTTCGCTCGCGTATGCGCGCATCCGCGACGACATCATCCGCGGACGATCCGCGCCGGGCTCACTCCTGTCGGAGAACGAGCTCGCCGCGAACCTCGAGATCAGTCGGCAGCCGGTGCGCGAGGCGCTGATGCTGATCGCCCAGGAGGGACTGGTCGAGGTGCGCCCGCAGAGCGGCACCTACGTCACGGCGATCGATCCTGATCGTGTGCGCGAGGCGCAGTTCATCCGCGAGGCGATCGAGCTCGCATCGCTGGCTGCCTGCGGTGCGCCGACGCCGGGGGAAGAGCGGATGCTGCGCGACATCCTGCGGCGCCAGCGCCTGGCCGGCGACCGGGACTCGTTCTACCCGCTCGACGAGGAGTTCCATCGCGCGCTGCTGGGCCTCGCGGGGCATGCGAATGCGTGGGCCGCGGTCAGCGCGGCCAAAGGACACCTCGATCGCGCGCGGTACGTGGGCATGAGCGCCACGCGCAGTGTGCAGGACTACGTCGACGACCACGAGCGGGTCGTCGACGCGCTCGCAGCGGGCCGCACCGACGACGCCATCGCCGCGCTGCGCGAGCACCTGCGCTTCGTGTTCGCCGACCTCGAGGCAGTCAGGGCGCAGCAGCCCGAGCTGTTCGGCAGTGCGCCGCCGGCTCGCACGGGCCGGCCGTCGCGGCGCTGACAAGCGCCGCCTCGTCACGGCCGATGCCGCCCAGCCCGATGCCGCCCAGCCCGATGCCGCCCAGCCCGATGGCGCCCACGCCCACCCGCCCACCGCTCATCGCGCGCCCGCCGCTCACCGCGCGGTCGCCTTCTCGGCGCACGGCACGCACAGCTCCGCGAACGGCAGCGCCTCCAGGCGCCCGGCGGGGATCGGCTTCCCGCACCGCGCGCAGACGCCGTAGCTTCCGGCATCCCACCGCGCCAGCGCGTCGTCGAAGCGGCGCACCTCGTCGGCCGCGGCATCCGCCAGCGCCGACAGGCGCGACCACTCCGACGACAGCGTGACGCCCTCGGGGTCGTGCTCGTCGTCGTCGTTGCTGCCCTGCCGGTCGTGCACGAGCGCGGCCAGGGCGGATGCCGTGGACTCGGCGCGCGCCACGGCATCCGCTCTCCTGCTCTCGAGGGCGGTGCGGCTCACGATGGACTCTCCCATCGACTCACCATAGGCCCTGCGTCGCAGGGTGAGCCGGACTCGGCTCAGGCCGCGACGCCGGCGAGGTCGGGCTGGCGCACCGATCGCATCGCGACGCTCCACGACTCGAGTTGGTCGAACATGGTGGCCGCGGACTGCGTGTGGATCTCGGCGGGCTTGAAGTCGGTGAACTGCTCGAAGTCGGTGAACACCGAGAAGGCGAGCGACTGGCGCACGTGCGCGAGCTGCAGCTCGGATGCCACGGCGCGCAGTTGCTCCACGGCGCGCGCGCCGCCCAGTGAGCCGTAGCCCACGAACGCGGCAGCCTTGTTGTTCCACTCGGCATACAGGTAGTCGAGCGCGTTCTTCAGCACGCCCGAGATGGAGTGGTTGTACTCCGGGGTGACGAAGACGAACCCATCGTACGAGGCGACCTTCTCGGACCAGGCCTGGGTGTGCTCGCCGGCGTACTGGCCATAGGCGGCGGGCATGGGCTCGTCGAGGTGGGGGAGCGGGAAGTCGGCGAGGTCGACGAGCTCGTAGGTGGCACCGTCGCGGCCCTGGGCCTGCTCGAGAACCCACTCGGCGACGGCCTGGCCGTTCCGGCCGGGGCGGGTGCTGCCGATGATGACGGCGATGCGGATGTCGGACATGCGGGGTCTCTCCTTCTGGGGGTGATGCAGGTACAGAACCTGCGTTAGTTACAAGCGGTAACTGAGCTACGATGAGTAAATATTCCGAGCCGTCGGCAGGCATTTCAATGTCACCTGGGCACATGGATGTGACCATTGGCAGGTGAGGGCGGCAGCGTGAGGCCGGCTCGGAGAAGGGAGGATCGCGATGGCGACCGATGAGACGACGGCGACGATTCCCGAGTCGAACATGAGCGAGCTGTGCGCGCGCGACGTGGAGGACTCCGAGCTGTTCCGCTCGGTGCTGTCGCGCATCGGCGACAAGTGGAGCGTCATGCTCGTGGGCATGCTGCTCGAGGGTCCGCTGCGGTTCACCGAGCTGAAGCGCACGACCCCGGGGATCTCGGGACGGATGCTGACCCACACCCTGCGCCAGCTCGAGCGCGACGGGCTCGTGGAGCGCGAGGTCTTCGCCGAGATCCCGCCGCGCGTCGTCTATCGCTCCACGCCGCTCGGCAAGAGCCTGGCGATCCCCGTCATGGCCATCGCCGAGTGGGCGTCGGCGCACCAGGACGAGATCGTCGCCAACCGCGACCGCTACGACGCGGCCGCCGACAGCTGATCCCCCTTGTCTCGCGCGAGCCAGTGCGTGACGATGGGGGACGACGACCCCGACACCCCCGACGACCCGACACGAGGAGACCGCGATGCAGCTTGCCATGATCGGACTGGGACGGATGGGCGCGAACATCGTGCGCCGCCTGATGCGCGACGGGCACGAATGCGTCGCCTACGACGTGAATGCGGATGCCGTTGCGGCGCTCGCCGAAGAGGGCGCCGTCGGCGCCGACAGTGTGGCCGACCTGGCTTCGAAGCTGCAGACCCCGCGGGTGGTGTGGCTGATGGTGCCGGCCTCGCTCACCGGCCAGGTGGTCGACGAGGTCTCGGCGGTGCTCGAGCCCGGCGATATCATCATCGACGGCGGCAACTCGAACTACCGCGACGACGTGCGTCGCGCGGCGGCGTTGCGCGAGAGGGGCATCGAGTACGTCGACGCCGGCACCAGCGGCGGCGTGTTCGGTCTCGAGCGCGGCTACTGCCTGATGGTGGGCGGGACGGATGCTGCGGTGCAGCACATCGAGCCGATCCTGAAGACGATCGCCCCGGGCGCGGGCGAGATCGAGCGCACGCCCGGCCGCACCGGCGAGCTGGCGCCCGAGGAGCAGGGCTACCTGCACACCGGGCCCGCCGGCTCGGGGCACTTCGTGAAGATGGTGCACAACGGCATCGAGTACGGCATCATGGCGGCCCTCGCCGAGGGCCTCAACCTGCTGGAGAACGCGGATGCCGGGGTGCGCGAGGCCGAGCACTCGGCCGAGATCGCGCCGCTGGAGGAGCCGGAGTTCTACCAGTTCCCGATCGACACGGCCAAGGTCACCGAGCTGTGGCGCCGCGGGTCGGTCATCTCGTCGTGGCTGCTGGACCTGACTGCGACCGCGCTGAACGAGAACCCGACGCTCGACGGCCTCGCCGGACGGGTGTCCGACTCGGGTGAAGGCCGCTGGACGGTCAAGGCCGCCGTCGACGTCGGCGTGCCGGTGCCGGTGCTCGCGGCGTCGCTGTTCGAGCGGTTCGCCTCGCGCGATGAGGACCAGTTCGCCAACCAGGTGCTCTCGGCGATGCGCCTGCAGTTCGGCGGCCACAAGGAGCTGCCGGCCGGCGATGTGCTCGAGGCGGGCAGCCGCAAGTCCGAGTCGCACTGAGACTCTGTCGGGGAGCGCGCCGGTTGCCGGCGCGATAGCGTGGCAGGGTGATCCCGCTCGCCCTCGTGCTGTTCCTGAACGCCGCCTTCAACGTGGTGGTGTGGCCGACGTTCTACCGCCGGGTCGCCGCCGATCCGCGCGCCCGCGACGAGAACCGCCGGGCGACGGCGTTCCTCAGGGTGCACGCGGTGCTCTTCGCGATCGCCCTCGTGCTCGCGCTCGTCTCGCTGCTGCTCGGCATCGCCGCGCTCGCCGGGAGGCTGTAGGCGAGCGCACGCGGACGTGGCTTGCTCCCGCGTCAGCGGGTGCGCAGATACGGCTCGACCACGTCGCGCAGTAGGCGGACGACCTCGTCTGCGGGTGTGCCGCGCGACAGCATTCCGGTGGCGGCGTGCAGCTGGGCGTTCAGCAGCATCGCCACCGGGGTCGCCTCGGTCACACCGAGCCGCTCAAGCTCGTGCACGAGCGGTTCGAGCAGACGCGCGTGCAGCGCGCGGACGTGCTCGTCGAAGAGTTCGCGCACTCCTGGCTCCGCAGCCAGCGCGTCTCCGGCGGCGTGGTCTCCTGCAGCGACCATGCGGATGTTCGCCTCGAGATAGATCAGGATGCGGTCGGCCGGCGCACTGTGGGCATCCATCTCGGCCGTGACCTTCTCGAGCCAGCGCGGGGTCATGTCCTCGGTGAGTGCGATCAGCAGATCGTTCCGCGACGGGAAGTACTGGTAGATGCTCGGACGCGCCAGCCCCGCCCGCGCCGCCACCTGACCCATCGCGGGCAGCGCCCCGCCCTCCTTCATCAGGTCGTGCGCGGCGTCGAGGATCGCGCGGATCTGCTCGGCGCGGTGCTCGGCCACGGTGGGCGCGCTGATCTTGGGCATGGTGGTCTTCTTCTCGGGGATGTGCGCTCGCGGGGGCGGGAGATCATCACCATAGCAATCGGATGCCGCTCGCAGGAGCCCTTTGCCAACTCGGTGTCGGGAAAGTAGTCTGGGGGCATGGACTTCCTGCACAGCGCTCTCGTCTTCCTGCACATCCTCGGCGCCGCGGCGCTCGTCGGCGGCTGGCTCGCCACCTTCCGCAACCCCACGGTCGGCGTCTTCCAGATGGCCGGCGCCTGGGTGCAGTTGATCACCGGACTGCTGCTCGTCGGCCTCGCCGAGATGGCCCGCGAGGAGGGTGACCCGGCGGTCAACCATGTCAAGATCGCGATCAAGCTCGTCATCCTCATCGGCGTGCTCGTCGCCGCGATCATCGGTCGCCGCAAGGTGAAGAAGGGCGAGGATGTCAGCACCGGCCTCGCGCACGCCGTCGGCGGTCTCGCGCTGATCAACATCGGCATCGCCGTGTTCTGGTAAGCCGAACATCTCTTCCGACGCCCCGTCCCGCCTCCCGCGGGGCGGGGCGTCGTCGTCTCGTCCTGGGCCCCTGAGCCTGTCCGCCCGCCTGGGTCCCTGAGCCTGTCGAAGGGCCGCCCCGCCCGCAAGGTGTCCGGCCCATTGGGTCCCTGAGCCTGTCGAAGGGCCGTCCGCTTTGGGCCAGGGTGCTTCGACAGGCTCAGCAACCCAGTTCTCAGGCATCGCATCCCACTGTTGGGTCCCTGAGCCTGTCGAAGGGCCCCAAACAGCCATCCCGCACGATCCCCGCCCTCCCAGCGCCCACTCAGCCAATCTCGTGCAAAAATACCCCCGGGGGTATAATTCAACCGTACCCCACACGACCCGAAGGAGATCCGAGATGTGCCGAGCCATCACCTGCCGCCGATGCGGCAAGACCACCTGGGCCGGATGCGGCCAGCACGTGAGCGCCGTGATGGCCGGGGTTCCGGCATCCGACCGCTGCCGCGGCCACGAGGACGAGCCGGCCGAGCCCGGGTTCTTCGCGAAGCTGTTCGGACGGGGCTGACATGCGCGTCGTCGTCATCGGCGGAGTCGCGGGCGGGATGTCGGCGGCCACGCGGCTGCGCCGACTCGACGAGCACGCCGAGATCGTCGTGTTCGAGCGCGGCGACTACGTCAGCTTCGCCAACTGCGGGCTGCCGTACCACGTCGGCGGCGTGATCGAAGAGCGCGACGCCCTGCTGCTGCAGACCCCCGAATCCCTGCGATCCCGGTTCGAACTCGACGTCCGCACACGCCACGAGGTGATCGGCATCGACGCCGCCGCGCAGACCGTGCGAGTGCGCGACCTGCGCGACGGATCCGAGACGACGCACGCCTACGACCGCCTGATCATCGCCGCCGGGGCTCAGGCGAGCGAGGTCTTCGACCAGCACATCGACGGCCCGACCGTGGCGACCCTGCGCACGATCGACGACCTCGACCGCGTCAACGCCGCCCTCGCAGACGGACCCGCACGCGTGGTCGTCGCCGGCGGCGGGTTCATCGGCCTCGAGGCCGCAGAGAACCTCGTCCTCGCCGGGCACGACGTCACGCTCGTGCAGCGTGGACGGCATCCGCTCAGCCCGCTCGACACCGAGATGGCCGCGGCCGTCATCGACGAGCTGCACACCCACAGCGTGCAGGTGCGCACCGGCACGACGGTGCGGATGCTGGATGCCGATGGCACCCACCTCGACGACGGCACCGTCATCGGCTGCCGCCTCGTGGTCGACGCGCGCGGTGTGCGTCCGGCATCCGCTCTCGCCCGCGAAGCCGGGCTGCGGATCGGACCCACCGGCGGGATCGCCGTCGACGGACACCAGCGCACCAGCGACCCGCGCATCTTCGCCGTCGGAGACGGCGTGGAGAAGATCGACGCCGTCTCGGACCGCGAGACGCTCGTCACCATGGCCGGCCTCGCGAACCGGCACGGCCGCACGGCTGCCGACGCGATCGCCTGGGAGGCCGGGCTGCTGGATGCCGAACCGGATGCCGCCGCCGACGCCCTCGGCACCGCGATCGTCAGCGTCTTCGGACTCGCCGTGGCGACGGTCGGCTGGAGCGAGCGCGACCTGGTGGCCGCAGGCCGTGCGCACCGGGTGATCCACGCGCACCCCACCGACCACGCGGGCTACTACCCGGGCGCCGAGCGGCTGACCATGAAGCTCATGGTCGATGCCGAGACCGACGCGATCCTCGGTGCTCAGGTGAGCGGACGCGCCGGCGTCGACAAGCGCATCGACGTGATCGCGACCGCCATGCACGCCGGGCTCACCGCGTCGCACCTGAGCCGGCTCGAGCTCGCCTACGCGCCTCCGTTCGGGTCGGCGAAGGATCCGGTGAACATGCTCGGCTACATCGCCGACAACCGCGCGGCCGGTACGGGCGACAGCATCCAGTGGCACGAGCTCGACGGCGCGCTCGCGGACGGGGCGACCCTGATCGACGTGCGCTCGCCGGCCGAGCATGCGAGCGGGGCGATCCCGGGCAGTGTCAACGTGCCGCTCGACGATCTGCGCCGGCGCATCGGCGAGCTGCCCGACGGTGATCTCGTGGTGCACTGCCAGGTGGGTCAGCGCGGGCACACGGCGGCGCGCATCCTCGCCCAGCGGGGTCGCGCGGCGCGTAATCTCGACGGGGGGTACCTCACCTGGAAGGCGGGCGCCCGGATGACGATGGAGGAGACATCATGAGCGCGTCGGATGCCGAGATCCGCAAGGTGGTGAACCGTCTCAAGCGCGCCCGCGGGCAGCTGAGCGCGGTCATCGATGCGATGGAGTCGGATGCCGACTGCCGCGACGTGGTCATCCAGCTCGCCGCCGTCGGCAAGGCGATCGACCGCGCCGGCTTCGCGGTGGTCAGCACCGCCCTGCGCAAGTGCGTGAACGGTGAGACGGATGCCGACGGCGAGCAGTCGATCACCGTCCCCGAGCTCGAGAAGCTCTTCCTCACCCTCGCCTGAGCCGCCTGTCGCGGCCGCTCCGCCCCGCCCCCCGCCGCCCCCAGCGTCTATATGGCGCGAAGTCTCGGTATTCCGCGCGGGTATCGGGACTTCCTGCCAAATAGACGGAGGTGGGGACTCAGCCGAACAACAGGGTCGCGGCGGTCGCGCCGCCGCCGCCCACGATGAGCGCGACGATCGTCACCCACGCGACCAGGCGAATGCGGCGGTTGCGCCGCTCGCCGAGATCTCCGTAGTCCTCGTCGGTGTCCACGGCACCCGTCACGCGACCGGCTCGGAGACGGTCGGGCCGAACACGGCCGGCAGCGTCGCCTGCGAGGTCTCGCGCAGCTCGGCGGCGGTGACGGTGAACACGTCCTGCACCTCGAGCGCCGGCTCCGAATCGGTGACGCCGATGCGCAGCACCGGGTAGCCACGTCCCTCGCACAGACCGCGGAACTTCACGTCATCCTCGCGCGGAACGGTCACGATGACGCGTCCGGTCGACTCCGAGAACAGGGCGGATGCCGCATCCACGCCGTCGCGCTCCATGAGCTCGGTCAGCCACACACGGGCGCCGACGCCGAAGCGCATGACGCCCTCGGCGAGGGCCTGCGCCAGGCCACCCTCGGACAGGTCGTGCGCCGACGAGATCAGCCACTCGTCACGCGCCGCGCTGATCAGCCCGGCGAGGCGCTTCTCCCCGGCCAGGTCGACGGCCGGCGGACGTCCGCCCAGATGGTTGTGGATGACATCCGCCCAGGCCGAACCCGACAGCTCGGTCGAGGTGGTGCCGAGCAGGTAGATGTTCTGCCCCTCGTCCTGCCATCCCGACGGGATGCGGCGCGAGACGTCGTCGATGATGCCCATCACGCCCACCAGCGGCGTCGGGTGGATCGGCACGTCGCCGGTCTGGTTGTAGAACGACACGTTTCCGCCTGTGACCGGGGTGCCCAGCTCATAGCATCCGTCTGCCAGACCGTCGACGGTCTGCCCGAACTGCCACATGACCTCGGGGTTCTCGGGCGAGCCGAAGTTCAGGCAGTCGGTGATCGCGGTGGGCACGGCGCCGGTGACGGCGACGTTGCGGTACGCCTCGGCGAGGGCCAGCTGCGCGCCCGCGTACGGGTCGAGCTGGCAGTAGCGGCCGTTGGCGTCGGTGGCGATCGAGAAGCCCAGGCCCGACTCCTCGTCGACGCGCATCATGCCGGCGTCGTCGGGGAAGGCGAGGGCGGTGTTGCCGCCGACGTAGTAGTCGTACTGGTTGGTGATCCAGCTCGTGTCGGCCAGGTTCGGCGAGCCGAGCAGCTTCAGGAACTGCGTGCGCAGCTCAGCCGGCTCGTTCGTGCGGGGCAGCAGCTCCGCAGCATCCGCCTGCAGTGCGTCGATCCACGTCGGGTAGGCGACCGGACGGTCGTAGACCGGGCCGTCGACGGCGACCGTCGACGGGTCGACGTCGACGATGCGCTCGCCCTGCCAGTCGATGACGAGGCGGCCGTCTCCGGTGACCTCGCCGAGCACGCTGGTCTCGACCTCCCACTTGTTCACGACTTCCATGAACGCATCGAGCTTCTCGGGGGCGACGATGGCCATCATGCGCTCCTGCGACTCCGACATAAGGATCTCCTCAGCGGTCAGGGTGGGGTCGCGCAGCAGCACGTTGTCGAGCGAGACGTGCATGCCGCTGTTGCCGTTGGCGGCCAGCTCGCTGGTCGCACACGAGATGCCTGCGGCACCGAGGTCCTGGATGGCCTCGACGAGCTCGTCGCGGTACAGCTCGAGGCAGCACTCGATGAGCACCTTCTCGGCGAACGGGTCGCCGACCTGCACCGCGGGGCGCTTGGTGGGTCCGCCGTCGTCGAACGAATCGGATGCCAGGATGCTGGCGCCGCCGATGCCGTCGCCGCCCGTGCGGGCGCCGAACAGCACGACCTTGTTGCCGACGCCGGTGGCGTTGGCGAGCTTGAGGTCCTCGTGGCGCAGGACGCCGACCGCGAGCGCGTTGACGAGCGGGTTGGCCTGGTAGACCGAGTCGAACACCGTCTCGCCGCCGATGTTCGGAAGGCCCAGGCAGTTGCCGTAGAAGCTGATGCCGGCGGTCACGCCGTGCACGACGCGCGGGGTGTCGGGGTGGTCGATCGCGCCGAAGCGCAGGGCGTCCATGACCGCGACGGGGCGCGCGCCCATCGAGATGATGTCGCGGACGATGCCGCCGACGCCGGTCGCGGCGCCCTGGAACGGCTCGATGAACGACGGGTGGTTGTGGCTCTCGGCCTTGAAGGTGACGGCCCAGCCCTCGCCGACGTCGACGACGCCGGCGTTCTGGCCCATGCCGACCATGAGGCGCTCACGCATCTCGTCGCTGACCTTCTGGCCGAAGCGGCGCAGGTACTGCTTGCTGCTCTTGTACGAGCAGTGCTCGCTCCACATCACCGAGTACATGGCCAGCTCGCCCGAGGTGGGGCGGCGGCCGAGGATCTCCTTGATGCGGGCGTACTCGTCGTCCTTGAGACCGAGCGCGCCGTACGGCTGCTCCTTCTCAGGGGTCGCGACGGCGTTCTCGACCGAATCGGGAATGTGGGTGTGGGATGCGGCGGTCACGCGGGCTCCTGAAGAGAGGGGAGGCGGGGCGTGTCCAGTCTACCGGCGGGCGTGCGGTGCGCGCCCCGCGTGGCAGGGCGGCGGATGCTCACGGCTTCGTGTCGTCGTGGTGCACCACGCGGCTGAGCTCGATCACCCCGCCGGGCAGCTCCCAGTAGTGCAGGCGGCGGGCGCCGGGGGTGTTCTGCTCGATCGACGAGCGCCAGCACTTCGAGCCGTCGGCGCGCACGACGTACGAGTCGTCGCCGCCCTCGCCGGTGCGCAGCCGGTGCAGCTCGCGCGCGGGGATCTCGCGATCGCGCCCGGTGACGGCGTCGACGCAGGCGCGCACCGCCTTGCTGAGCTGGTTCTCGTCGAGCGCGGCGAGCGAGTCGATGAACGCCGCGCCGAAGGTGAACTCGCGCAGCGGCCAGCGGGTGCGCTCGCCGGGGGCGGTGCGGTTGCCCCAGGTTCGTTCGATCTCGAAGCGGATGCCGTCTTCGGTGGGGTCGACGTGCGCGCGCTCCGCGGCGCGCCGGGCATCCCGCAGGGCGCGGCCCGCCTCGCGGCGGTCGTGCGTCGCTTCGGACAGATTCGCCTCGACCTTCGCGCGCTCGGCGCGCTCATCGGCGAGTTTGGCGCGCAGCTGCTCGTTCTCGGCGCGCAGGCGCTTGAGCTCGGCGCTGTCGGATGCTGTCGCCCCGCCGCGGCCGACGAGGTTCGTCACGGCGAGCAGGTCGCCCCGCAGCGCGGCGACCTCGTGCGCGAGCGCGGCGATATCGGCGCGGGTGGCGAGATCGGCCGTGGTCGGCGTTGCGGCGGGGGCGGATGCTTCGGGCGCCGGTGGCTGCTCGGCGGCATCCGTCGTTCGCGTTTCGGTCGGACGCGTTTCGGTCGGGCGCCCCTCGCCGAGCCAGGGCGCGCCGCCGGTGACGAGCGCGAGCGAGGGCACCAGCGGGGCCGACGGGTCGGCATCCGCGAGGCTGAGCGCGATCTCGTGACCGGGCTCGCGCCGCACCCGCACGCGGATGACGTCGCCGACCTGCAGCACGTCGCTGACCGGGCCCTCGGAGAGGTCGACGTCGCGGCGGCGCAGGATCACCGAGACGCGCGGATGCAGCTGCACGGTCGCGCGCAGGTCGGTGACCTTCACGACCAGGGCGAGGGTGTGCGCGCCGTCGACGAAGGCGGCGAGGTCGGCCTCGAGTGGTTCGGGCTGCAACTCGCGCCCCTCGAGGATGCCACTCACCCGCTCGCCGGGGATGAGCGCCGCGGCGAGCGGGATGTCCGCCGGCAGAAGTGCGGAGGTGGCGGTGACGACCGTGCCGTCGTCGAGGCGCACCATCGCGCAGGTGTCGTGGGCGAAGAAGCCCTGAACGGTGCCGGTGACGCGACGGATGCGGGGCGCCGGCGCCGACTGCACAGTGCGCCGGCCGGTCTGCGCCATGGCGTCGTCGACGAGGTCGCCGGTGTCGGCGTGGTTCGGAAACCGCAGGTGCGAGCGGTGCCAGTCGGGGTCCGCGCCGAAGTCGACCGGGTACGAGCGGGCGGCGCCGTTGAACACCTGCGCCTTGGGCGGCAGCAGCTGTTCGAGGTGCTTGGTGGCGGGCCCGGTCGTGATCGTGACGACCTCGGCGATGCCGTCGAGCTCATCGCGCAGAGCGTCGATGTCGAACAGGAACTCGCCGTCGGTCGTGCTCGACACGAGCAGCAGCGGACGCTCACGCGGCATCAGGATGCGGGCCGCAAGCGCCTCGGCCTGCGGCGGGGTCGAGACGTCGGCGTTCATGTGCGGGAGTCTATGCGGCGGGTCTGACGATGCCGTGATGCCTCACTCGCGATCTGGTTTCTCGCCGGGCGCGACCACCGCGAGTCCACGCGCTGCGGCGGCGGCAGCGAGTTCATGGTCGTAGGTGAGGATGCCGTTGATCGCCGTGCCCAGACGTAGCGCCGTGGCGAGGTGCAGTGCGTCGAGGGTGCGCAGGCCACTGTGCAGATTGATGGCGGCGGTGGTGATGTCGTCGCCGAGCGAGACGAGCGCCACACGCGCGATGATCTCCTGCGCAGCATCCACGCCCACGAAGCGGCGGTCGGCGACCGCATGCAGCTCGACCGCCAGGAGAGTCGACGACACGAACGCGGTCCCGTCGGCGAAGAGGTGTCGCACGGCGTCGCTTCCCGGCTCGTCGAGCAGGGCCTTCGCGGCCGCGGAGGTGTCGAGGTAGATCACAGTCGGTCGGCGCGCAGGTCGTCGAGGATCTCGGCGCTGGTCTTCGTCGCCGTGCTCGGCGGAATGGTCAGTGCCCCCTGACGGGTCGGCAGGGCGACGCGGCCGCTGGCGATGAGCTGCTGCCAATCGTCGCGTGCGGGCGGCGTCAGCTGCGCGATCGGCTGTCCGCGGTCGGTGACCGTGAGGGATTCGCCCGCGGCGACACGCGCCAGCACCTTCGCGGTCTGCTGGTTGAGTTCGGTCTTCGTCACGGTCCCCACCTGTTCAGCGTACGCCGCATCTAGTAGAAGTAGTAGATCATTCACGGATCCGCTCGCCTGTCGTGACCGCGCTGCCGGTGTTCGCCTGGCTTCCCGAGACGGGCCCCGAAAGGTACGCGCTCGCCGGCGGCGAATCCGCGGATGAAACCGCTGCGTGCGCGGCGCTTCTCACTCTCCGAGTCCCAGCGGTATGCATCGCGCACGCTCAGCCACCAGGCCCGCATGGCGACCATCGCCTGGAGCTGCAGGCTCGCTGTCAGCATCCGCGCCTGTCGCACGTCGGGCGCGAACCCGACCAGATAGAGCAGCGAGCCACCGCCTGGCTGTTCGGCCACCAGAGGTCTGACTGTCTCGAGCGCGAGCGCCACGCTCGCGCCGGTCCCGCGGAGATTGCGCGCGTAGGTGCCGGTGAACAGCATCCGCTCCTGCACGATCGGCTCGCGACTCTGCCCGAGCCTTCCGTGGCGCTCGTCGACGTGAGCCTGCTCGATGCCGTACTTCACCATCAGGCGCTCGGCGTGCTCGGTGAGCGCCTCCGCCTCTTCCGGCGTCGTCTTCTCGGCCTTCGCGAGCAGCTTCGCGATCAGGTCGAGCTTCGAATCGTTCATGGCGGCCCCCTCGTGTCGGGTGCTGTCGATTCTTCGCGCGCCCACGGACATAGGCGACGCTTCGGCCCGGGCGCCGTGGACAACTCCTGGGCCGAGTGCGCCTGTGCAGAGCGAACCAAGGCGCCCTACTGCGCGGAATGTGACTTCTTCGCCCGCGGCGCATGCGAATCGTCTTGCAAAACGGTACGATTCGTATCAGTTGAATTCCCGGAAGGACGCCATGACAGTGCAGATCAACGCCCGAGACGCCGTCCTCGTGTCCTACCGCCGTACACCCTTCGGCCGTGCGCGGAAAGGCGCCCTGGTCGATGAGCGTCCGGAAGACCTCGCACTGACCGCCGTGCGCGCGGCGCTGGGTGACGTGCCGCAGATCGATCCGAACACTCTCGACGACTTCTATCTCGGCACCGCCGTGCCCGAGGGTGCGCAGGGAGACAATGTCGCTCGCCGCGTCGCGGTGTACGCCGGGTACGACGGCCTGCCCGGTGCCACGATCAACCGCTTCTGCGCATCATCGCTGCAGGCCGTCGCCGCAGCATCCCGTGCCATCCGCTGCGGCGACGGCGATGCGTTCCTCGTGGCCGGCATGGAATCCACGTCGAGCACGCCACCAGTCTCCACTCACCTGCATCCCAGCGCGGCCGCGGCCTCGGCACGGTCCGGACGCGTCTTCGCAAGCGGGGAGGAGTGGGCCGATCCGCGCCTGGCCGGCGAGAAGCCCGACGTCTACATCCCGATGGGCGCCACGGCGGAATTCGTCGCGCAGATCACCGGCACGACGCGCGAGCATCAGGACGCCTGGGCGTTGCGCTCGCAGCAGCGCACCGCCGCTGCCGCCGCACGCGGCTGGTTCGAGGGCGAGGTCGCACCCCACATGCGAACCGACGGCGTGATCGTCGCCGCCGACGAGGCGCCGAGACCCGGCACCACGGCCGAGGTGCTGGCCGGGCTCACGCCTGCATTCCGCGAGGGCGGCACAGTCACGGCCGGCAATGCCAGCCCGCTGAACGACGGGGCATCGGCGGCAGTCCTGATGAGCGCCGCGCGCGCACGCGAACTCGGGCTCACTCCCCGTGCTCGGATCCTCGGCGCGACGGCCAGCGCGCTCTCACCCGAGATCATGGGACTCGGGCCGGTCGAGGCGACCACGAAACTCCTTCACCGGCTCGGTCTCGCGGTGGCCGACATCGACCTCGTCGAGCTGAACGAGGCGTTCGCGGCGCAGGTCGTGCCCACGGTCCGCCGGCTCGGGCTCGATGAGGAGCGGGTGAACGTGAACGGCGGTGCGATCGCCGTCGGGCATCCCTTCGGCGCCACGGGGGTGCGCCTCGCGGGGACGCTCGTGCGCGCCCTCGAGGAGCGGGACGGGCGGCTGGGTCTCGCGACGTTGTGCGTCGGTGGCGGTCAGGGCATGGCGCTCGTCGTCGAGAGGCTCGGCTGATGGGCGTCGTCGACCCCTTCATCGTCGGTGTGCTCGAGAACGAGCCGTCCTGGCGGTGGTTCGGGTTCACCATCGACGAGGCCACCGAGGGCCGCGCGACGGTCTCACTCATCGTCGATTCCGGGCACGTGAACGCGAACGAGATGACGCACGGTGCGATCGTGTTCGCGGTGGCCGACCAGGCATTCGCGATGGCCGCGAACACCCTCATCCCGCACGCCGCCACCGGTGACGCGCAGATCCACTACCTCGCGCCGAGCAGGCTCGGACAGCGCCTCGAGGCGAACGCCGTGACGTCGTGGGCGGATGCTCGTCGAGCCGTCGTCGACGTGACCGTTCGGGCTGACGGCGAGGCCGTCGCCACTTACCGCGGCATGGCCCGAGCCACCCGACGCGCCTGAGCACAGGGACCGCAGGTACGCCAGAGGCGCCGATCCGCGGTGCGGCTCGGCGCCTCTGATTCTGCGACGGGTCAGGCGCGGGTGCGGCCCGTGACGAACTCGCTGTCGGGAAGGTCGGTGACCGGCAGTCCCGATGCCTCGAGGGCTGCGCGAGCCTGCTTCATCAGGCGGTCGGGGATGCGCGGGGCGGGAGCGCGAAGGGCGCCGCCGTTGAACCCCGCGAGCCATTCCTGGTACTTCCAGCCGGTGCGGTTGATCACCGTCGTGCCGACTGCCGAGCCGGTGAGGATCGCCGTGTTCGCGGCGCGGGCGGGGGCGACCTGCCACCAGAGCTTCATCGCCTCCTCCCACTGGCCCTGCTGCGCCAGCCCGAACGCCTTCGGGAAGTAGTCGCTCATCCAGTTCGTGTTCGACGTGCCCGAGAACTGGAAGTCGATGACTGACATCAGCGGAATGGTCTCACTCTCGATCGGGCACGAGATCACGACCTCGTCGGCGAAGTGGTGTTGCATCTCCATGATGCCTCCGATGGTGGGGTAGCCCTGCTCCGCCTTGACGGCGACGATGTTCGGGATCGTGTCGAGAACGTGGCGCACGAACGGCACCGGCATGCCCGCCGGATCGATCCGTTCGAAGCCCCAGGCGGGAAGTCCGAACAGCATGGCTGCGAGATCGGTCGAGTCGGCCAGAGCCTTGGTGTAGTCGTAGACCTCCTGGTGCGAGGTCGGCCAGAAGGCCGTCGGGTACGAGATCAGAACGCTGTCGACCCCCTCCTTCTCGGCGAGCTTGAGGGCGGTGATGTTCTCTTCGAGGGTGTTGAAGGCCGCGTGGAAGAAGAGCTGGAAGTCGGGGCCTGCGGCTTCGCGCGCCACGGCGGTGACTCGAGCGTTCTCCTCCGCTGTGATCGCCAGTTCGGTGACGAGCAGCGTTCCGGCGAACCCGAGCTCCTTGAGCTTCAGGATGTCGTGCCTGATCGCGTTCTCGTTGATCCTCGAGAAGTCGGCGCTGTATGACGGCATCGTCACCGCGATGGCGCCCTTCCACTTCTGTCGTGCCCAGGTGCGGGCCTGGTCCTTCGTGTAGTCGACCATGCTGTTCCTCATTTCCGTGTGGTGACGATTCCGACGGGCAGCTCTGTTCCGACCCCGCGTGCTCGTGCGAGGTCGACGAGCGTCTCGGCGACGACGATGTCCTGCAGGCCGGAGCCCGTCGATTTGTAGATGCGGATGCCGCGCTCGACGTCGACCTCGCGATCGCCGCGCACGACGTCGTTGAGGGATGCCGTGATCGATTCGACGTCGATCCCGGCGGCGACGGCGGCGCGCATGTCGCCGCTGCCGTGCACGACCTCGTCGACGCCGTCGGCGACGACGAGCGTCGCGCGCGCGATGAGGTCGGCCGGCAGCTCGCGCTGTGCCGGTGTCGTCGATCCGATCGAGACGACGGTGGTGTCCGGTCCGATCCAATCGGCCTGCACGGTCGGCGACTCGTCTCGGGAACGAGCGGCGCACAGCACGAGATCGACGTCGCGGGCGGCCTGCTCGGCGGAATCGACCGCAGTCACCGGCACGCCGAGCTCCGCCGAGAACCGCTCGGCGAAAGCCTCACGGTTCCCGCGGGTGGGGCTGAACACGCGCACGTTCGCAAACCGGGTCACCAGCGCCAGGGCAGCGGTGTGCGACTGCGCTTCGAAGCCCGATCCGATGACGCCGACGGTGAGTGGCCGATCCGGTACGAGCGCAGCCGCGCCGACCGCGGTGGTCGCGGCGGTCCTCAATCCGGTCACCCGATTGCCGTCGACGAGGGCGACGAGGTCGGCGGTATCGCGGTCGAACAGCGAGATGAGGTAGCTGACGCTCAGCCCGTCGGCGAAGGAGCCGTTGATCGACTTCGCGCCGAAGAGCCGCCCGCTCGCTGGGACCGACGGCATGACGCGCATCCACTCACGGCCACTGTCGGCGAAGATCCGACCGGGATTGCGTGCATTGTCGACGGGTGTCGAATAGGCGGCGCGGATCGCATCGATCGCCGAGCGCAGATCGGCGAGCTTCTCCACGTCGGCGTCGGTGAGGAAGAGTGGCAGCCTTCCGGGGGAATCGACGCTCACGGGCGGCTCCTTCGGGTCATCATGTGCGAGTCAACTTTGTGCACGATACGTACCGTATCTGTTTCGGGTATACTCCTGCAAGAGCCACCTTGAGGAAGAGAGCGGTC